>JBKCDO010000147.1:0-25197 GCA_046304755.1 Flavobacteriales bacterium
GCTTACAAGGATACAGTGTGGACGAATATTCAATCCGGTGGAACCAACACGACGTACAATCACAACGTCAACTTGAGCTATAAACTACCGTTTGAGAAATTCCCCTTGATTGACTTCCTCAGCAGCGATGCGCGTTATGCGGCCACCTACCGTTGGGATCGCGCCCCGTTCTCGCAGGACTCGCTCGGCAATACGATTCAAAACACACGTCAATTGCAACTCAACGTGCAGGGTAATCTCGAAACGCTGTACAACAAGGTTCCTCTCTTGAAAGACATCAATACCGGTAAAAAACCAAAAGACGACAAGAAGAAGAAGGATGAAAAAGAAGATCCAACCAAGAAAGATGGTTTTGGAAATGATGAAAAGGATAAGGAAGAAAAACGTGACCCAATCAATCCGGTTCACACCGCTCTTCGCTTCCTGATGATGGTGCGCAATGCTTCAGCTACCTACTCGCGTAACGAAGGTATGTTGCTACCCGGTTACAAACAGCCTTCAAAAATCCTGGGCATGGACGAAAGCTTCAATGCTCCCGGTATTCCATTCCTTGCGGGTCAACAGAACACCGATATCTGGGGAGATCCAACGGGTGAAAACTTCGCGCTGAATGCTGCCGCTAACGGATGGCTCGTGCAGCTTCCAAGCCTGAATACGCAATACAACGAGACGTATTCTGAGACGTGGAATTACAAAATCAATCTCGAACCCATCAAGAGCTTTAAAGTCGAAATCACTGCCAACCGCACCGAGGGACGAAATCTCACCAGCTTCTTCCGATTGGATGAAGAAACAGGCACTTACGTCTTTGATTCCCCCATGGAAACAGGCAATATCAGCGCTTCTGTGATTACATGGCCAACGGCATTCTTTAAAGACGACACCACTAATCAATATCAAAACGATGCGTTTGATGCCTTCCTGCAGAATCGCTTGACTTTCTCTGAGCGCTTGAATAATGAAACGTATCAAGTTGCAAATCCCGAAGTGAACGGCTACTACAGCGGTTGGGGACCGACCTCACAGGATGTTGTAATCCCCGCATTCATTGCAGCCTACACAGGGCGCGATGTCAACGAAGTAAGCGCTAATCCATTCAAAACAAAAGTGCAGCCCAACTGGAGTGTGACTTACGACGGACTTTCTAAAATTCCATCCATCAAAAAATACTTCAAGCAATTCAACTTGAAGCATTCATACCGCTCAACATTCACGACAAGCTACGTCAGCAATTTGAATTACACACCAAACGATGCGGGTCTGCCCACAACACTTGATCAAAGTGATTTCCCGAACTACATCACACAGCGTCAAATCAACAGCGTGAATATCTCGGAGCAGATTACACCGCTTTCACTTGATATGACCTTGAAAACAAAAAAGAAGAAGAACAAGGAGAAGACCAACGAGCCGCAGGTAAAAGTCGAATACAAAAAGGATCGTACGCTTGCCCTTGGTTTGACCAATTATCAAATTACCGAAACGAAGAGTAATGCGCTGACTCTGGGACTCGGCTATAAAATCACCGAAGTGCCTAATCCTTTCCGCAAGAAGAAGAGTAAGCTACCCATCAAAATGCTCGCTAATACCACGCTCAACTTGCGCGCTGACCTCACTGTGCGAGATAACGTAACCTTGATTCGCAAGATGGTAGAACAAACCAGCCAAGCCACAGCAGGTCAACGTTTGTACAGTTTGAAGACTAGTGCCGACATGGCGGTTAGTGACAAACTCACCATTCGATTCTTCTACGATCACCAACTCAACAAACCGAAAATTTCAACGTCCTTCCCGACGTCTAATATTTCAACCGGTATTGCACTGCGCTTCAGTCTTAACAACTAACCGAAGTTTTGTCGCTACGCACTCATGAGCGCGATACGAAAAACATTTTTATCCAACTTACTGCTCGTTGTAGGGTTGAACCTGCTCGTAAAACCGCTATATGTGCTTGTTGTTGAGGCACGGGTTCAGGATAGACTCGGTCCGGACGAATTCGGCCTGTACTTCGCGCTGCTCAATTTGTCGTTCATCTTCAACATTATTCCTGATTTAGGAATCACCAATTGGAACAATCGCCTCATTGCGCAATGGAGATTTGTGCCGGCTGAACGACTGCGCAAACTATTCAGCATTCGTCTTATCCTTGGAAGCGCCTATGTGCTCATCTGTCTCATCACAGCATTCCTCATGCATTACGCTCATCGCGAAGTGCTGCTGCTGTTGATACTTGCCTTCAATCAGGTACTCGCTACCGGTATTCAATTTCTCCGCTCGTTTCTCTCCGGACTCCATCACTTCCGTGCAGATAGTGTGCTATCGATCCTCGACAGAGCCCTTTTGATTGCTATCCTTTCAGGACTGCTCATCACTACAGAAAATGGCAACGACTTCAAACTCGAATACTTAGTCTATAGTCAAACACTGGCCTATGCGCTTTCGCTTGTAGTTGCTCTGATACTGGTTACTAAGCGCGCATCATCGCAAGCATCGCCGGCACCACTTTTATCAAGAAGTATTCTGCGTGAAAGTGCACCGTTCGCATTGCTGATTCTCCTTTCGATGCTGGCCAATAGACAAGATGGAATCCTGCTCGAACGTTTGCACAGTAGTCATGAAGCCGGAATTTATGCGATGGCCTATCGCCTGGGGGATGTCCTCAATATGTTTTCCTTTCTCTTCGCGGGATTGCTTCTGCCGATGTTTTCCCGATTGCTCGAACAGCGCCAATCAATTGGTCCACTCTTCGAGCAATCCACTAAACTTCTGTTCGCAGGCGCATGGACAGCAACCTTGATTGGTCTGTTTTACCCGCAGTGGATTTTAGCATTAATCTACGACACACCTGTTCAAGCGGCAGCGGAGGTTTTGCCTTGGGTAATGCTCAGTGCGTTTCTTTTCTCGATGCAGTATATCACGGGAACTCTCCTCACGGCCTCCGGGAATATGCGACCGCTTATTGTCATTGCCGGTTTAGCGATGCTATACAACTTAATGCTGAATGTGCTTTACGTTCCGGAGCAAGGCGCACTTGGCGCCGCTAAAGCCGCATGTTTTATGCAAGTAATCGTACTGGCAGCGCAGCTATTACCAATTCAACAACACTTCGCTGCCTTGAAACGCAAACTCATCTTTGCGCTGCTCGCCTATTTGATTATCACCACGACAACAGTCTTGCTTTTAAAACAAACATCGGTGCCATGGCTCTTTCAACTCGGAATTACCCTTATGGTTTGTTTGATTTCAGCCCTTGGATTGAAAATGCTTCAATGGTCAGATCTTCTGGCGCTCTTGCAACAGCGAGCGTCTACTGAAATTCGCACCACCGAAAACCGCTAAATTTGCACGTATAACCCCGCTCCCATGAACGAATCTTCATCCACGAAAAGTCAGACTTCGCTTGAATCAAGCAACTTATTCATTCTGCTTTATCAATGGCGGAAACCCATCATGCTGGTATCCATGGCTGCGGCTGTTCTCTCCGCCGTGGTGAGTTTACTGTTGAAAGAGCGATACCAAAGTGCGGTTGTGCTATATGCTGAACAACAACACTCCTTCGGTGCTCAGCTGTTAGAAGATGTGCAGAAAGAAGACTTGCTCACGTTCGGGGAGGAAGAAGATGCCGAACGACTGCTTCAGATTATCAATTCTGATCAAGTGCGCAACAAGGTCATCGACAAATACCAGTTGTGGGATGTGTACGATATTCAACGCGACCAGCGCGGTGCCAACACGCTCATCGCTCGCGAGTATCAGGATAATGTTTCTGCGGAGCTTACCAAATTTGGCTCGGTGGAAGTTGCTGTATTGGATGAAAAACCCGAACGTGCGCGCGACATGGCCAACGATATCGCCCTCTTCGCAGACTCTGTCGCCAACCGCATGCGCAGTGAGCGTGCGATGACCGCTTTCAAATACGCCGAAACATCGTTGCAATCGGTTTTGAATGAGGTGCAAGTCATGGAGGATTCTATGAAGGTGTTGCAAGAGATGGGGGTTTACAGTTACCTCGATCAAATTGCTGCACTCACTGAGATGTACGGAACAGCAATCGCAGAGGGGCATCCCGACCGAGCGCAACAGCTCAAAGCGCAAATGGATTTTCTATCGAAGTACGGAACCACCTACGTCAATCTCGAAACGAACCTGAAGGAAGCCTACGAAAAACTCAATGTCTTGCGTAAGCGCTACGACCTGATGAAGATCGACGTTGAGAGTAATATTCCGGTGATGCGCGTAGTGGATTATGCCAGTGCCGCAGACAAAAAATCATTTCCGATTCGCTGGTTGATTGTGGCCATGAGCACTGTGTCAGCCTTCGTATTCACATTCATTCTTTTACTCATCATCGACAACTTCAAGCGTCTGCGCAGCGAAGGCCGGATTTAATCATGACCGGTGTTTCACGCATATCGAAGAGCTTGATTTACCTGCTTTCCGGGTGTTTCATCGCCGTGATGTGCGCGGGTATTTACCTCGAGCAATTTGCCGTAATGCTGATTCCGGCGGGTTTGCTGGTGGTGTGGGCAGCCATCTACCATCTCGATTATCTCCTTCTGTTTGTAACGCTGTGCACACCGCTCAGCATCAACCTCGAGGAATTGGAAATTGCACAAGTGGGCATGTACTTGCCTACGGAGCCTTTGCTTTTTGGAATACTGATTTTGTTCTTATTCAAATTGCTCTCAGGCAAGAGCATCGACAAGCGCATCTTTTTTCATCCCGTGAGCTATATCATCTATGCATACCTGGCATGGATGGCGCTGACCTGTGTGACCAGCGAATATCCCATCGTGAGTATCAAATTTCTGGCTACGCGACTTTGGTTTATAGCGTCGTTCTATTTCATCGCAACGCACCTCTTTCAAGACTTGCGAAAGATGCGCTTGTTCCTGATGCTCTATTTATTTACACTCTGCATTGTCATCATTTACACGATTACACGTCACGCCCAATATGGCTTTGACAAGGACTCCGCGCACTGGGTGATGGAACCGTTGTTCAAGGATCACACAAGTTACGGTGCTGTGCTGGCGATGTATTTTCCTATCATTATCGGCCTGTGGATGCAACGCGGCATGAATGTGCTCGTGCGCGTGTTGCTCAGCATTGGGTTTTTCATACTCACCGCCGGAATCATCCTCTCCTACACGCGCGCTGCATGGATTTCCATCATTGGTGCAGCCGCCATTTTGGCGGTCATGTTGCTGCGTATTCAGCTCAAACATCTCTTGATTGGTGGTGCCGTTATCGGCTCAATCCTATTGGTTGGTTGGGATGATATCGTGATGAGCCTTGAACAAAACAAGCAAGAGAGTAGCGACAAACTCGATGAACACGTGAGTTCCATTTCCAATGTATCGAGTGATGCCAGTAATCTGGAACGATTGAACCGCTGGAACTGCGCGATTGAACTATTTAAAGAACGCCCCTTGGTTGGCTGGGGGCCCGGCACCTACCAATTCGTTTACGCACCGTTTCAGCGCGCTAAAGACAGAACCATCATCAGCACCAACCAGGGTACGGGAGGAAATGCACACAGCGAATACCTTGGACCTTTAAGCGAACAAGGAGTGCCGGGAACACTGCTGGTACTCGCTTTACTGTATGGAATTTCTGCACTCTCCTTTCGTCTGTTTTACGCGTTGGATTCACGCAATATCAAAACGCTCGTTGCTGCAGCCTATCTCGGCTTGATGACATACTTCATTCACGGAGTGCTCAATAATTATTTGGACACCGACAAAGCCTCAGTACCGTTTTGGGGATTCATGGCAATTCTTGTCGCCATCGATTTGTACCATAGAAAACAATCACCGCAGAACGCCGAGCACCGCTGATGCCTTGAGCATGCACTCCTGATACTCTTCCTCCAAATCACACAATGCCGTAATTGCGCCTCCCACATGGCACTGCATGAGCCGCTCGTCTGCATGATACTGAATACTTCGGATAACAACGTTGAAGTCAAAGTCACCCGAAGGCTCGATATAGCCGAGAGCACCTGAGTATACTCCACGCGATACACGTTCGTTGCGTTCTATCCATTTCATCGCGCTCAATTTCGGCGCACCGGTCATGCTGCCCATCGGAAAAGAGGCCTTCATCAAATCGACCCAATCACAAGAGGTCTCCACTTCACAACGGATAGTCGAAATAAGATGGTGCACCGTTTCGAAGGTGTGCACCCCAAACAACTCCTCCACTTTTACAGTGCCGCGGACAGCATAACGGGAAAGGTCATTTCGAACCAAATCCACAATCATTACGTTCTCCGCTTGTTCCTTACGACTAGTTGCCAGCGCCTGTTTAAGTCGTAAATCTTCCGCTGCATCAGCACTGCGGCGCGCTGTTCCCTTGATAGGCTGGGAGACTATCGTATTTCCGACTCTCTTTAAATACCGCTCCGGTGAGGCGCACAACACATGCCATGGTCCACATTCGGCATAAGCCGCAAAAGGTGCTTTGGTTTTTTGGTAAAGGCGCTTCCAGACATCACGAGGATTGTTCAGCGATGTTTCAGCAAAAAAATCAATGCAGTAATTTGCTTCGTAGATGTTGCCCAAATGAATCTGCTCCATGAGGTCTTGCGCATGTTTCCGATAGTCCGCTTGGGATACACCCGCCTGCCAATTCACCGTTTGCTGACCGGCATCATCCACCTCACTCGGATTTAACCACTCGCTCCAAGTGGCATTCCAACCGCCCTTTTCCATCGTGTAATTGCCACCTGAAATGCGCGCCACATGCTTTGGTTTGATGAAGCACACCACGGGCATGATTCCGGGTTTAAAAGAACTCTTATCGAATTGCTCCACCGCTCTGCGTGCATCATAACCGATCCAACCAAACACCCAGTCCGGTTTATCCTTAAGCCAACTCCTCAGCCCGTTCCAATCGATATCGCCGTCTGCTTGAATCACAAAAGCATCCTCCACTCCCACGGCCAGCAAAGCCTCTGCATCTTCTCTCGGAAATCGCAAATAGAACAGCGGATCGGTGGTGAAAGTTACACTCATGGAATCGGACAAAAATAATGCGCCACTGTTTGGGGCCATCGGCTGTAATTTCGCAACCTGCATCCCCACTGAACGTTCAGTGGGGCTAGCGGTTTTTACGCCATGTTCATTTCCGACCTGCTCTCCATCTATTCGAAGTCTGAACGCGTCAGCCAGTTGAGCGATGCACTTGGGCCCAAAAGTCATGTGCATGTGCGCAACGTTGTCGGCTCTTCCATCGCGCTGATTGCCCAGACAGCGATGAGCAAGCGGGGCGGATTTCACCTGGTGCTCCTCCCCGATAAGGAGGAAGCGGCGTATTTCCTGAACGATTTGGAAAGCGCCTGTGGCAAGCAACCGGGATCAGAGCGCAACAATGATGCAGCCATCGATATTTTCTTTTTTCCACGCAGCGCTCGCGCGGCTTACGAAGTAGAGACAACAGACAACGCCAATGTGGCGATGCGCGCCGAGGTGCTCAACGAACTCAAGCGTGCGATGGAACGAGCGACGGAACATCCAAAGCCCGTGTGCCTCATTTCCTATCCCGAAGCAGTAGCCGAAAAAGTAATTACCCGTACTTCCCTTTCAGGCGCCACATTCGAAATCGTTCAAGGCAATTCCCTCGATATTGACTTTGTCGATGAATGGATGCATACCTACGGCTTCGAGAAAGTGGACTACGTATTTGAACCCGGTCAATACGCCGTGCGCGGCGGCATCATCGACATCTTCTCCTTCAGTTTTGATCACCCCTACCGCATCGAACTTTTCGGCAATGAAGTCGATAGCATTCGCAAGTTTGAACCCGACTCGCAGCTCAGTGTTGCTAAAATGACCAAGGCCACGATTGTGCCCAACGTCACGGCGCATCAGACTGAAGAATCGCGCATTTCAATCGTGGAATTCATGCCTGAGGAAACCGTGCTTTGGTTGAAAGACACTGCCGGTGCGCTCAATCGCATGGAGACGGAATTAGAACGCGCACACAAGCAGTACGAGAAACAACAGGGCCTTTTCGACAGGCTCAAACCGGAGGAATTGTATCTCGATAAAACACACTTCCAGCGATTATTGGAACAACGCTGCACGGTTGAATTCGGATCTCAACGCAAATTCACTGAAGGCGTATCCATTAGCTTTGAAATGGAACCACAACCGGCATTCAACAAGAACTTCGACATGTTGGGAACTAATCTCTCCAACAATGCCAAAGCCGGTTACGAGAATGTCATCGCTGCAGGACAGCCCAAGCAAATCGAACGCTTATACCAAATCTTCGAGGATAAAGATCATGCGGTGAACTTCACTCCGCTGACACTGGAATTATCCGAAGGGTTCATCGATAAAGAGCATAAGCTGTTGCTCTACACCGATCACCAAATCTTTGAACGCTATCATCGTTTTCGGTTGAAGGAAGGTTTCAAGAAAAATAAAGAAGCCCTCACGATCAAGGAAATTATGTCGCTGCAGCCGGGCGATTTTGTCGTGCACATCGATCACGGTGTCGGTCAGTTTTCCGGTTTGCAAAAAATCGATGTGAATGGGAAAGAACAAGAAGCCATCCGCCTCACCTATAAAGGTGGTGACATTCTGTATGTGAGCATCCACTCGCTCCACCGTATTTCCAAATTTGTTGGAAAAGAAGGCTCAACGCCCAGCATGGATAAGCTGGGCAGCAACGCCTGGCAAACCCTCAAGCGCAAGACCAAAACGAAGGTCAAAGAGATCGCTTTCGATTTGATCAAACTCTACGCAAAGCGCAAAGCAACGAAAGGCCATGCTTTTCAAACCGACGGTTACATGCAAATTGAGTTAGAAGCATCCTTCATGTATGAGGATACTCCTGATCAACTCAAAGCAACCAATGCGGTGAAGGAGGACATGGAGGCTGAGGCGCCAATGGATCGCCTGGTATGCGGTGACGTTGGCTTTGGCAAAACCGAAATTGCCATGCGTGCTGCATTCAAAGCTGCTACGGATGGAAAACAGGTTGCCGTGCTCGTGCCAACGACGATTCTCTCCTTGCAGCACTATAAAAGTTTTGCCGCTCGCTTCAAGGATTTTCCGATTACGGTTGATTACATCAATCGTTTTAAAAGCACGAAGCAACAAAGTGAAACACTCAAGAAACTGGAGAAAGGTCAAATTGATATCCTTATCGGTACGCATTCTATCGTGGCGCCAAAGGTCAAATTCAAAGACCTGGGTTTGCTCATTATTGATGAAGAACAAAAATTCGGAGTTGCGGTAAAAGACAAACTGAAAACGCTTCGTGCTAACATTGATACGCTCACACTCACTGCAACGCCTATTCCTCGGACACTCCAATTCTCTATGATGGGCGCGCGCGATTTATCCATCATTCAAACACCGCCGCCCAATCGTCATCCGATTCAAACCGAGTTGCGCCCCTTCAATGAAGAAGTTGTTCGCGATGCGGTGAGTTATGAAATTCAACGCGGCGGACAAGTCTTTTTCGTGCACAACCGCGTGCAAAATTTAAAAGAAGTTGCCGGCATGATTCAGCGGCTTTGTCCGGATGCACGCATCGCAACGGCACACGGCCAAATGAAAGGCGAAGAACTCGAAGAGGTGATGTCGGAGTTCATTGAAGGAACTTATGACGTGCTGGTGAGTACCGCGATTGTCGAAAGTGGCATCGATATTCCCAACGCCAACACCATCATCATCAACGATGCGCATCACTTTGGGATGAGCGACCTGCATCAGCTTCGCGGACGTGTAGGACGAAACAACAAACACGCATTTTGCTACCTGCTCTGTCCTCCGTTGCACTTGCTCACCGAAGAAGCTCGCAAACGATTAACGGCCATTGAGCAATTCAGCGACCTGGGATCGGGCTTGCATATTGCCATGCGCGACTTGGACATTCGAGGCGCCGGAAACTTGCTCGGTGGCGAACAGAGCGGCTTCATCAATGATATTGGATTTGAGACGTATCAGAAAATCCTCAACGAAGCCATTGACGAATTGAAGCAAGAGCATTTCAAGGATTTGTATGAAGAAGAAATCAAACGCAGTCAAAATTATGTGAAAGAAACCGTGCTGGAAACCGACTTCGAAATTCTCATACCCGATGACTACGTCAGCAGTATCACTGAGCGTATTGCGCTGTATAAAGAACTCGACGACATCACCTCGGAAGAAGGCATGGAGGCGTTTTCCAACAACCTCATTGACCGCTTTGGTGAAATCCCAACGCCTACACTGGCGTTGATTGAAACGATGCGCCTGCGCTGGCTGGCAAGAGAAATCGGTTTTGAAAAGCTGGTCTTGAAAAGCGCGAAGATGATTGGTTATTTCATCACCAAAGAACAATCACCGTTTTATCAGAGCGAAAAATTCTCGCATGTTCTCGACTTCATCAAGCACAATCCAACGAGCGGAAAAATGTATGAGAAGGAAGGAAGCTTGCGGATGTCATTTGATCAGGTGACCACCTTGAAAAAGGCCGTACACATTCTAACGACACTTAAGAACGGTCAAAAGCTCTAAGCTTTTTTAGGGTAAATCACTTTGCGAAACTCTAAATCCGTTTCGAGGTATTTCACGGTGACTTCCGTGCCGGGCTCATACAGTGGCTGACCTTCACAACGATCTTCTGCACGAAACAGCTGTGGCTCAAAGCCCGGCGGCGTGAATTCAATCATTGGATAGTAATAGCGCTTACCACCTACCACAGCCGACATCCAGTTGACGATTTTTCCCGATACCAGCTTGCCCTTGAAGTAAAATAAAATCTCCTTGCGATAGAGCACGAGGCCGACAGCAGTCACTACGATAATGACACCGACATAGAGTAGTTTTTCAAAAGCAGCATTATCCATGGCACAAAGATGTACAAAAAAAATGGTCCCGGCTTAGCCGAGACCACTTGTACATCACAATAGTTTATCCATTATCTTCCCAAACGAATCAACGCTTTTTCACCTGTGTTCAGATCGGTGATTTCGATCAACGCTTGCGCTGCATAGCGACGATCACTGAACATGATGGTCTGAGTATCATATACACCGGTAATCGGTTCAATCAATTGCTGACCCAATACGTTGTATGCATTGATCTGCAAATTCTTTTGCTCATCAAAGAAGAATGTCATCTTCACGCCCTGGTCAGTTAGTGTAGCCAGGATATCGCCGGCAAACTGCTCTGCATGACTCTCATCGATTACTGCAATTGTCTTGGTGCTTACCGATTCGCAGTTGTCATGCGTTGCCTTCAACATTACTTCATAGGTTCCGGCATTCATGTAAGTGTGAGCCGGGTTTTCATCATACACTTCATCGCTGCCATCACCAAAATTCCAGGTGAATGCTTCTGCGTCGCGGCTAGTGTTGGTGAATTCCACCGTTGCTTGCCCGTCAACCATTTCAACCTTCTCATGTGAAGACTCAAACTTGCTGAGCAACTGGCTTACAGAAGGCACTTCGAATTCGAAGCGGCCGCCGCAACCATTGATATCGGTTACTGTAGCGATATACTTTCCTGCTGTAGCGTTATCAATCATCGCACCTTCAGTGCCATTGTTCCATACGATGGCGAATGGAGCTTCGCCGCCGCTCAAGCTGATGGAGATTCCACCGTCATCGGTGTTTCCGCAGCTCGCAGGCATGACCACCGCTGAAGCACCAAGCTTGCTCAATTGAGCAACCTCAAAGGCTACTTCAGTCACTCCGCAAGCGCCGTTGTGGTTCAGTTTTGCCACATAGCTTCCGGCTTGCAAACCGCCGATAGAAGCAATACCATTCTCAGGTAAGGTTGCGCCTACAAATTTTCCTTGAGCAGTATACCAGGTGATGGCTTCTGTGGCGTTGGCCGGAACATTCACTTCAGCGCTGCCTCCCTCTTCTACCGAACAACCTGCATCAGTTACAGCAGCCGCGATTGGCGCGCCGATGCGCAATTGGTAGCGCAACGTGTGATCACCTGCAGTCAATTCCAAGCCAATCGGCTTCTCTTCTGTCAGCACATAGGTAGCGCCGGTGAATACATCCTCGAGTGTCACACAACCGCCTTGAGCAAACGTGTTCAATCCCGTCACAGTGAGCTGGTAAGTACCGCTAACACCTGCCTCGATACGAATCGGGATGATGGTCTCCTCACCGCTGTTGTTGAATGCGTTGATCGACAAATCTTCTCCTTCCTGATCCAAGGTCGCCAGGTAAGGCACTTCTGCTACCGGACTGTGCAATTTCGCTGCGTCGTAATTATTGTCGAATGACTTGGTCATATTTTCCATGCGCTTAAGGATGGTTTGATCCTGCAGGTCATCCTTCTGAATGCGGATAGTCAGGTAGTCGTTGGAAGTTTCCATCGAACGGAAAGTGGCGTGAGTCTTCACCTTGCATTGCTCTCTTACGGTAAGCACAGGATCCGGTCCATTCGCACGCACAAAGAAGGATTGTCCCGGGGCAATGATCGGTAGTACACCGGTTGCCTGCGAGTAAGAGACATATTGATTCGAATTCGGATTCCACACGTGCACTTCATTGTTCATGTTGTGCATAACCCAATTGGTGGTGTCCCATTTTATCGTCGCGGGATAAGGATTACCTACCATGTTCCAGCCACGACCTGAGCCGTTGTCGGTATATGTTACGTCCAGATCATAGTCACCACTGTTGATGGTGTAGGCAGGGTAATCAATGGTCGCAGCTCCAATCGGCATATACACCATATAGCCCTTTCCCGGAACCAACGGATTGGTCACATTGGTCACACCAACATATCCATCCTGATCTGTTCCCGCAACTTCCTCGTTATACCATTTAATATTCACATAGGGGTTCGCCTCACTAGGCCAAGTCGGTGCATCCGAACCGGGGAAACCGGTGGTCGTAAGATCATCATTCCACTCTTGAATCGTTGCGCCTGCAACGGGCGAGCACAAGTTCACCCAACCTGCAGCAACCGCAGGGCGGTAACGATATACCTGCACCGTACCGTTAATGGTGCCCTCCTCAAGCGATTGAATTTCACCAGTGCCATTGACATCGGAAACCAATTTCAACTTTCCGTTCGTATTCAATACACCAGTATCGGTGATGGCCAGGTTATAGCGAATATCAAAACGAGTGTTGTTCAATGTTACTCCTGCAGGATTCGTGATATCAGCGTTATACACGCTGATTACTCCTCCGCTTACGGATTGCGCTGCATCTCCGTGGAAGCTGAGAGAGCCCGGAGCTGAAGTGGACCATGAACCATTCATTTGAATATTACCGTGCACAATGAGGTTGTCGCTGTAGTCATCACCCAAATTCAAGGTGCCATCTACGGTCAAGTTGCGGCATGTCAGCGTACCGTTCACTTGCAAAATCACACCGGCATTCACGGTGAGGTCAATACTTGGACAGGTATTTTCATCATTAAGTGCAAACTCAGCAGCACCACCGGGAGTAGTTGACCACACCAAGCCATCAGAAATACTGTTTGGAACTACCGCATAGTAATGCGTGTTCACATTGCATAAGGTAATCTTTGCATCATGAGGTAACGTTACAAGGCTCACGGTGAAATAAGGAGCCGCGTAGACACCGGTCAACGGAGTTTCATCATCATATCCGTCACCATCCATGTCAACCAGCAAACGCAGATCATTGGCATTAAAGCCCGTCACACCGGTCAAATCAAATCGCAAATTAACAGTTCCGCAATCACCGATGTGTTTGAACATCCAGTCGCGGGCCAACACTCGGCTAATCGAGCAATTTTCACCGGCATAAGCGCCAAAGGTTACCGCTCCGTTGTCGTTACCACAAATCAGGTAATCACCATCGCTCAGCGCTGATGGCGAGCTGATGCGCAGAACATCATCGAGCGATACGCTTTCGCTGGCTGTTTGAGCCAACGCAAAGGAGTTATCCCGTGCAATACCGAATACATCGTTGTGGTAAGGCGCATCCAGCGCATATAAATGCTCACTGCTTGGCACCGACAAACCGTATTTTACGGAGAGGTAGGTATTGATACTTTTCTTCTCTTCATCGGTAAGCACACGGTCGTACACAAAAATCTCAGCGATATAACCATTGAAGCCATAACCATCACCGCCGCGACCAATGCGACCACGAATACCGGCAGGATAGGGGTAATGCGTTTTGTTTGTTCCTGAGGAAGATGTTTTCACGCCGTCGCGAATGCGCCATGCGGCCTTACCAATGGCCTCATTGAACTGGCATGCCATTACCGTAGGAATTTCAGTGGTGGCATTGTACCCTTCCGTAATAATTGTCAAAAAATTGCCGTACTGAGTATGGCGAACAAAAGTATTAGAGGTGTATCCCAATGATAAATGAGATTGACTCGCGGAGGTTCCCTGAATACCAAGGATATGATTGAAATTTCCCGCACCCAATCGGCGTGTTACCGCGTAAATGGTATAATTGGTATCGTTGATAATCGACCAATCCACATTCAAGAAACGAGAGACCGATGTTCTCAACGCCGGGTGGCCGTTGATGACATTTGTATAGTAAAGCGGACGACTTGTGGTGGCACCTGTTTGAGTCGCGTGCATAGCTGTGGCACTTTGATCCGCCCATGCGGTAATGGTTCCGCCGTTCGCTGTTGGAGCAATTCCGGCGTCGGCTTTAAACCAGGAGACCAGACCCGTGGAGACGCCTCCGGGAGCCTGGGCAAAGCTTGCAACAGACATAAGTGCTGCAAACCATGTTGTGAGAAGTGTTTTCATTGTGTTTACTGTGTTTGGGTTAGACAGGGTGAAACTGATGTTTTTCATGTTATGATTATGATGTTGAGCGTGCTTACGCCGGCCATCCCCAAAAAGTTACAGTTATACAAAAACACAACGACAACCCACTGAAAGTAAGCTAGATACATTGCAAAAAATCCGACAGGGTTAAAAAGCAACAGGGCAACCCGAGGGTTGCCCTGCCTAACCTAACTTTAAACAAACATCACACGAGGTGATGTTTTTCTTACTCCTATTATAGAGGATGAAACCGAAGCCTCACCGAGTATGTTGACCGCTTCTTGAAAAGCGTAATTTCGCGTGTCGAAAGTATCGTTGCCGCTCGTCTCAAAAGTGGTTCGTTCAGTTGAAAAGAATTAACAACACCGAGCGAGATTTGAACGCTTGTCTGTGAATTGTAAACGCCATCCATGATTCAAACAACCCGAGGCATTGTCATTCAGACTATTCGCTACAGCGACAATAAACTCATTGTCAAAGTATTGTGTGAACATTTCGGGTTGAAAAGTGGGATGGTCTATGCCGGCAAATCAAAAAAAACGGGTGGTTCCAATCTTTTTCATCCACTGGCCATCATTGAGTTTGATTCTGATTTCCAGGAGGTTACGAGATTCATTCCGATAAAAAACCCAAGACTTTCCACGCCCCTGCATCATGTGGCGACGGACCCGACCAAAACGGCGATGATTCTCTTCATGAACGAGGTTCTGGCGAAGACCATTGCTGATGATTATGTGAACGACGTCCTGTTTGATTACCTCAAGAACAGCGTCATGCTGCTTGATGATGCCATCGATGTGCGCAACTTTCATGTATGGTGGCTTCTGGAAATTACACGTCATTACGGATTCTATCCTCAGCGACCGGACACCCCGGCTCCGGCAATCTACTTCGACATGTTGAATGGCACTTTCGAGCACACTATCCCGAAGCACCCTAATTATTTGGAAGCGGGCGTCTCAGCTCAACTCGTTGACCTGCTCGATTTGGAATGGCCGCAAGTCCAGACGCTTGAATTGCACAGTTCCATTCGCTCTTCATTGTTGCAAGGATTAATTACCTTTTTGAAACTTCATCTGGAAAACCTGCGAGAGATCAAATCACTAGATGTGCTTCACGCAGTTTTCCACTAAGGGTATTCGTGGGTATCACAGTTGTATTTTCGCCGAAAAGAAACCTGCGTGCAATTCGCTCAAGTCATCGGTCAATCTACTTTAAAAGAGCGCCTCATCGGAGCCTACCGTGAAGGTCGTATTGCGCATGCCCTTCTTTTCTTGGGTCCGGATGGCAGCGGCAATCTGGCGCTGGCCCTTGCCTTCGCTCAGTATATCGCCTGCCCGAATAAAACAGAAACAGATTCGTGCGGAGTTTGTCCGACCTGCAAAAAAATCGATACCCATCAGTTTGCGGACCTACACTACACCTTCCCTTTTTTCAATAAAAGCGAGGGCAGTGAAAAAACGACCTGTAACGACTGGCTCGCCCCGTGGCGCAGCCATTTGAAGTCGTCGCCCTACACGACAGTGGACGAGTGGCGCAACATGATCACAGAAGACAACAAGCAGCTCATTATGTCGGTGTATGAGGCCGCCAACATCATCAATCACCTCACACTGAAGAGTTACGAAGGTGGCTATAAGTTTCAGGTCATCTGGATGGCCGAATACCTCAAGACGGACACTGCTAATAAATTGTTGAAGATCGTTGAGGAACCACCTGAGCGCACCCTGTTTCTCTTTGTTGCCGGAAGTTTGGAGAATATTCTGCAAACCATCTTATCCCGGGTGCAAACCATCTATGTACCCAAAATTGAAGACGCCGATATCTCCCAAGGTCTTCTCAACCTAGGAGCCACGCCCGAGAAAGCAGCGGAGATTGCCCACTTCGCTCACGGTGATTGGAACAAAGCCCTGCAACTGCTTCATTCGCAAAACCCGGATGAAACGTATGCAAACCAGTTTCAACTTTGGATGCGCATGTGTTATAAGAAAGACGTCCCCGGAATCATTCGATGGTCGGATGAGATGCATAAGCTCAATCGCGAGGATCAGAAACACTTCTTGAGTTATGCCCTCGACCAAATACGCCAGAACCTGGTGCTGAATTATGCCGGAAAGGATTTCGTGCGACTCAATCAATCGGAGCAAAGTTTTTCCGACAAATTCGCGCCCTTCATTAACGACCTCAATGCTGAGGAATTGATGGAAGAGATCACCGAAGCCTATCATGATGTATCGCGCAACGCATACACCAAGCTGGTGCTTTCAGACCTCTCGTTCAAGCTGCACTACCTGCTCACGCGTAAAGCTGAAGCCTAGGCCTTGAGCATTCGATAAAGGGTTGTCAGCAATTGTTTGTATTTGCATGTGTCTTGACTTTTTCCTCCGTATTTTTGGCCGTGAGCATGAAGACGAATGCCTCGTCTGTTGTGTTCAAGATTGTTGAGAAGGAAAACACGGATTGGCCCATTGCGCCATCCGAAGCATTAACACTATGGGATGTTCAAGTTGCTCAACCGGAGGCGGATTGCCCGGCGGTTGTAAGAATAACGGTGCCTGTGGCACCTACGGATGTAATAAACTGGAGGTATTCGATTGGTTGGCCGGCATGGAATTGCCACAAGGCCAAAAGCCCTTCGATATGGTGGAAGTACGTTTCAAAAACAGCCGCAAAGGCTTTTTTAGAAATTCATCAAACCTCGAATTGTTTGCAGGCGATGTCGTTGCGGTAGATGTTTCTCCCGGCTACGATGTGGGCGTGGTAAGCCTTACCGGCGAGCTGGTGCGCGTACAACTCAAGCGCAAAGACATCAAGGACAATTACGAAATCAAAAAAATTCTGCGCAAGGCTACAGCAGAGGATATTACCCGCTGGCAAGACGGTCGAAAGCTGGAACAAAACACGATGATGCGCGCACGCACCATCGCCCGCGACTTGCGATTGGAAATGAAACTCAGCGATGTCGAGTATCAAGGTGATAAAACAAAAGCCACCTTCTATTATACAGCTGATGATCGCGTTGACTTCCGTGAGTTGATCAAACGATATGCGGAGGAATTCCGTGTACGCATTGATATGCGCCAGATAGGCTATCGCTATGAGGCAGGTCGTTTGGGAGGAATCGGCAGTTGTGGACGTGAGCTCTGCTGTTCGAGTTGGCTCACCGACTTCAGAGCGGTGAGCACCAGTGCTGCGCGCTACCAGCAACTTTCACTGAACCCAACGAAACTAGCAGGCCAATGTGGCAAACTTAAATGCTGCCTCAACTTCGAACTTGATCAGTATGTAGAAGCCACGCGTGATTTCCCATCGGTCAATACACGCCTGAAACTTCCCAAGGGTACTGCTTCTCATTTCAAGACCGATATTTTCCAGCGTGTAATGTATTTCATTTACGACGGTCAGCCGGGAGAGGCGCCTTTCCCATTGGGCATCGACGCGGTGAAGGAAATTCTGGAGAAAAACAAGAAGGGCATTCTGATCGAGGACATCGATGAATTCATGATCGAAGAAGAAGTAGAACAAGGCACTGACTTCGCAGAGGTGGTTGGTCAGGACAGCCTTACGCGTTTTGATAAAGCCAAAGGGCGCAGTCGAGGCGGACGCAATCGCGGACGTCAGCGCAATGACGGACGACCCGGCGAACAACGTGATCGCGGTCCTCGCGAACAGCGCGGTCCCAAGCCGGCGCAGGCCAAGGAAGGTCAACCCAACACGGATCAACCCAACCGCCGCGAACAACCACCGCGTCAAAAACCACCACAAGGCGAACGTCCTCCGCAAGGCGATCGTCCACCCCGCGAAGAACGTACGCCGCGCGGACCCCGTCCTCCGCGTGAAGAACGTCCACCACGTGAGCCAAGACCGGCAGGAGAAAATCCGGCACAAGGAGGCAATCAACCGCGCAATCCGGAACAGAAGGAGCGTCGCGGCAATGATCGCGGCAGAGGACGAGGACCGCGTGATAACCGTAATCGCCCACCACGCGAAAACAACCAAAATCCACCGCCGCCTCAACCATGACGCTGTTGAATCGCATCTTCGTTTTCGGGCTCATTCTGCTGCTGTGCAGTTGTGAATCCGATGTGCTTTATGAAGCCAATAAACGCATCGATGACGGTGTTTGGAAAGTTAACGACGTGGCGCATTTCGAGTTTGAAACCGCAGATACCAGTAAACTGCACAACTTCTACATCAGCCTGCGCAACCGCGAAGACTATCCCTTCAGCAATATTTACTTCTTTGTAGAAATGGAATTTCCCAACGGTAAGAAATCTATTGATACTGTTGAATGTCAACTCGCTGATGAGCAAGGAAAATGGCTCGGTAACTCCACCGCAAACCTATACGACAACCGGTTTCTCTATCAGCAGGGCAAACAATTCCCGCTTGCCGGTCGCTATAAAATCGATATCCGTCATGGCATGCGCACACCTGAGTTGCAGGGCGTGACCGACGTCGGTTTCAGACTGAGTTACACTCGTCCTTAATTCAACTTTCCTCAACGGTTTTTTCCCTGAAAAAAAACGCCTTGTTTAGGCTGTTTATAGGCCTTGGCCGCATAATTTTACGGCCAATTCAAAAAACCGCACACGGACTTTATGGAATCAACAATTTCCCTTACCGAGCAGTACTTGCCCATTATTGCTATGGCCATCATCGCGCTCGGATTTGTGGTCACCACTATGCTTGCCACGCACCTTCTTGGTCCAAAGCGCAAGACACAAGTCAAAAGCGATCCGTTTGAGTGCGGCGTTGAAGTGCAAGGGAATGCACGCTCTCCTTTTTCCATCAAGTATTTCCTGGTCGCCATCCTCTTCGTTCTGTTCGATGTTGAGGTTATCTTCATGTATCCATGGGCAGTGAACTTCAAAGAGCTCGGCCTGTTTGGACTCGTTGAAATGTTTTCCTTCATGGCCCTGATGATTGTAGGCTTGGTTTACATCATCCGCCGCGGCGCCCTGAAGTGGGAATAATACAGGCGACACCCTCATCCTTAAGCAATTTTCATCATGACAACCAACGTTGATATTAAAAGCGAATACCAGCCTGAAGGCCTCGAAGGTCAAGGGTTTTTCGCAACCACGCTCGACAAAGCCGTGGGTCTGGCGCGAGCCAATTCTCTGTGGCCACTGCCATTCGCTACTTCTTGCTGTGGTATCGAATTCATGGCCACCATGGCGTCGCACTACGACCTTTCGCGTTTCGGCATGGAGCGCTTGAGCTTCTCGCCTCGTCAGGCCGACCTCTTGATGGTGATGGGAACAATCTCGAAGAAAATGGCTCCCATTCTGCGCCAAGTGTACGAGCAGATGGCCGAACCGAAATGGGTTCTCAGCAGGGGCGCAGGCGCCAGCAGCGGCGGTATCTTCGATACGTACTCTGTGCTGCAAGGCATCGATCGCATCATCCCTGTCGATGTGTACATCCCCGGTTGTCCGCCACGCCCCGAGCAAGTGCTCGACGGTATCCTGAAAATCCAGGAGCTCGCGAAAAATGAAGGTCGCGCGCGTCGCACTTCTCCCGAATACAAAGCCATGCTCGCCAAATACGGTCTCGAATAATGCACCACGAAATTCATCCCTCCGCGTCACCTGCTGCCATTGAGCTGCACAACCACGTGAAAGATGCCTTGCTGAATGCGTTCAGCAATGATGTAACAGGATCCCAAATCGATTACGACTTCCCTGTTTTTACCATCGAAAAAAATCGCATCCATGATGTGCTGGCGTTTTTGAAAACCCACAACGACCTGGGTTTTACGTTTCTGACCACCATGTGCGGCGTGCATTATCCCGACAACAAAGGACAAGAGTTTGCGCTGGTCTATCAGCTCCACAACATGGAGAAAAACTGGCGTGTGAGAATCAAGACTTTCATGGCGGATAAAGACGTGACGGTTCCAACGGCAACCGATCTGTGGCCGGCAGCCAACTGGATGGAACGTGAGGCATTCGACTTCTATGGTTTTCGCTTTACAGGTCACCCGGATTTGCGCCGCATCCTCAACATGGATGAAATGAACTACCACCCTCTGCGCAAAGAATACGCGCTGGAAGATGCCGGTCGCGACGACAAACAAGACAAATATTTCGGACGATAAGATCATGAAAGGAACTTCAGGAAACATCGGACAAACCTTCGCGACAGCTTCGCAGGTTTCAGAGCAGAAGGATTATTCCATTCTCAATCTTGGTCCAACACACCCTGCGACACACGGAATCTTTCAGAACATCCTCACTATGGATGGTGAGATTATCGTGAAAGCAGAACCAACCATCGGCTATATCCACCGCGCTTTTGAAAAGCTCGCTGAACGCCGTCCATACAATCAAATTACGCCCATCACCGATCGCCTCAACTATTGCTCCTCTCCCATCAACAACATGGGCTGGCACATGACTGTTGAGAAGCTCATCGGCTGTGAAGTTCCCAAGCGCGCGCAATACTTGCGTGTGATTATCATGGAGCTTTCGCGCATCGCCGACCACATTGTGTGTGATACGGTAATCGCTGTGGATACAGGAGCCATGACCGGCTTCTTGTACCTGTTCCAATGGCGTGAAAAAATCTACGAAATTTTTGAAGAAATCTGCGGCGCACGCCTTACGACCAACATCGGTCGTATCGGAGGCATGGAACGCGAATTCAACGAAAAAGCATGGGCTCGTATTCATGCTTTCATGAAAGAGTTTCCGAAAGCACTTTCTGAATTCGACAAACTCGTTACCCGCAACCGCATCTTCATGGATCGCACCATCAATTGCGGAGCCATCAGTGCGGAAAATGCTTTGGCGTATAGCTTCACAGGACCAAACCTGCGTGCCGCCGGCGTTGATTACGACGTGCGCGTGATGACACCGTATTCATCTTACGAGGAATTTGATTTCACCATTCCCGTTGGAACTAATGGCGACACTTACGACCGCTACATGGTGCGTATGGAAGAAATGTGGCAGAGTATGCGCATCATCGAACAAGCGATTAAAAACATGCCTGATGGTGCATACCACGCCGAAGTTCCTGAATTCTACCTGCCTCCCAAAGAGGATGTTTACAGCAAGATGGAAGCACTCATCTATCAGTTCAAAATCGTGATGGGTGAAACAGATGTTCCCAAAGGCGAAGTATATCACGCGGTTGAAGGCGGTAACGGCGAACTCGGATTCTACCTGATCAGCGATGGTGGTCGCACACCGTATCGTCTGCACATGCGTCGTCCGTGCTTCATCTACTATCAGGCCTACCCTTCCATGATTGAAGGTGGCATGCTCAGCGATGCGATTCTCACGATGAGTAGCATGAACGTAATCGCCGGAGAACTCGACGCATAAAACAACAACATTCAAGACACACACAGCAACATGTCTGACAACAAGGAATATAAATTTTCGGATGAAACACTCGCCACTGCGCAGCGCATCATCCGGAGATATCCGGAAGGAAAAGAAAAAAGCGCACTCATTCCCCTCTTGCATTTGGCGCAAGCTGAATTCGATGGCTGGTTGAGTCCCGGCGCGATGGACTGCGTTTCGGCTCTTTTGAAAATTCAGCCGATTGAAGCCTATGAAGTGGCTTCTTTCTATTCAATGTTCAACTTGAAACCGGTAGGTAAATGTGTCATCGAAGTATGCCGCACTTCTTCTTGCTGGCTGCTCGGTGCGGAAGACATTGTTCGTCACATCGAAAAGAAACTGAATATTCATGTGGGCGAAACCACCAAGGATGGCATATTCACCTTGAAGACGGTGGAATGCCTGGGCTCTTGCGGAACCGCACCGATGCTGCAGTGCGGCGGAGATTATTACGAGAATCTCACCTTCGACAAGGTCGACAACCTGCTTGAAAAAATGAAATCGGAAGGCAAGCGCCGAGTGTACACTAAAGACGATATGATCAACATCTGATGGGACGCAAACTATTACTCGCCAACGACCATGTTGAAGGCATCCGCAAACTGGATGTGTATCGCAAGCATGGCGGTTATTCATCGCTCGAAAAAGCGCTGAAGACCATGACACCGGATCAAGTAGTGGAAGAAGTGAAAGCCAGCGGCCTGCGCGGTCGTGGTGGAGCGGGTTTTCCAACCGGAATGAAATGGGGCTTCATCGCCAAGCCTGCCGGTGTTCCGCGCTATGTCGTGTGCAATGCCGACGAAAGTGAGCCCGGCACGTTTAAGGATCGCTACCTCATGGAGCGCATTCCTCACCTGCTCATCGAAGGGATGATTGCATCGAGCTTTGCTCTTGGTGCGCGCACCTCGTACATCTACATCCGCGGTGAGTATTTTTATGTAGCACGTATTCTTGAACAAGCCATTGCAGAAGCTTATGAAGCGGGCTTGCTCGGAAAGAATATTATGAACTCCGGTTTCGACCACGACTGTTATGTGCAGGTTGGTGCAGGAGCTTACATCTGTGGTGAGGAAACAGCCCTCATTGAATCACTCGAAGGCAAGCGCGGTAATCCGCGTATCAAGCCGCCATTCCCCGCTGTAGCAGGATTGTATGGCTGCCCGACGGTTGTCAATAATGTGGAAACTATCGCGGCCGTTGTTCCAATTATTAAAGATGGCGGAGCGGCCTATGCAGCCATTGGTGTTGGAAAAAGCACAGGTACCAAACTGATTTCTGCTTCCGGACATATCAATAAGCCGGGCGTTTATGAAATCGAACTTGGTGTTCCGGTTGAAGAATTTATCTATTCGGATGAATACTGCGGCGGAATTCGCAATGGTAAAAAACTGAAGGCCGTTGTTGCAGGTGGTTCATCTGTTCCGATTCTACCCGCTGATTTGATTTTGAAAACAGCCAACGGCGAATCGCGCCTCATGACTTACGAAAGTCTTGCTGATGGCGGATTTGCGAGCGGCACCATGCTTGGCTCCGGCGGATTCATCGTGATGGATGAAGACACGAGTGTGGTGAAGAACCTTTGGAACTTCACCCGTTTCTACCATCACGAAAGTTGCGGTCAGTGCTCACCTTGCCGCGAAGGAACCGGATGGATGGAGAAAATCTTACACAAAATTCTCGATGGTAATGGCACTCTCGCCGACGTCGACTTGCTGTGGGATATTCAAAGTAAGATTGAAGGCAAAACCATTTGCCCACTCGGCGATGCTGCGTCTTGGCCTGTTGCTAGCGCGATACGCCACTTCCGCAGCGAGTTCGAAGACTACGTTCGCAACGGTAAGAGCATCAAAGACGTGAAACATTATTTCCGCCTAAACCAGACTGCAGAAGCGTAATTGATGCATCAACTCCGACTACATAGTGTTTTGATCTTCTTGATTGCGTCAACCGTTTCTCATGCGCAATGGTTTCCGGAATTGCAGCGTAAAGGCAATGTGTTTGGAGGCTGGGGATGGAATCGCGCACGCTACACCAACAGCGATATTCATTTCAAAGGTGACGACTACGACTTCACCTTATTCAATGTTCAGGCGAAGGATCGTCAAACGCAATTCGAAGCGAAAACGTATTTCGGTTTGAAGACGCTGACGATTCCACAAACCAACATCAAATTGGGTTATTTCATCAATGATCACATCGCCATAACACTGGGTGTTGATCACATGAAGTACGTCATGGTGCAAAATCAGAACGTTGCTTTTGAAGGAAATATTGATGACGCAACCTACATGGACATGGTGGAAAACAACGCGGTGAAATTGACACCACAATTCCTCACCTACGAACACACTGACGGCTTGAATTATCTGCTCACCGAAATCGAGTTTTACCAAGGCATTTTCGGAGGAAATTTCATCGACATTAACGCCTATGGCGCGTTCGGTGTGGGAGCACTCATGCCTAAGAGCAATGTCAAACTGATGGGCTATCCGCGCAATGATCAATTCCACTTGGCAGGCTTTGGCACCAACTTGAAATGCGGCATGGAAGTATTACTAGGCCATCATTTCTATGTGCGCGGAGAGGCCAAGTGCGGCTACATCAATATGCCCGACATCGTTACACGCGCTGCCAGCATTAGCGACCGCGCTTCCCAACAATTTGGATTTGCAGCCATCGATTTTATGATTGGCTTCAACATAACCGCTCGCAAGAGCACCATACAAAAACAAGAAAACAGTTCACCAACTGCCGGTTGAGTGAATGCAACACGATAGCAATGGCAAAAGTTACAATCGACGGAATCAGCATTGAAGTACCTGATGGCACCACCATCCTTCAAGCTGCACGCATGATCGGTGGCGACATCGTTCCACCCACCATGTGTTACCATTCCAAACTCAAGACCAGCGGAGGCTACTGCCGCACGTGCATTGTCAAGGTCTCCAAAGGAAGTGAGAAAGACCCGCGTCCGATGCCCAAGCCTGTGGCTTCATGCCGCACAACGGTGATGGATGGCATGGAAGTGCAAAACCTCACCTCGCCTGATTTGCTCGAAGCACGCGCCGGTGTTGTGGAGTTCCTACTCATCAATCACCCACTGGAT
>JBKCDO010000148.1:0-50864 GCA_046304755.1 Flavobacteriales bacterium
TTGTAGATGGCTATAGAAGCAGCAATGGCAACCAAACTTCCACCGGCCAACCCTTCCCAAGTTTTATTGGGTGAAACCTCCGGGTAGAGTTTGCGCTTGCCCAGGTATTTACCCACGAAGTACGCCCCGGTGTCATTGGCCCAAAGCACAAGGAAGAAACCAATCAATGGCACCGCGTCATAAATTCCTTGAATCGTCGGCAATACATTCACCAGTGACAACGGCAAGACAACATAGATCCAACCGAAAATCGTGATGGCCAAATTGGAAAGCGTGAGATGATCCAGTTTGATGAGCTCGGCCACAAATATGATCGCCACAAGCAAAGGCAGAATCCAAAACCAAAGCGGTGCGATGGATTGTGTTTGAACTAAAAACACCAGCATGTACAAAATCACACCTACCGACATTCCCTTGAACCAGCGCGGAGCGTTCGACTGCTGATGCTTGAGCAAGTCATAGACCTCATACAATCCTACCGCTGCGAAAAACAAGAAGAGCATTCCGTTGGCTAGCGGTCCGGCAAGCGCGCAACCAATAACAGCCACCGCGAAGATGAAACCGACGATAGATCGTTGTGCGAGATTACTGAGCGAAGCCATAGCGTGGGCAAACTTAAGCATTCCACGCTAACTCCGTTTTACGATTGACCAATAAAAAAGGCCGCTCGTGGCGGCCTCTTTTGTATTACTCCGGTTTGATTTCGTTTGCCGGATTGCGTTCCTTCCACTGACGTGGTCCGAGAATTTCTTCCAAATCATCTTTGAAAATGACTTCCTTATCCAACAGCTTTTTGGCAAGCGCATCCAGCTGTGTGCGATGCTGCGTCAACAACTCGAGCGACTTTTGATACGCCTTCTCGATAATCTTCGACACTTCTTCATCGATGATACGAGCCGTTTCTTCGCTGTAGGGCTTAGTAAATTGCGATTCGCCGCTACTGTCGTAATAACTGCGGTTACCGATTTTCTTGTTCAATCCGTACACGCTCACCATGGCATAAGCTTGCTTGGTTACCTTTTCCAAATCACTCAACGCACCCGTTGATATTTTACCGAAAGCAACCTCCTCTGCAGCGCGGCCACCAAGCGCAGCACACATCTCATCAAAGATCTGTTCAGTGGTAGTTATCTGACGCTCTTCCGGCAAGTACCACGCAGCGCCGAGTGAACGGCCTCTCGGAACGATGGTCACCTTCACCAGCGGTGAAGCGTGCTCGAGTAACCACGAGATCATGGCGTGTCCACCCTCGTGATATGCAATGGTGGATTTTTCTTCAGCTGTAATGATTTTATTCTTCTTCTCAAGTCCACCGATGATACGGTCGACGGCATCCAAGAAGTCTTGCTTATCTACCGTCTGCTTGCCTTTGCGTGCGGCAATCAGCGCTGATTCGTTGCAGATATTCGCAATATCAGCTCCGCTGAATCCGGGTGTTTGACGCGCCAGGAACTCAACATCAATGCTGCTGTCGAACTTCACGTTTTTCAAATGGACTTTGAAAATGGCAACACGCTCGTTCAGATCGGGCATGTCAACATATATCTGGCGATCGAAACGTCCCGCACGCAACAGGGCTTTGTCCAGGATATCGGCGCGGTTGGTTGCCGCGAGAATAATGATACCGCTATTGGTTGCGAATCCATCCATTTCAGTTAGCAACTGGTTGAGGGTGTTCTCCCGTTCATCGTTACTTCCGAAGTTGATGCTTTTGCTGCGAGCGCGACCGATGGCGTCAATCTCTTCAAGGAAAATAATCGACGGTGCTTTCTCTTGGGCTTGACGGAACAAATCGCGCACGCGACTAGCTCCAACACCCACGAACATCTCCACGAAGTCTGAACCACTCAAGGAGAAGAATGGCACTTGCGCCTCCCCGGCAACTGCTTTTGCAAGCAACGTTTTACCGGTACCGGGAGGACCAACCAGCAATGCACCTTTTGGAATCTTCGCACCGAGTTCGGTGTATTTCTTTGGATTCTTGAGGAAGTCGACAATCTCTTGTACTTCCTGCTTAGCACCTTCCAAACCGGCTACATCATTGAATGTAACAGCTGTTCCTTTGCCCTTCTCAAACAATTGTGCCTTTGACTTTCCGATACTGAAAATTTGACCACCACCGGCACCGCCGCCACCCATGCGACGCATAATGATGACCCATACGGCGATGATGATTCCGAAACCGATAATCCAGAAAAGAAGGTTTTGACCAAATTCATTGATGGGTTTGTATTGAACCATAATGCCCCGGTCTTTACCTAATCGCAGGATTTCATCAATCGCGCTTTCACTTGGCGGAATGCTGAACCAGAATTCGCTCGAGCGTGAAAAGCCTTTCATCGCCGGTTGGTTTCCAATCTCATTTCCCAGCATAGCTCTGCCGAGCGAATCAAGATAAACCTTACCTACGGCCTGGTTGTATTCTACTTTCTCTACATAACCACTCTCGGCGTACTGTTGGAACTGCTGGAAGGTCACTTCGCGGCCATCACTTCCGGAATTAAACACCATCATTCCGATGAGAATCATCGCCAGAATGGCATAAATCCAATAGAAGTTTCCGCCGCGTTTATCGCCACCACCCGGAAGGGGTTGTGGTTTACGTTGTTCTTTTTTGTCGTCTGACATTCGTTTTCGATTAATTACCAATTCGCTTCACCGAAGCGTCGGCCCACAGATCTTCCAACGCATAAAAGTCGCGCGCATCTTTGCTGAAAATGTGCACGATGACGTTGACGTAGTCCATGAGAATCCAAGTAGCATTGCGAGCACCTTCGCGGTGTGCGGGTTCATCCTGAAGCATGCGGAAAGTTTCTTTCTCTACAGAATCAGCAATGGCTTGCACTTGCGTATTGCTTGTACCATGACAAACAACAAAGAAGTCAGAAAGTGCATTGGGAACTTTACGAAGATCCATGACCACGATGTCATGGGCTTTCACTTCTTCCATTCCGTATACGATAGCATCTACCAATTGCTCAGCACCGGCCTTGACTATCTTCGATTTTGTTGTTCTTTTTACTGCCACTTGAGGGGCAAAAGTATATGCGCGCTCGCTCTATCAAGCGACAGAGGTCATTTTATTTCATTTTTTTACCAAACGCCCCTTCGCCGAAATTAGCGGCCCATGAATTTCGAGCGCATACCTCCCCTCTGGCTGGACGAAACAGACTCCACCAATGCGGAAGCCATGCGCCTGCTCAAGCGCAGTAAACCGGCGGAAGGAACTTGCATTGCGGCTCAGTTTCAAACCGAAGGGCGCGGCCAGCGATCCAACGCCTGGAGCAGCCGTCCCAGGGAAAATCTCCTGGTCAGTTTCATTCTTTATCCGCCGCTCGCGATTTCCGGTGCACCCTTCCTGCTGAGCAAAACCGCGGCACTGGCGGTGAGGGAAACGCTTCAACACTTCACAACCGAGGAAGTGCACATCAAATGGCCCAATGACGTTTTGATTGGAAGAAAAAAAGCTGCAGGCATTCTCATCGAAAATCAGTGGATGGGCTCACAATGGCATGCCGCCGTTGTGGGCATCGGATTGAATGTCAACCAGACCATTTTCTCTGTAGAACATGCCACCTCTCTTCGCGCGTCGGGAGCGGATGCACTCGCACCTGAAACCGTTTTGACAGAACTTCAAACTAGACTTTCCCACCATTACCACCGGCTGTGCAAGGGAGAATCTCAGGCAATCTCCGGTCAGTATCACGACAGGTTATTCGGAAAAGAAAACAATCATTCTTATGAAACACTTGAGGGGCCAATCGAAGCCAAGGTGCTGCGGGTGCTTGATGACGGCCGCATCGAAATGGTGACCGGTCAAGGCAATACTCGCCTGTATGATCTCAGCGAGCTACGCCTGATTTACTGATTCCTGTCAGCTAAAGATGTGATAAAAATAACAGGCAATAATTTTATGCTTCCGGCCAATTGATGTTACTTGCCTGCTGTTTACAGGCCTAGTCTTAGAGGCCAAACTAGATTACCACTGATTACTCAGTATGAATAGAATCATCAAAAAAGCCGCCGTCATCGGGAGCGGTGTCATGGGCTCGCGTATCGCTTGTCATTTCGCGAACATCGGCGTGCAAGCCGTGTTGCTGGACATCGTTCCCAACGCCTTAACCGAAAAGGAAACTGAACAAGGATTGAGTCTCACAGACCGTAAGGTGCGCAACCGCATTGCACAAGACGCTTTACAAACAGCCATCACCGGCAACCCATCTCCTATCTACCGCAAGGCATTCGCCGACCGCATACGCATCGGCAACCTGGAGGATGATTTGGAATTATTGAAAGACTGCGACTGGATTATCGAAGCCGTTACCGAGCGCATCGATATCAAACAACAGGTATACGAAAAGGTTGAAGCGCATCGCAAGCCCGGCAGTTTGATTACAACCAACACTTCCGGTATTCCTATCGCTGCGCTGGCCGAAGGCCGCAGCGATGATTTCAAAAAACACTTTTGCGGAACACACTTCTTCAATCCGCCGCGCTATTTGCAACTGTTGGAGATTATTCCATCACCCCATACCTCTAATGAAGTCATTCAATTCTTCTCGAGTTATGGTGAAAAGTATTTGGGTAAAGTGGTTGTGTCGTGCAACGATACACCGGCCTTCATTGCCAACCGCATCGGCGTTTACAGCATACAAGCGTTGTTTCACCTCATCAAGGAGATGGGACTTTCCGTTGAAGACGTCGATAAACTAACAGGTCCTGTATTGGGTCGCCCGAAGAGTGCCACTTTCCGCACCTGCGATGTTGTAGGTCTTGACACGCTGGTGCATGTGGCCCGCGGAGTTCACGACAACTGCCCAAACGATGAAGCGCGCAGCGTGTTCGCCATTCCATCGTTCATCCAACATATGGTCGATCAAAAATGGTTAGGCGATAAAACCAAGCAAGGATTTTACAAGAAGATTAAAAACGAAAAAGGCGAATCGGTGATTCTCTCGCTCAATCTGCAAACACTCGAATATGGCGAGCAGAAGAAGAGCAAGTTCGAAACCCTAGAGGCTACCAAAGCTATCGATAGCCTCACGCAACGCATGCCCATGCTCTACAACGGCAGCGACAAAGCCGGTGAGTTTTACAAGAAAGCCTTCGCCGGACTATTTGCCTACGTAAGCAATCGCATTCCCGAAATCAGTTCATCACTGCACAGCATCGATGCCGCTATGCGTGCCGGTTTTGGCTGGCAACTCGGACCATTCGAAGTGTGGGATACCATCGGTATTGCGAAAGGAGCCGAAGATGCACGTGTACTCGGTCATACCGTCGCGCCGTGGATCGATGACATGCTCGCGAGCGGTTTCACTTCCTTCTATCGCATGAATGAAGGTGTAGAAGAATGCTACAACCCGGCAACGAAATCATACGAAGCACTCCCCGGCGCGTCGCACATCAGCGCACCATCGAAACTGCCTGCATCCACTCAAGTGTGGACCAACGGCGCATGCACGGTGCGCCATCTAGGTGATGGCATTTTGTGTTGCGGATGGAACACCAAGATGAACACCATCGGCGGTGAAGTGCTCGAAGGGTTGAACAAAGCCATCGACCTTGCCGAGCGCGATTACCGCGGCTTGGTCATTTATAACGAAGGTGAAAATTTCTCAGCCGGTGCTAACGTGGGGATGATCTTCATGTTTGCCGCAGAGCAGGAATACGAAGAGCTCGACATCGCCGTGCGCTATTTCCAAAAAACGATGATGCGCATGCGCTATTCCAGCATACCCGTGGTGGGCGCGCCGCACAACCTCGCGCTTGGCGGCGGATGCGAGTTGAACTTGCACGTGGATAAAGTTGTGGCCCACGCGGAATTGTACATGGGGCTGGTTGAATTCGGTGTGGGCGTCATACCGGGCGGTGGTGGCACAAAAGAGTTCGCCGTTCGAACGAGTGACAGTTTCCGTGAAGGAGACATTCGCATCAATACGTTCCGCGACCGATTCCTTACCGTGGGTCAAGCGAAGGTTTCCACTTCGGCCTATGAAGCATTCGACCTCGGATATCTGCGCCCGGGCATCGACGAAGTGGTGGTGAGTCGTCGCCTTCAACTGAGCCGAGCGAAAGAGGCATGCCTGCAACTAGCCGATGCCGGTTACACACAACCGGTACCACGCAAAGACATCACGGTGCTTGGCTCGCAAGCTCTCGGCATTGTATACGCCGGTGCGAATAGCATGTACAGCGGCCATTACATCAGCGAGCACGACCGACTCATTTCGGAAAAACTCGGATACGTTTTAGCCGGCGGCGATTTAAGCAGCACCACTCAAGTGAGCGAAAACTATTTGCTCGATCTCGAACGCAAAGCATTTCTCGAATTGTGCATGCAACGCAAAACACTGGAGCGCATGCAATCGCTCGTCACCAAAGGAAAAATCTTACGCAACTGACCACACCATGAACGCATATATCATTTCCGGATACCGAACCGCAGTAGGCAAAGCGCCACGTGGTTTATTCAAAAACTATCGTCCCGACGATTTAGGAGCTGCCGTGGTGAAGCGCATCATGGACGATGTGCCGCAACTCGATCACGCACTCATCGACGATGTGATTGTGGGAAATGCCACACCCGAAGCCGAGCAAGGCCTCAACATCGGTCGCATGATTTCGCTGATGGGTCTGAACACCGAAAAAGTTCCCGGCATGACGGTGAACCGCTACTGCTCGAGCGGTTTGGAAACCATTGCCATTGCCGCTGCCAAAATTCACGCAGGCATGGCCGACTGCATTATTGCCGGTGGCGTGGAAACGATGTCGCCCATTCCCTTCGGCGGTTGGCGCATTGTGCCAAATGCAAAAGTGGCGAAAGAACATCCCGACTGGTATTGGGGCATGGGACTAACCGCAGAAGCTGTAGCTACAGAATACAAAATTTCCCGCGAAGCACAAGATGCCTTCGCTTACGATTCCCATCAAAAAGCAGTGGCCGCTATCGAAAGCGGAAAATGGAAAGAAGAAATTGTTCCCATCGAAGTCACGGATATTTTTCTGGACGCGAATGAAAAACGTACGGAGCGCAAATACATCGTCGATACAGATGAAGGCGCGCGCAAAGACACCTCGGTGGAAGCCCTTGCGAAACTCAAGCCGGTGTTTGATGCAATGGGTTCGGTGACCGCCGGTAATTCATCGCAAACATCCGACGGAGCCGCGTTCGTAATGATTGTGAGCGAATCGATGCTCAAGCGATTGAATATCGAACCCAAAGCGCGCCTGATGAGCTATCACGTGGCCGCACTCGAGCCGCGCATCATGGGCGTTGGTCCTGTGTATGCCATTCCGGGCGCATTGCAGCGTGCAGGTCTGCAACAAAGCGATATCGATTTGATTGAATTGAATGAAGCATTCGCATCGCAATCGCTGGCCGTGATCGAAACTCTCGGACTTGATGCTTCACGCGTGAACGTGAACGGTGGAGCCATTGCCTTGGGCCATCCGCTCGGCTGCACCGGTGCGAAACTCACTGTGCAATTGTTGAATGAAATGCGTCGCAGAAAAAACAAATACGGCATGGTAACCATGTGCGTAGGAACCGGACAGGGCGCCGCCGGTATTTTCGAATTGTTGAACTGATTAGAACGAAATAGTATGTCAAACCCCACAACCCACACACTCACCGGCGGTGAGTTTCTCATCAAAGACATTGATTGCAACCAGGTGTTCATCCCGGAAGAATTCGGCGAAGAACAACTCATGATGAAGCAAACATGCATCGACTTTGTGAATCGTGAAATTGTCCCGCACCTTGATGCCATCGACCATCAGGAAGAAGGCCTCATGCAAAGCATTCTCGACAAAGCCGGTGAACTCGGACTCTTGAGCATTTCCATTCCCGAAGAACTCGGCGGCATGGGCATGGATTTCAAAACCTCCATGCTTACGACCGAGATGCTCGGCGCGGGACACTCGTTCAGCGTGGCGTATGGCGCGCACACCGGCATTGGCACGCTGCCGATTCTCTACTACGGAAACGAAGAACAGAAGCAACGTTTCATCCCCAAGCTAGCCACAGGTGAATGGAAAGGCTGTTACTGCCTGACGGAGCCCGGCAGCGGTTCGGATGCGAATAGTGGGAAAACAAAAGCCATATTGAGCGACGACGGCAAGCACTACATCATCAATGGTCAGAAGATGTGGATTACCAACGGTGGCTTTGCGCACGTGCTCACCGTGTTTGCGAAAATTGATACCGATGAAAATCTATCGGCCTTCATTCTCACGCGCGACATGGAAGGCATTTCCTTCAACGCGGAAGAACGTAAGATGGGTATCAAAGGATCATCTACACGACAGATATTCTTCAACAACGTGAAAGTGCCGGTGGAGAATCTGCTGAGCGAACGCGGCAACGGATTCAAAATCGCGGTGAACATCCTCAACATTGGACGTATCAAATTGGGTGGTGGTGTTTTGGGTGGCGCGAAAGAGTCGATTGAATATGCCGTGCGTTACGCCAACGAGCGTCAGCAGTTTGGAAGCCCCATCATGAAATAAGGCGCCATTCGTCACAAGCTGGGCGACATGGCCATTCGCATTTACGCAACCGAAAGCGCGTTGTATCGCGCTACGCAAAACATCGACGATGAGATTGCAGCCTTGCAGCAATCGGGCATGGAAAAAGGCAAAGCCGTGTTGAAAGGCATTGCCTCATTCGCACCGGAATGCGCTATCCTGAAAGTGCTCGGTTCGGAAGTACTCGACTACGTAGTCGACGAAGCTGTGCAAATTCACGGCGGCATGGGCTACAGCGCCGAAACCCGCGTGGAGCGAGCATATCGCGACTCGCGCATCAACCGAATCTTTGAAGGAACGAACGAAATCAACCGACTGCTTATCGTCGACATGATTTTAAAGAAAGCCATGAAAGGCGAACTCGATTTGATGACGCCGGCGATGAATGTGGCCAACGAACTCATGGCCATTCCCGATTTCGGCGAAGCACCAACGAACACATTTGAGCAATGTCACAAGTATGTGAAGCAGTTCAAGAAAGCCGTTTTGCTGGTGGCCGGTGCTGCCGCGCAAAAGCTTATGATGCAACTCGAGAAAGAACAGGAGGTACTCATGCATGTGGCCGATATGATTATCGCCACCTACACGGCGGAGTCAATGCTGTTTCGCATCGAAAAACTGAACCGCAAAGGAGTTAACACCGAACTGCATGAAGAAATGCTCAAGGTGTATTGCTTCGATTCAGCGGAAACGATTTCGGCTGCAGGTAAGGAAGCGCTCCTCGCTTTCGGCACAGGCGACGAGCTGCGTATGATGCTCATGGGCTTGCGACGCTTCACGAAAACCGAACCGTTCAATGTGAAAGATGCGCGCAGGAAAGTGGCCGCGAAGGTGATAGAGGATAATCGGTATGGGTTGTAAAAATTATCCCATTCACTTTGACTTAAACTCATTCTCTAGTATTCGCTGCATTTGGCTCTCGAGATCATCCAAATCCTGCGTTGCATAGAAGATTCTTTCCGTTTTTATTCCATGATAAACATGGATGATGAAGTTCCGGAAAGATCGCGGAATATGCCATGGGTAGTCATACCTGGCAAGCAGATCATCGTCGATATGTCGTATCGCTTCTCCAATGATGAGGAATTGGTATTGTACTGCACTTTGAACCTTCACATCGCGGCTGAAAGTTCTCTCATTCATGCCGGAAACAAATTCCTTGATTAGGCGAATCGCATCGAGTATATGCTCGACACGTTCCTTAGGTGTCGGCTTACCCATAGATTTTTATCCAGTCGTTTTTCGCAGTTTTCGCTGCGAAGGATTTCAAATACCCTTTTTCAACCAGATCGACCTTACGGTTAATTTTCTGTTCAATGCGATAGGCAATATCGGCCAGATCGAAAAAGGAGTATTTCCCTTTCTTATTGAGCTCTATCATGATATCCACGTCGCTATCCGGTCTTGACTCTCCGCGCGCTACCGATCCAAATAACCAAGCACATTCAACGCGTCCATCTTGCATGAGGACCTTTTTGATTGCACTGACTACACTTGTTTTGCGCTTTGCGATTGCAGCGTTATAACTGACTGCCTTCTCGGCAACATGCAGAGCCTTTAGCGCTAACTGGTCATCACCTACTTCGTACAATACTTTATCACGCAGATACAACACCAGCAGTTCATCCGCATCGTGCTTATAAAGCTTCGCTAATTTCTGAACCATCGCTTTCGTAAGTCGTCGCTCGCCTCGCTCCATCTTACTGAGTATGGCCACGTCGACATCCACCATAGCGGCCACCTGACGCAAAGGCAACTTACTTTCCACACGTAATCGGCGAAGGGTATGTCCAATAGTTTCTGTTGACATGTGAAGTGTTGACGGATTGTGTCAAATGTAACGATAATTATTCAACTACGTGACTATCCCTTCCGAAGTACATACAATTTACACAGCCGAATAGGAATATACTCAATCTCTGAAATTCAGACCACTCCTCTGCCATATTTCAAATTAAATTCTTTACATTAGCAAAACAATCGAGCACCCATGACTTCTTTGACTCTTTATACGCAAATCGAAGCGCTTCCTTCCAAATTGAAGAAGGAGGCTAAGAAAATGCTGAAAGAAATGTTGGAGAATCAAGGAAAGGACAAGTCGAAAGTATCCTCTATTAAAAAAAGAACGTTCGGAAGTTTGAAAGGAAAAATTCACTTGGCTGATGACTTTGATAGTCCGCTGGAAGATTTCAACGAATACATGTAATGGCTTATCTGCTCGATACGCATTCTTTCCTTTGGTTTCTGGAAGGCAATAAAAGTCTTTCTAAAAAAGCCAAGGACATCATTGTAAACCCTAAAAACAAGACGTTTATCAGCATTGCTTCCATCTGGGAAATGGGAATCAAGATCAGCTTAGACAAACTCCGGTTGGATGTAACACTCGAAGAGCTGAAAGAAGAACTCATTAAAAATGAAATTGAAATCTTGCCTCTTGACTTCGACCACATTATAGAGCTTTCAAAATTGGAATATCATCACCGTGATCCTTTCGATCGCATTTTAATCAGCCAAGCTAAAAGCGAAAAACTGACCATTCTCTCCAAGGATTCACATTTCAAACTGTACAAGCACGTCAAAGTTATTTGGTGAACATCTCTATTCGGAATAGACCCTATCACTTCTCAATCGCACCCAACCCAAACAACGCGTAGTCATACTTCACGGGATCAACCGGATCAAGTTTACGCAGCACCGTATCGAGTTCTTCCACCGCACGCGCGTCGTTTTGTTTGCGCGTGAGCATGCCCAGCTGCCGCGCCACATTGCCGGAGTGCACATCGAGCGGGATGGACAAATGCGCCGGCGCAATGTTTTTCCAGATACCGAAATCGACTGCATTTTTATCGGCACGCACCATCCAGCGCAAAAACATGTTGATGCGTTTGGCGGATGATCCCGCAAGCGGATCGGATACATGCTTCTCAGCGCGCGCTGCATGTGGCAAGCTGAAGAACCGTTGTTTGAAAGCGGAAATAGCAAGCGAGGTTTGACCGTTTGCTGCGATGGATTCAGCGAAGAAATGTTCCATCGAAGCGTGCTCTCCATACAAATTTTTTAGAGCACGAATAAAGTCAGCAAGATCTTCTGCGTTGAACGTGCGATGCACAAATCCCTTGAGCGTTTTCAAATCACGCGCTGTGTGATTCACCACAAAATCGTGCGGCGCATCGCCCATCAATTCCATCATGCGTGAAGCGCTTTTGATGATCGACTTGCGATTACCCCAGCTGATGGTTGCAGTCAGGAATGCAGCAATCTCAATGTCTGGATGGGTGGTATAGCGATGCGGAATAGAAACGGGATCATCATCGATGAATGCCGACACATTGAACCGGTCGTACTTCTCATCGAGAAACGACTTGAGTTCATTGAAAGATAAACCGGCGAATTTTTTCAAGGGATTACGATCTGCTGTGTATGATTTTTAACCGCAGAGGCGCAAAGAAAGCAAAGAGTAGTTTTTCTCTGCATTCTCTGCGCCTCTGCGGTTAGAAAAATATCAGGTTAAAAAAAATTACTGTTCATCGCCCATGAGGACGTACTGCAGAATATTGGCGCCCATTTTCAGCGCCTTGGTGCGTGCCTCGTCGGAGTCTTTGTGCACTTCGAAATCTTCCCAGCCATCGCCCAAGTCGCACTCGAAATCGTAGAAGCACACGAGCCTTCCTTCCCACAGCAGCCCATACCCTTGCGGCGCCTTCTTCTCGTGTTCGTGAATCTTCGGCAAACCGTTGGGGAAGTCGTAGGTCTGATGATAAATCGGATGGCTGAACGGCAGCTCGATGAACTCCAGCTCCGGAAATACCTTCTTCATTTCCTTTCGCACAAACTTGTCCATGCCGAAGTTGTCGGAGATATGCAGGAAACCACCGCCCAGCAAGTAGTTGCGAAGGTTGCTCGCATCGGCTGCGCTGAACACCACATTGCCGTGACCCGTCATGTGCACAAACGGAAAGTTGATGATTTCCGGATTACCCACTTCGATGTAAGGCACATCCTTATCGATGTTGGTCGACAGATTACGGTTGGCAAACTCCACCAGATTGGGCACACTGGTGGGATTGGAATAATAGTCACCGCCGCCTTTGTATTTGAGCACGGCGACCTTGTACGAAGGCGGCGCCGACGCGAAGGCCATCATAATTACGGCGAGAATCAACAGCGAAAAAATGCGCGTTTTGGACATGGGTTCAAAAGTAAGGCGTTCGAGGGTATACGGTGGGAATTTGCATTGTTTAAGGGTGAAAGGGTGAAAGGGTGAAAGGGTGAAGTGGTGAAATAGTGAAATGGAGGGGCGCGAAGGGCGACCCCTTTTGTTGGGGTTTTGACCCATCCCCGGCCCTTCCCAAAGTGAAGGGGGAGCCCTTCCGGCATGTGGCCATTGAGGTTAATAAGAGGTGTTGCTGTTAGATAACGAGCCCATCCCCGGCCCTTCCCAAAGGGAAGGGAGGTTCCTTCTTGCGAAGGATTTCTGTAAGACCTGAACGTTCGGAAACACAATGCGCACCTTGCGAGAAGGGTTCCCCCTTCCCTTTGGGAAGGGCCGGGGATGGGTATCCGATATAACAGCAAAAACCATGTGCGCAACGAATACACCCAACGAGAAGGGTTCTCCCTTCTCTCTGGGAAGGGCCAGGGATGGGTCAAAACTTCACCCCTTCACCCCTTCACCATTTCACTAACTTGCCCCCATGAAACACATCATCCAAACCGACCTCGCTCCCCTGCCCATCGGCCCCTACTCGCAAGCCGTGAAAGCCGCCGGCATGCTCTACACCAGCGGACAAATCGCCATCAATCCGGCCACGCAGGAATACACGCCGCTCGATGTGGAAGCAGAAACCGAACTCGTGATGCAAAACATGCAGGCGGTGTTGAAGGCAGCGGGTGTTGATTTTTCAGCAGTGGTGAAGACGTCCATTTTCCTGGCCGACATGAACGACTTTCCAAAAGTGAACGGAGTGTATGCACGCTATTTCACGGGCGAATTCCCCGCACGCGAAACGGTGCAGGTGGCCTGTTTACCCAAAAGCTGCAAAGTGGAAATCTCCATGATTGCGGTGTGCAGCTAATCACCCCTTACATTTGAGCATGTTCCTGAAAAAAATTCTGTACTACCTCGATCCGCGCAACCTGTTCAAGCGTGAGAAAGTGGATTTGAACCTGCGCTTCATGCACGGTATCAACAAGATCTCCATTCTCATGTTTTTGATTTGCCTCGTTGTGCTCTTCGTGCGCTGGATAGCCCGCTAATTAGCGCCAATCGAGCGTTTGCGCAAGGCGATCGATATCTCCGCGAACAAATTGCAATACCGGTGCAATCGAATCCGGATTCGGCGGATTGAAGAAGTAAAGTGCTCCGCGCAAAAAATGCCGGCTGCTATCGGTAAAGAAAAACTGCACATTCGACGCTGCATCCCCTTCGATGTCGTAAATGATTCCATGCACGTCGCGCAGCGAATCATTCACCAGCGTGCGACGCAAGGCTGAGGCTTTCATCTCGTGCTTAGCCGCAAAGCCATACGCATCGTCAATAAGCGCATCCAACCTCCCATTCACTTGCATATACGAACAGTGAATTCGCGCATTGTACTTGGGGTAATAGATATTGAACCAACAGGAATCCGCCGAGAGGCGATCGCGGAAAAGCTCAGCCCTGGCAGCTTTGGAGATTTCAAACGACAACGGACATTCAGAGTTATACGGCACATATTCCACCTGAGGAAGATCAATGCGAAAGAACCCATGCGGCTTGGGATTTGTCGACTGTTCGTTGAGCATGAAGAACACAGTTCCCGAAATGAGCACTGCCGAAATAAGCAAGAACACCGATAAATTTCGTTTGCTTTTCATCATCAATTATGCTTGGGCAATGTCACCTTCACGCGTTTGATCTTTCTTTTGTCGGCCGCCTCAACAAATAAGGTGAATCCGTTGAACTCGATGGTATCACCGCGCTCCAGCAATCGTCCCGCCTGCTCGATCATAAAACCGGCGAGCGTGCTGTTGTCGCCGCGGTGCTCTTCGAAAATTTCACCATCGATATCCAGCATCTTATACAAATCCACCAGCGGTGTTTTCCCCTCAACGATGTAGGTGTAATCATCAAGCTTGGAATAATGCAGGTCTTCTTCATCAAATTCATCCTTAATCTCCCCCACAATTTCTTCGAGAATATCTTCCAGCGTAATCAATCCCGAGGTACCGCCGTATTCATCCACCACAATCGCCAGGTGCACTTTGGCCTGCTGGAATTCCTGCAAGAGATCATCAATCTTTTTATTCTCCGGAACAAAAAACGGCTGCATCACCAGTTGCTGCCAGTCAAACTCTGTGCGGTCGATATACGGCAGCAAATCTTTGATGAACAAAAAGCCCGCGATTTCATCCATGGAATCTTTGATGACCGGTATGCGCGAATAGCCCTTCTCGAGCACAGTTTCCAGCACCGCTGCAAACGAATTTTCCATTGACAGCACAACCATATCGGTGCGCGGTGTCATGATTTGAGCAGCTTCCTTTCCACCGAAGGTGACAATCCCCTCGAGAATTTTGTGCTCCTCTTCCGTGCGACCGTCATCGGCGGTGAGCTCGAGCGCATGGCCCAGTTCATCCACCGAAATATTGCTGCGAACCTTGTTGCGCAGTCGGCCCTCCAACAGCGCCGATGAGCGCATCAGAAACCAGGTCAGCGGACTGCAGAGTCGACGAATGACTTCCAGCGGAAACGCCATGAAGCGCGCAACCTGCAGGTTATTCCCGGTGGCGTATACCTTAGGTATGACTTCACCGAACAAGACAATCACAAACGTGATCAGCACAACATCCACCAGCGTTTGCGCCCATTCGGGAAAAGCGCCGGTTGCGAAGAGTTGCGCCGTTAATTGCGAAGACAATAAAACGATGGCAATGTTGACCGCGTTATTGGCGATGAGTATGGTGGCCAACAAACGCTTGGGACCATTCGCTCGGTCGGGGGTTTCCAGCAAAGCCAGTATGCGCTGATCCGATGCAGCCTTTGAAGAGGAAAGCTCTGCCCGCTGCGAAGGAGTGAGCGAGAACATGGCCACCTCGCTACTGGAGATCAGCGCGCTGCATAATAAAAGCAACAGCACGAGAACCAAAGGCCCCGTGCTGCTGAGAACACTCAAAAAAATCCATCCGACGTTAGCCGTCAAATAAGTTGTTTCCAAAATTCTAGTTTAGGTTCAACTTAAAAGGGCAAATCATCGTCGCCCACGGCTGCCGGAACAGGAGCAGGCATTTCTGCATGAGGCGCCGATGAAGACGTCTCGCCGTTCGGCTTGCCACCGGTGAGGATCAACTCATTGACGAATACTTCCGTGAAGTACTTCATTTCTCCGCCCTCTTTGGGCTGATACTGTCGTGTGCGCAGAGAGCCTTCAATGTACACTTGACTTCCCTTGTGTAAGTATTGCTGAGCAACTTTGATCAACCCCGGACGGGTGATGCGGATGTTGTGCCACTCAGTGGGAAGATCAACGCGTTGTGCCTTTTCCTTATCCCAATAGCTCTCTGTAGTAGCCATAGTAAAGGAGCATACGCTGCCTCCGTTGTCGAAATTTTTTGTCTCGGGATCACGACCAAGGTTTCCGAGCAAGATCACTTTGTTTACGCTTGCCATGTGTTTAAAAATTTAGGGTGAATAATTTGTTTGACGCCGCAAACCTACGGTCATCAATTCCCTAAGTCCTATTCCTGTTAGGAATGAATTATGACAAATTTATTCCAACCAATTCAAGACTCAAGTAGTTGTTGCAAGTATCTATCAACAAGCCTTGAAACGCCCAGCTCGCGAAGGTTTTCTCGCGTGACCCAGCGCATGTCGTCGGGAACTTCAAAGACCTCCTGCACGTTGATGCGCATGAACCGTGCATGCACAACACGGTGGGAAAGCACGTGCTTGAACTCCTCGCTTACATCGAGCAATTGAAAGGCCGCCTGCCGGACGAGCCCCGTTAAATATCCTGAGAGAATCTCGTCCACTTCTGCCGGCTCAGCCACATCCGCCGATGGAAAATCGTAGAGGCCTTTCCAGATACCGCTGTGGCTTCTGCGGCGAACGAGCCACTGATCACCGCAAGTGATGACGGCGTAATACATCCACACATGACTAACTGCGGTTTTGCCTTGCTTGAAAGGAAGGCGATCGACCGATCCCTGGCGTCGCGCTTCACATTCCGATGAGAACACACACTCGGAACACCCAGGATTGCGTGGCGTACACTGCAGGGCTCCGAATTCCATGATGGCTTGATTGAATGTGTCCGGATTTTCGGACGGAATCCATTCCCACAGAAAAGCCATGACGTGGCCTCGTCCTGTCGGTTTGTCAATCGGCTCTCCCATTGCCGTGAGTCTCGCCGCCACTCGCAAGACGTTTCCGTCCATCACCGGGATATTTTCTCCGTAACAAAACGACGCGATGGCCGCCGCGGTATATTCACCAATACCTTTTAAGGACTTGAGCTCGGCGGCAGTCTGCGGGAACTGCCCTCCATATTCAGTCACCACCAATTTGGCTGTGGCATGCAGGTTTCGCGCTCTGCTATAATAACCCAACCCCTGCCACGCCTTGAGCACAGCATCTTCGGAGGCAGCAGCCAAATCAAAAACGGTGGGAAACAGCTGCAGGAACTTCAGGTAATACGCCATTCCCTGATCGACGCGTGTTTGCTGAAGAATGACCTCCGAAAGCCACACGGCATAAGGCTCACGGGTGTGGCGCCAGGGAAGGTCGCGCTTATTGGCCTCGTACCACGTTATCAGCTTGGGAGCAATCTGCATTGGGCCGCAATGATAGGTTGAATCCAACAGCACAGGCATCGTTTACTGAGAGGTAATCAGCGATTACAAAACGGTGCTTTTTTTTAAATCATAACTTTCAGTGGCAGAACACTTTGGAAATCAAAAAAGCGGGCTATATTTGCCGCCCGTTTGAAAAAACCTAATAGAAAGAAATAAAAAACACTACGATATGACGAAAGCTGATATTGTAACTGAAATCTCGAACAAAACCGGCATCGATCGCAACGACGTGCTGGCGATTGTAGAAGGCTTCATGGGTACGGTTAAGAATGCGATGGAAAATGGTGAAAACGTATACCTGCGTGGTTTTGGAAGTTTTATCGTGAAGAAGCGCGCTGAGAAATTGGGACGTAACATCCTGGCTAAAACCAGTGTGGTGATTCCTGCTCACTATATACCTGCATTTAAGCCTGCCAAAGAATTCATGGATGATGTGAAGGCTAAAGTGAAAGTAGATCAGCAAGCAAATGCCTAAGCAGCGTTTACTTCTGACAGGATTGATTTTTTTGTCCATTGGACTATTCGTTCTTTTTATAGTATTACCTAAACAACCCGCATCGAAGCAAAAAGAGAGTGCGATCATGGATGCCGACTCGCTCAAGCTGCAGCAAGCAATTGAGTTGGTGAATGGCGAAAATCCCATGGCCGGCATTACGATACTTCGAGAGTTGGTCGCCGAGGATTCCACCAACGTGGATGCGCATTATTACCTGGGATTGTTCTCAGTGAAAAGCGGACAACTCGACAAGGCCATTGCTCGCTTTGAGCGCGTTTTGGCTCTTCGTCCTGACGATATCAAATATCAGGTCGAGGTGGGCTATCAGTTGATGGTAATGGACACTGTGAATTTGGCTTTGCAGTGTTTTGAACGTGGATTGGCGTTGGATTCAACCGACAACAACTCACTATTTTTTTCGGCACAGGCGCTTGAGCGACTCAATCGTCCGGCCGAAGCCAAACAGCGATACGAAGCATTGCTGAGACACAACAGCGACAGCGTGGTGACTCAAAAGGTGCAAGAGTTTATAGATAGTTTAAATATTCAATTAACACAGCAAAACAATGCCTTGCGGTAAGAAAAGAAAGCGCCATAAGATGGCTACGCACAAAAGAAAGAAGCGTTTGAGAAAGAATCGTCACAAGAAGAAGGTACGCTAGTAGCGTTTCTGCTTGTTATGGCCGGGTGAATGATTGCATTCATGGCCTAACGCTGATATCAGGGTGGTAGCTCTGTGCTGCCACCTGTTTTCTATTCTCAGAATCGAACATTTTGACGGGCAACCTCGAACTCATTATCAATACAACCTCATCCGGGGTTGAAATTGCACTGCTTAAAGAAAAGGTTCTCATCGAGCTCCATCGCGAACAGCGAAATCAGGAGTATGCGGTGGGCGACGTTTATCTCGGGCGGGTGAAGAAGATTTTGCCCCATCTCAATGCATGCTTCGTTGATGTCGGTTACAGCAAAGACGCCTTCCTGCACTACCTCGACTTAGGTCCGCAGTTCGCCTCATTGAATCTGTACACACGGAAAACCAACAACGGCGAATTGAAGACATCCGACTTGATGAACTTCGGGATGCAACCCGACATCAAGAAGGAAGGCAAAATCAAGGACGTGATTGGACAGGGCTATGTTATTCCGGTCCAAGTGGCTAAAGAGCCAATCTCACAAAAAGGTCCGCGCCTCACCTCGGAAATTACCATCGCAGGCCGGTATCTGGTGCTGGTTCCATTCTCCAACAAGATTTCACTCAGCGGAAGAATTACCGATGACGACGAGCGTGACCGCTTGAGAAAGCTCATCAACAGTATTCGTCCACAAAACATGGGGGTCATCATCCGCACGCAAGCCGAAGGCACGAGTGTTTCGGAGCTGGATCAAGACCTGCAGGACCTCGTCAAGCGCTGGGAAGAATTGCACAAGAACATGCGCAGCGCCCGCGCACCTCAACGCGTGCTGGGAGAAATCAACAAGACCTCCTCCATTCTGCGCGACATTCTCAACGATAACTTCACCGCCATTCACGTCAACGATGATGCGGTGTCGGCAGAAGTGAAGGCCTTTCTAAAAACCTTCAATCACCAGGAAAGTATTGTGAAAATGCACCGAAGCACGGATTTATTCGATGCTTTCAGCATTCACCGTCAGATTAAGCAAAGCTTTGGCAAACAGGTCAATCTCAAAAGCGGGGCATACCTCATCGTTGAGCATACCGAAGCCATGCACGTGATTGACGTTAACAGCGGCAATCGTAAAAATGCCTCTGTCGTCAACCAAGAAGAGAACGCGCTGCAGACCAACGTCGAGTGCGCCAAGGAAATAGCTCGCCTCCTGCGCCTGCGCGATATGGGCGGCATCATTTGCATCGACTTCATCGACATGCAGAACAAGGATAACCAGCGCAAGCTGAGTGATGTCTTGCGCGATGAAATGAAAGACGACAAGGCTAAACACAACGTGCTTCCACCAAGCCGTTTCGGTGTCGTCGAAATCACACGCGAACGCGTGAAGCCTGTAACGAAAGTGGTGACGACTGAAAAATGTCCAAGCTGCGATGGCAAAGGCACCGTGCAGTCATCGCTACTGTTCACCGAAGAAATCGAAAACAATGTCCGTTTTCTTTCCGAAGAAAACACGCACAAGCAACTCAAAATCGTTGTGCATCCGATGGTAGAGGCCTACCTCAACCGCGGGCTTTTCAAAAACATCACAAAAACCTGGAGCAAGAAGTATAAAATCAAACTTCGTGTCGAAGCCTCCACCAGCGCTGCATTGCTCGAGTATCACATCTTTGATAGGGATGGAGAGGAAGTGAGTGTCTAAGGGCGAAGGGCGAAGGGCGAAGGGCGAAGGACGAAGGACGAAGGACGAAGGACGAAGGGCGAAACCATTCGTGCATTCATGGCTAACTATTCTCGGCTCATTAGCGCAGATACGCTACAAAGTGCTTTTCTACAACACTACTCAGAGCTGCAATATTGAGGTGGTCGCTGACTTCAGCAGCATCGCGCACACTGCCATCCTTCATCAAAATGCGAATGACATCGTACTGACTATTGTAAGCACGATTATCGACACTCGACTGAATCACGAAGTACGCAGCCTCTTCCTTTGAAAATCCATGCTTGGTGGCAACTCGTTCCACTTCATGATTCACACGCTCCGTGGTAAATGGCTCTCGCTGAATTTCTATCTTGAATAAACTTCGGTTGACCAATTGATTGGCGAGCATCGAAAGCACACGATCGTCGTGATGTTGCCACACCTTCAGCGCTGCGGCAATATCGAAATCATCCAACGCCGCATAGTAACCCAACACAGTGCTATCGCCCTCCAAATCATTCAGCGTGACTTTGTGATAAAGGAAATGCCGCAACGCCGGTGAGCAATGCAGCTCCACACCGGAACGTGCCAACTCCTGAGCACGACGCAAAGCATTCACCAGCATAAATTCTGCGCTCAACACGGTTTTATGCAAGTACACTTGCCAGTACATGAAACGACGAGCAACAATAAATTTTTCGATGCTGTAAATGCCCTTTTCCTCCACCACCAGCTGATCATCAACCACGTCGAGCATTTTCAAAATCCGCTCGCTTCCCACCTGCCCTTCTACCACGCCGCTGAAAAAACTATCGCGCGCCAAATAATCCAACCGGTCCATGTCGAGCTGACTGCTCACGAGCTGGTGCAAAAAACGTTTGTGATAATGATTATTGAAAATAGCAATAGCCATGGTCAAACGGCCATTAAAGTGCTCGTTCAACTGCGCCATGATCAGCGAGGAAATCTTCTCATGATGCACTTCACTGGCAATGGTGTATTCGAGCGCATGACTAAAAGGACCGTGACCGATATCGTGCAGTAAAACGGCGCACAACAAGGCAACTTCTTCCTCATCATCAATGGCATTTCCTTTTAATCGAAGTTCATCAATGGCATTTTGCATCAAGTGCATCGCGCCAATGGCATGCTGAAAACGGTTGTGTAACGCACCGGGATAAACCATGTGGGAAAGTCCAAGCTGCGCAATACGCCGCAAACGCTGGAACCAGGGATGATCTATTAGCTCCAGAATGAACGGATGTCGGATGGTTATAAAACCATACACAGGATCATTGATGATTTTTCGCTTGGCTTTCAAAGAAATAAATTGTGACCGCAAAAATATTCAAGGCAGCCGTCAGTTAGAGCTTCCTTCCGACATCGTAGATTTGAAACACATAATACACACCTGCATCCTATGGCAAATGAACGCATCCTTTGGGCCGACGACGAGATTGACTTGCTCAAGCCCCATATCCTTTTTCTTCAACAGAAAGGATATGAAGTAGTCACCGTCAACAACGGCGCGGAAGCCATCGAAAAAGCCAAGGACAATTTCTTTGACATCGTTTTTCTGGATGAAAATATGCCCGGCATCAATGGATTGACAGCGCTTCAGCGCATCAAAGAAGCCGACCCTACTCTGCCCGTTGTCATGATTACCAAGAGTGAGGAAGAGCACATCATGGAAGACGCCATCGGATCGAAGATTGCCGACTATCTTATCAAACCGGTTAACCCCAATCAGATATTGCTTTCACTCAAAAAGAATTTGAATGAAAAACGCTTGGTCAGCGAAAAAACCAATAACGACTACCGACACGAATTTAGAGAAATTGCTATGCGCCTGGGCGATCGAATGAATGCAGAGGAGTGGACCGACTTCTACCGCAAGCTGGTTCACTGGAGTGTGGAGCTAGCGACTTCCCAGGACGAAAGCATGGCTGAGATTTTCCATACCCAGCGTATGGAGGCCAATGAACAGTTCTCCAAGTTCATCAAGAATAATTACATCGACTGGTTGAAAAACACAGCGCAAGCACCAACCATGTCGCATACGCTGGTCAAAAGCAAAGTGGCCCCTATTCTCAAATCGTCATCCAACACGGTTTTCATGGTGGTCATCGACAACCTGAGATTCGACCAGTGGCGTGTGATACAGCCCAAACTAAAAGAGTATTTCCGCACCGAAACCGAGGAGATATTTTACAGCATTCTTCCAACGGCTACGCATTACGCGCGCAACGCCCTTTTTGCCGGATTGATGCCGAGCGAAATCGCCAGACTGCATTCTAATCTCTGGCTCAATGAAGAAGACGAAGGCGGAAAAAACATGCACGAGGAAGAATTGATGGCCGCACAGCTCAAACGCCTCGGATTTGATTTCAAATTCAGTTACAACAAAATCACCAACCTCAATGCAGGTAAAAAACTGAACGACTCCTTTTCCAATCTGCTCAACAATAAACTCAACGTGATTGTCTACAACTTTGTGGACATGCTCAGCCATGCTCGCACAGAGATGGAAGTCATCAAAGAACTTGCAGATGATGCGCCGGCCTATCGCAGCATTACGTCGTCATGGTTTGATCATTCGCCTTTGCTGGATATTTTGAAAAAGGTTGCTGAAAATAATTGCACCCTCATCATCACCACCGACCACGGCACCGTGAAGGTGGAGAATCCCGTGAAAGTCATTGGCGATCGTAATACGAACTCTAACCTGCGCTACAAGGCAGGAAAGAACCTCAACTACAACCCGAAAGAAGTGTTTGAAGTGCGCAATCCGGCTGATATCTTTCTGCCCAAATCCAATGTAAGCACCTCGTATATTTTTGCGCAGAACAGTGACTTCTTTGTCTACCCAAACAACTTCAATCAATTCGTGCACTTTTACGAAAACACCTTCCAGCACGGCGGAATTTCCATGGAGGAAGTTCTGATTCCGTTCTGTGTTTTACAATCCAAATAACACCTTCACCCCATCACCATGTTGAAAACAGTACGCACATTAGTTGTAGCAATTGCCACAACAGGACTTATTTCAGGCTGTAGTTCCAACACCTCTCAAAAACAAGAACCACCGCTCATGAAAATTGCCGCTTATCCGGAAACAAGGAAAGAAGAAAAATCGCTTGACTTTTTTGGAACGGCGGTGTCAGACCCTTACCTGTGGCTGGAAAACGACACCAGCGAGGAAACCGGCGCTTGGGTGAAAGCCCAAAACGTCGTGAGCCGAAACTACCTCGACAGTATCCCCTTTCGAAAGAAACTCGCGGATCGATTTACCGAGCTCTTCAATTTCGAGAAAGTCGGTGCGCCGATTACAGCAGGCGATTACTATTTCATTTTCAAAAACAGCGGCCTGGAGCCTCAGGGAAAATACTTTGTGCGCAAGGGCATGAACGGTGCCGACGAAGTATTCCTCGATCTTAATACACTCTCTCCCGATGGCTTGGCCAGCGGTAGTTTGCTTGGAGCTGACGACAACAATCGCTGGATGGCCGTAAATATCAATGAAGCCGGGAGTGACTGGAGTCGTATTGAAGTCTATGACATTGCAACAAAAACAAAGCTGTCAGACAAACTCGAATGGGTAAAATTCAGCTCAGCCGCGTGGTATGGTGATGGCTTTTTCTACAACCGCTATCCTGCGCCGGAAAAAGGAAAAGAGCTGAGCGGAAATAACGAGTACCACATGGTGTACTATCACAAAATGGGCACACCACAAAGCGCTGACGAATTAATCTACCGCGATGATGCGCGTCCTTACATGTACAACATGGCGTATGTCACCGAAGACAAGCACTACCTCGTCATCAATGCAGCACCGGGAACCGATGGCTGGGAAGTTCACATCAAAGACCTCACAAAAAAAGACAGTCGTTTTGAATTGTTGTTCGGTGATTTGTCCAAACACAACAGCGTTATCGAAACTACCACAGACGGAAAGTTCATCGTTCACACGGATGTGAATGCGCCCATGTATCGCGTGGTAGTGGTGGATCCGGCTAATCCACAGCCTGAAAATTGGAAAGAAATCGTGCCTTCTTCGGACATGATGCTGCAAGGCGTTTCGACGTGCGGCGGCAAGTTGTTTTTATCGTACCTCGATCGTGCAAATACTCGCATTTTCGTTTGCAATTATGACGGCACCGGGAAACAAGAAGTCACCATGCCGGATAAAACCGGAACTGCAGGCGGATTCTCCGGCAAGCGCGATGAGCAAACGTGTTACTTCACTTTCACATCTTTCACGTATCCAAGTGTGATCTATCAATACGATATCGCCGGCGGAAAAACATCGGAGTATTACAAGATCAATGTGAAATTTAATCCTGCCGACTATGAGAGCAAGCAGGTGATGTACAAAAGCAAGGACGGCACGGAAGTCCCCATGTTTATCGTTCACAAGAAGGGACTCAAGCTAGACGGAACAAACCCAACGTTGCTCTATTCCTATGGTGGATTCAGCCAGCCCATGCAACCTTCGTTTTCTTCTTCTCGGATAATTCTTCTTGAAAATGGAGGTGTGTTTGCCATGCCTTGCATTCGCGGAGGAAATGAATTCGGAGAAGATTGGCACAAAGGCGGAATGATGGAAAACAAGCAGAATGTATTCGACGACTTCATTGCAGCAGCCGAATACCTCATTGCCAACAAATACACTTCTTCAGATAAACTAGCGATCAATGGTGGTTCCAATGGTGGATTGCTCGTTGGCGCCTGCATGACTCAGCGCCCTGAATTATTCCAAGTCGCCATCCCTGAAGTGGGAGTAATGGACATGCTGCGTTACCATCTGTTTACCGTCGGCAAAGGATGGATTTCAGAATATGGTTGTGCCGACAGCTCGAAAACCACGTTTGATTATCTCTACAAATACTCGCCTTATCACAATTTGAAAAAGGGCACACATTATCCTGCCACAATGGTCATGACCGCCGATCACGACGATCGTGTAGTTCCTGCCCACAGTTTCAAATTTGCTGCGCGCCTTCAGGAGTGCCATCAAGGTGAAAAGCCTGTCATCATTCGCATTCAAGAAAGCGCCGGCCACGGCGCCGGCATGAGCACGAATCAAATCATTGAAACCGTCGCCGACCGCTACGCTTTCATGCTTTACAACATGCACGTTCCCCTATAATCCTACAATCCTATAATCCTCATCACCATGAAAAAAAACATCCTCACCCTTGCAGCATTCGCCATTTGTCAGTTTGCTGTTGCGCAGTATCAAGTCATCACCTTGATTGAATCCATCCTGCCGGGCGGCGTAGGTCGTTCGCGTATGATCGAAGCTACTGCTGCCGTGGATCACAATCAATTCACCACCGCACGCACAGATGGTAAAGACTCGAAGCAAGGCGACATTGATCGCTCAGAAATCAAGATCAGCTCATTCAAGGAAACGAAGATGCTCAACTTCTTCAGTATGGTGGGAATCAACTTCCAGAATATAGCATCGAATGATGCCTTGATTACATCCAAACTCAATGAAATGTATGCTCAAGGCTATGACTTGGCCTTTGTCGCCAGCGGCGTGGAAAGCGACGCAGGCAAGGACGATGGGCAAGGAATATTCATCACGCGACTCTACTTCAAAAAACGATAAAAAAAGGCCTTCGGGCCTTTTTTCTTTTATGGGAATCGACCGAACTTCTCCAATTGAATGGCCTCAATCGTCTTAAGCTCTTGCAAGAGCTCCTTGTGACGCTTCGCATAAAATCGCAGCACACGCAAACACAGGTATCGAACAGCAAAATCGTATTCCATGTTGGTCAGACCGGTCCAAGCGAAGTTGAGCAGCACCTCTTGATTGGCCTCCTCCAAGTGAAGTCCTTCCAAACACTTCAGTAATTCACGTTGCACTCCACCAACCCTTGCCTTTTGGAGCAGATCAATAAGTTGTGACTGATTGTTTAGACTGAAAGCTGCGTCACGTTTGCGCACATGAGCCATCACCCAGGAGGCCTTCATAGCCTGAGCGTCACTTCCCTTTGAAACAAAACCAATAAGCTGAAGGTAAGTTTCAGGATGGTCCACAACATGGTCAGTAAGAGCTAAGCACTCTACTTTACCCATGCGCGTTTTAAGAATTTGATCGAACTGCATAAAAGAAGAACGCACCCTATCGGATGCGTTCGGTAAATTTATTTTTTCTTAGGCTCGTTGGGCACAGGGCGCTTCGGTAGGCCGTTCCCCGGCTTCTTGATTTTACCCGGCGCTTCATCCTCATCTTCATACTCTGTTTGCTTGAGCGGAGCTGAGGTGTCAGCTCCTGTCTCTAACTTATTGAGCAAATCTTCGAGTTGTTCTGCACCAAGAGACTTGGCAATAATCTTATGGTCCTTATCCATCAAATACACCTTAGGTGTGCTGTTGACATCCCAATACTGATGGTAATTCAAGCTTTGCAAGGTTGTCTTTCCGCCATAAATCAATTTCGTAGCGGAGTCTTGCGTCATGATGAACTGATTGCGGGAAACGTTGATGAATTCAAGTTTTTCATCACGCACAAACTTCTTCCATTTATCCACCTCCATATTGTTGTGAACGGCGAATACCTCTAAGCCCTTCGATTTCCAACGCTTATAGAGTTCGTTGATCTTAGGCACTTCCTTCTTACAGTGTCCACAAGAAGCTTCCCAAATAACAAGCAAGGTGTATTTGCTGTTAATGTCATACATGGACCTCCATACATCCGAAGTATCAGGCAAAATGATGTTCAATCCAATTTCCCCGCAAAGGCAATGACGTTTCTCGTCAGCAGCCTTCTTCATTTCGTCAATCTTTTCCTTCTTCACCCAATCACACATTCCTTTGGAATAGTAGTTATCAATCATGTAAACGAAACCTTCGTCCATGCACATGATTTTAGCTGTTTCAAAATTGTATGTGAATTGGTGCACGATGTATTTGAATCCATCCTTGTTGTCTCCAACAGCAGCCACTAAACGCTGCACCTCGGCAATCATCGTATCGGGAATCTGGGGCAGAGTTTGCGTCACATATTTCTCAATCAACTTGTGATACGCCTGATCACGCACCATGCGCGGATCTTTCAAGTCGATGTTGTCGAAATAGTGCGTTCGGTAATAGAAATACTGCCACAACTTTTTTCCGTCCTCCGAGGAATCTGCGGGAGCCTCCGGCACTTCAATATCCATCGACATTTTGATGAGCTTACTCACCAACAAGTCAGGGTTTTTGGCAATCATATCTTTTTGATAGGCGACAACATCATCGTTCATCTGCTTGAGTTGATCCCTAAATGGCTTTTTCTCTTCCTCTGTTTTTGTAGAATCTTGAATTGCCGCATCGATTGGATTTCTGCTGCGCATTTTTTCACTGATGTACTTCACATAATCAAAGAAAATTTTGTTGTTCTTTGACTGCTTCACTTTGATGGATTCAAGTCGGCAATCCGGAGTAAAGTCCAATTCGATTTCCTCCTCGTCCACGACGATATCCATACGACTGTTGTTGTTGACGACAATCGCATACTTACCGCATTCATTGTAGGGCTTTCCATCGAAGGAAAAATTTCCCTTGCTGTCAACGAAAGCAGTGTCGTTGTAATAAAGTTTGTTACCGTAGTAATTGGCCAAATAAATCGAGGTGTCTTTCAGGCCTTCGATATGACCTTTGATTTTGTGCTTGACTTGTGCATCTGCCGAGTTAACGATAGCTGCTAGACAGCAGAATGCAAGAAGGAATTTAAATACTTTCATAGTCGCCTAACTGTAGTAATTGATGGTGCAACAAGCCTCAAAGTTCTGTAACCTGTCGCAATTTTAACAATTTCTTTTGCCAAAGAATGCTAGTGCGCAGGCAATGATTGTACCGAAAAAACGCTCAACGCTTCGAGGCAATATTGCGCCCAAAAATAACAAGCCAATTCACTCTACAACTATCATTGGGCAATTGAACTTTGAGCACGCATGAGTTGATAGATCTCGCTTTGCAGGGCCTTGTGCTTATTCTTGGCGTACCATGCGTGCAGTTCCTTTTTTCGATACGCTTCCTCCATGCCCTCGGATTTAAGTTTGTTCAGCATTTCAACGGCCTCTTGCGGTCGTGGACCCCATTTCCAAAACACTTCGTTTGATTCATTCAAACAAATCACTACCGGAATTGACCGTGAACCATTGGTCAGAAACTTATCCATGAACTCCGGATGTTCATCACGCAGCACATAGCGCGTATGAACAAATTCATTAAGTGCAGCCAATTTTTCAAACACGGGTATCTGTTGTGCCGCATCACCACACCAGCCTTCGGTGATGATAATCCAAGTAAGAGGCTGCTTTAACGCGGCAAACAAGACTGTAAGTGCTGAGTCCGGCTGCCAGGTTTTCTCCCATCGATGCAGACGGTGCATATTCAATCGGGTATACTCCACCAGGGAGTCACTTTGCTGATTGCCGGTAACCTTTCCTTCCGCAAGTAATTTTTCAATCAGGGCTATGTATTCCGAATAGGTATAATGCGTGTCGGGAACGACAATTTTTTCTGATGCGGGGTGATTCATTTCAAACATTCGTTGTTTTGCATGCGCAAGGTTTGCGAAATAACACGATTCTGCCATGACACACATCACTACGCACTTACGAAAAATGAACACCCGTCTTGACGAGAAGTCTATGGCAAACTATTCCCTTGCTCAAATAGCCATATTGGACTACTTAGGTGAGCTCGATGTCAATTCATGGGTAGGTCATCATATTCAATTGGCCTTCACCGGCAATATTCACTGCATCGCCACGGGTAAAAAAATCAAGAAGACATATGGCGAAGGATTGAGCTATGATGCTTGGCTAAGTTCACCATTAGGCAATCCCGCCATAATTAACCCTGAGTTGAGTCGCATACATGAAGGCATTGCGCTAAGGGATAGAGAATGGGAAGAAAAGCACCATAATCAACCGCATTATGTGTATCTCTCGCGTACCTCAGGAGTGAAAGTCGGCGTCACGCGAGCCACCAATCTTTTCTCGCGCTGGATTGATCAGGGAGCAGTAGAAGGAATCATACTGGCGCACACGCCATACAGACAACTGGCCGGACTCATCGAAGTCGCGCTCAAAGAGCACATGGACGATAAAACAGCTTGGCAAGCCATGTTGAAAGGAGAGTTCAAAGACACCACATCACTGACAACACACAAAGAGAGCGCATTGGGACTGCTGCCGGAGGATTATTTTGACTTTATCAGTGATGACGATACCATTACGCACATTCATTACCCCATTGATCAACTTCCGTCCAAACCTCGCTCGCTGAAGTTTGATTCCAATCCCGTTATTGAAGGAAAACTGCTTGGTATCAAAGGACAGTACTTATTATTCGATAGCGACAGAGTCTTCAATATTCGATCGCACGCCGGCTATGAGGCGACCATCACTGTTTCCTAAAAAATTGACAGTCATTCAGAAAAGTGAGATTTTTCTTGCACGGTAAGCGGAAAGGTTTACATTTGTACAGACTACTCTTCTTTCAACAATCTGTTTTCTACTGTGGTCAATGTTTGTTGGAGTTCGCAGTTGTCTAATATTTTAATCAACAAACAGTTTTAAAAATGAACATTTTTGTTTCAGGGCTGAATTACAGCATGTCAAGCGAAGAGCTTGGCGAAGTATTTACTCGTTTCGGCACCGTGGCATCTGCCAAGGTGGTAACTGACCGCGCAACCGGTCGTTCACGTGGTTTTGGTTTTGTAGAAATGCCGTCAGAAGATGAAGGCCGTGCAGCCATTGCACAGCTCGATCAGACGGATGTTAGCGGTCGTAAGATCAATGTGAAGGAAGCTGAAGAGCGTCCACGCAGCAATGATCGTCCACGCAGCAATTTCGGTGGCGGTGGTCGTCGCGAAGGTGGTTACAAGCCTCGCTTCAACCGTGACGGCGACGGCGGCGGTGGTTATGACCGCGGTAATCGTTACTAAGCAATCAATTCAACTAGATATAAAAAAAGCCGCAGTTTGCGGCTTTTTTTTGTTCGTGACTCTTGGTAGCGGGGGGGGGCCCGATCCCCCGACCTCATGATTATGAATCATGCGCTCTAACCAGCTGAGCTACCCCGCCAAATTCGAGGGCGCAAATATAGACTTTTTCATCGGTTGCAAAAACAGCAATAAAAAAACTTCGAATGAGTAAAAAAAAGCTATTCTTGCATACCCTTACCTGAACCCAATATCATGGCCAAAAAACCCATTGAGCTCGAATACATTATCCGCACCTCTGATACCATTCTATACAATTGCATGTCCACCCCAAGTGGCCTGGAAGAATGGTTCGCGCCTCAGGTGCACATTCGCGGAGAGGTCTATACATTCATCTGGGAAGGTGAAGAACGCAAAGCGCAGTTAGTAGCCAAGAAAAAAGAACAAATGGTTCGCTATCAATGGCTGGATGAATCTGACAAAGAAACCAACTTCTTTGAACTCCGAATCAAGATCGATGAGATGACCGGAGAATTAGCGATGATTGTGTCAGACTTTGCGGAAGAGGGGGAAGAAGATGATCAAAAGATGCTGTGGGATGAGGCTGTGCATGAGTTGAAAAGGCATATTGGTGGATAAATAGCGAAATCATGCTATTGATGTTTTGGCAAGCGCTCGCATTCTTTGTTCTTGAATTCCAAACACCATTCATCCATGAAAAAAATTCTCTTCTCATTCTGGTTACTTGCAGCCACGATGTGTCATTCGCAAACGGCCACACTCACTGCGGGAGGTGATGCAACTTCCGCATCCGGCAGCGTCGCTTACTCGATTGGACAAATTGCCATCGGCAATGCCACCAATTCAACTGCATCTGTCAATGAAGGCGTGCAGCAACCGTATGAGTTTTTTGCTGTTCAAATCGATGAGGCCTTGCAAAACCTTAGCGTTTCACTTTTCCCAAACCCAACGTTACATGAGGTGGTCATCCAGCGACCGGAGTCAGCGCAAGATCTTACCGCTTCAATTTATGCTTTGGATGGTTCTCTAGTGCAACAACTAGCACTGAGTACTAATCGAACAATCGTAAATGTCAGTCAATGGTCGGCATCAACGTATCTGTTTCAGATTTCCAATAGCAAGGGCAATAGCTCTACTTACAAACTAGTAAAGCACTAGTTTTTCCTTCCCACATAAAATCCCCAACCCATGAAAAAGCAAGCGAAGTTTAATCTCTTCATGTGCCTTTTATTGTCCTTATTCATAAAGGATATATTCGCTCAGGCACCTCAAAAAATGAGCTATCAAGCCGTGGTGCGCGATGCATCGCAGGCCTTGGTCAGCAATCAACCCGTTGGCATGCGCATCAGTATCATGCGTGGAAGCGCCGGAGAAGAAATCGTTTATGTTGAAACTCAAACGCCTACGTCCAATGCCAATGGACTCGTAACACTTGAAATTGGCACAGGTACAGTGCAAATCGGCGACTTCAGCACGATAGACTGGTCTAGCGGTCCATACTTCATCCGCACCGAAACGGATCCTCAAGGGGGAACCAACTACGATGTATTCTCCATGAGCCAACTGCTGAGTGTTCCCTATGCACTCTACGCGGCAACGTCGGGCAGCAGCGCTCCCGGGCCACAAGGTGCACAGGGACCGCAAGGTGAGGCCGGACCTCAGGGCGAACAAGGCATTCAAGGGCCGCAAGGGCCGCAAGGGCCGCAAGGACCGCAAGGAGCCAATGGTACCTCAGTAGAGTTTCAGGGCAGTGTGAGTTCATCGGCTGATTTACCGCTGGCAGGAAATACAGCAGGTGATGGTATCATAACTCAGGATAACGGCCACCTCTGGGTATGGGATGGAGTGGCATGGGTGGATGCAGGAAATATCCAAGGACCGCAAGGCGCTGCGGGCCCACAAGGGGTTCAGGGTCCACAGGGACTTCAAGGAGAACAAGGCCCACAAGGGCTTCAAGGCTTGCAAGGAGAAGTCGGACCGCAAGGCCCCCAAGGAGCCACAGGACCGCAGGGATTGCAGGGCTTACCGGGTGAGCAGGGACCGATTGGGCCTGCCGGCGCTGATGGCGCTGATGGCACCTCTATCACGATTCAAGGTAGCGCAGCAACAGAGGCTGACTTGCCGAATTCAGGCAACACCAATGGCGATGGCTACATCGTGCAGTCGACTGGTCATCTTTGGATTTGGGATGGTTCGAATTGGATTGATGCCGGCAATATCCAGGGTCCACAAGGCCCGGCGGGTGCAACAGGAGCGACAGGACCTCAAGGACCCGCAGGCGCAACCGGTGCGCAAGGACCCGCTGGCCCTACAGGCGCGCAAGGACCGATTGGATTAACTGGAGCGACAGGTTCGGCAGGCCCACAAGGACCGGCAGGTGCAACGGGCGCCCAAGGACCAATCGGATTAACCGGAGCAACAGGTGCAACAGGGCCACAGGGTCCTGCAGGCGCAACAGGCGCGCAAGGACCGATAGGCTTAACAGGAGCAACAGGAGCGGCAGGCCCACAAGGACCGGCAGGTCCGCTTGTGAGCGGTACTGCCAATCAAACACTAAGACACAATGGAACGACATGGGAGTCGAGCTCAATGCTCCGCACAGAAAACGATCAAGTCGTTGCTGATAGCGTTGTAATTACCAATGGCAATGGCGCAGGATCTAGTAATATGATCATAACCCATGAAATAACCGACCCAACAGTACCCTCAGCATACCAGCTCGATGGAAATAGTAATGTGGGAATTGGACCTTATGTCTTCGTTCAACAAGATGCGATATCGTGTAATTACAACACTGCCGTTGGCTCCGGTTCGATGACTTACCTGAATAATGGCAATGAGGGAAATTCAGCCTTTGGAACATCTGCTTGCTGGAATATGGTAGGAAACTATAATTCCGCCATTGGAGCGTTCGCTTTTGGGGAGGGAAATGGAAATGAAAATGTTGCCGTAGGTTCCTTTGCAATGTCAGATTACAATGGCAGTTTTAATACTGCCGTTGGCGGCAATTCATTATTCGCCGGTGATGGCACAAATAATACATCTGTCGGATACAATTCGTCCAGGTTAATGACCTCAGGTAGCTTCAACACAACGGTAGGATATGGTTCACAAGAGTTCGTTACAGGTTCTTTTAATTCAGCCATAGGACCCTTTAGCTTGAGAAATGCCATTTCATCCTATAATTGTGCAATTGGTTATGAATCTATGCTAAACACAACGTTCGGAAACAGTAACTCCGCTTATGGTTACATGTCTATGCGTGAGAACATCTCCGGCATACGCAATGTAGCCTCGGGTGTTTACAGTTTCTATGAAAATATAGCAGGGTCATTCAACACCGGTATTGGCTACGCATCCGGAGATTTTATGACGGGCAATAACAACTGCGTTTATGTTGGTTGTGATTCCTATGGCAACCTGAATGATTTGAACAACAGCACTTGCCTTGGTTTCATCACGCGCGGTACAGCCAACAACCAAGTTCGACTCGGGAACTCCTCGGTGACCAGTGTCGGCGGATTTGTCAATTATACCAACTTATCCGATGGTCGTTACAAGAAAAACGTGCAGGAAGATGTGAAGGGCTTGGACTTCATCATGAAGCTCCGCCCGGTGACCTACAATCTTGCAGTGAATGATTTGGCGCAAGTACTCAACGAAGATCAGACGCGTGATGAAAACGGCAACATCTCCAAACGCAGCGATGCCGCAATCCAAGCGGCGCGTGATGCTAAAGAGCAGATTCGATACACCGGCTTCATTGCACAAGAAGTTGAGCAAGCTGCTGCTGCTTCCGGTTTTGACTTCAGCGGTGTTGATACACCTAAAAACGAAACTGACTTCTACGGTTTGCGTTATGCTGAATTCACCGTGCCTTTGGTGAAATCCGTGCAGGAGTTGAATCTTGAGATGGAAAAACTCAAGCAAGAAAATGAGTCCTTAAAGCAACGGCTGGACGCCCTCGCTCGTCAATTAGAAGAAAAGAAATAATCGAATGAACAAATAATAAAGCGCTCGCAAGGGCGCTTTTTTTTTTACCACTTCGTGTAAAAGTCAGTTGTCAACTGCATGTAGGCGTCGGAGTATTCACCGACGGCTTTATGGATGTGTAAAGACTCCATTTCAGGCTCCGGTGTTTGAATGAAGGAAAATTCAATCATGACACGCGCGGGATCTTTATGTGCGAGGGTGAAGACATGGCAAATGCGGCGCGGGGTTAGACCAACCGCTTCTGCGTCTAAAACCCAACGTTCAAGTTCTGACTTGGGTATAATCAAAGCAACAGAACCCTCCTTATTGAGCACCCTTTTGGCTTGCTTCATAAAAGCGTCGGAAGGAAGGTAATCGTCGTGCCGCGCTGCATTGCGGCCGGGGTCTGCGGCGCGCAGGGAATGTGTGAAATAAGGTGGATTTGAAATGACCAAATCGAACTTATCGCTTGTGGTTATTTTCAGAAAATCACCGTGATGAATCTTTAGTCGATCGCTCCAACGCGACTGCTTAAAATTCTCGCCGGCATCCTCGGCGCTGCCTTCATCGATTTCAATTCCTTCCACCAAAGCATCCAGGCATCGCTGGGCACAAATCAACGCAATCACACCGGTTCCAGTACCCACATCCAACACGTGCTTGCATGAATCCAGTTTCACCCATGCACCGAGCAGCACAGCATCGGTTCCTACGCGCATGGCACTGCGCGACTGCACAACATCAAATTGCTTGAAGTGAAATGGTTTTGCCGGCGCAGGCATAGCGGTTAATTAAGGTGCAACGAACTTACACCGATTAGCGCTAAACTACAACCCTATTCACCCTGTTTGGCCTGATTCCACGTTTTGTATACACCTTGTTGCATCTGCCTATCTGCCGGAACCTCTCGAAGGGGTTCGCACGGTTTCAATGAAGCACGACACTGTTCAGGCAATCGCTGATAAATGGCGGTACCCTCCGTCTTCCATGCAATCATCTCATCCGACACTTGTTTGACCACTTTTGCCGGATTTCCGACAACAACACTACGCGCCGGAATATGCGTATCCGCAATCACAAAGGCGAGCGCACCTATGATGCATTCGTCCTCTACTACTACTCTATCCATTATGACCGCATTCATTCCAACCAAACAATTTTTCCCGATGGAAGCGCCATGAATGATAGCACCATGACCAATGTGTGCACCTGCCTTCAATACTACCGTTACACCGGGGAACATATGAATAGTACAGTTCTCCTGAACATTACACCCATCTTCAATGATAATCCCGCCCCAATCGCCGCGGATTGCTGCACCCGGACCGATGTACACATCACGACCAACAATAACGTTACCCGTTACCGTGGCATTGGGATGAATAAAAGCCGATTCGTGCACCACGGGAATAAAACCATCAAATTCAAAAATGTTGGCCATCTATGCGGGATTTAAATACGTTCGAGAATGACAGCGTATCCCTGACCGACGCCGATACACATCGTACACAAGGCATAGCGCTTTTGCATTTGGTTCAATTGAAGACTTGCCGTTTGTAACAACCGAGCACCACTCATTCCCAGCGGATGACCTAAAGCGATTGCACCACCGTTGATATTCAAACGCGCATCGCGATCCTCCAATCCCAGTTGGCGAGTGCAGGCCAGGGCCTGAGCCGCGAAGGCTTCATTCAATTCAATCACATCGATATCATCCATTTTAAGACCCGCTCTTTTCAAGGCCAATCGCGATGCTTCCACCGGTCCGATACCCATGATTCGAGGCTCGGTTCCGGTAACCGCTGAAGCCACAATGCGCGTCAATGGCTTCAGGCCATGTGCATTCAATCCTTGCTCGGAAGCAATCAACAATGCTGCTGCGCCATCATTTAAACCCGAGGCATTGCCGGCGGTAACCGTACCACCATTGCGGAACGCCGGCTTCAATCGGCCTAGCGTCTCAAGATTCGTTTCAGGTTTAATGAATTCGTCTGCAGCAAAAACGATGGGGTCTCCTTTTCGCTGAGAAATCGAAACGGGTATAATCTCTTGTGCAAGTCTGCCGGTATCTCTGGCTTGGGTTGCTTTCTGTTGTGACCATAGTGCAAATGCATCTTGGTCATCCCGACTAATGGCATCACGCTCCGCCAAATTCTCTGCTGTTTCACCCATGGCATCCACACCATAGTGTTCTTTCATTTTAGGATTGACGAAACGCCAGCCAAAGCTGCTGTCAAACATCTGTGCATCCCGTCCGAATGCACTGGACGTTTTGGAAATTACCCAAGGTCCGCGTGTCATGTGTTCGATACCTCCGGCAATGAACAAATCACCCTCACCGGCATGCGCGGCGCGCGCAGCGGCAACAGCAGCGGCCATGCCGGAAGCACACAATCGGTTGACAGTTTCGCCCGGAACCTCTACAGGTAAACCAGCCAATAGTAAGGCCATGCGAGCGACATTACGGTTGTCTTCACCTGCCTGATTGGCGCAGCCCATAATAACATCAGCAATTTGTGTTTTGTCCAGCGAAGGATGACGATCCATCAATCCCTTGAGCACAAGAGCTGCGAGATCATCCGCGCGCATTGTGGCCAGTGTACCGCCAAAGTTGCCAATTGGAGTGCGAACTCCGTCTACGATAAATGCATTCATAGGAAAAAATGATAAAGCAAAGATGACGTCAAAAGCGACTTATCCGCGCATGCCATCCAGATTTTGGAACAGCACCTCGACATGCAGTCCATTGTCAGACTGAATAGCGAGCTTCCCTTTGAGCTGTCGGGCAAACAATCCAATCAACTTAAATCCGAATGTCTTTCCCTTGTTGGGGTCCACGCCATCCGGCAATCCCGGACCATTGTCATTTACAGACAGGAGAATACCATCCGATGTATTTTTCAGTGCCAGGCACAACTTCGGCAATTCACTCTTGACAAAGGCGTGTACAAAAGCGTTACTCAGTAGCTCGTTGACCAACAGTGCCAGTGGAACGGCGTTCTTGTTATCGATATAAATTTCATCCACATCGAGTTCAATACAATCACGGCGTACATGTGGGAAGGATTGCTGCAGCGAATTGGTCAGGGCCAGGATATAATCTCGCAAATTAATGCGGTTAAATACTTCCGAACGATAGAGTTTATCGTAGATCAGCGCCATAGCGCTGATGCGATTTCGAATCTCATTGAAATACTTTTTCACCAACTCATCCTTTTCATGCGAGCTATTGATTTCTAGCAATGCCACAATCAAAGTAAGGTTATTCTTGACACTATGATGCACCTCCCCTAACAGTGCCTCCTTTTCTTGTACGGAATGTTCGAGCGTCAACTCCTGGGTTTTCATTTTGGTGATATCCACCCCATAACCTATCATGAAAGCGAAATTTCCCTCCGCGTTGACCACCGGAAAGAAACGCCTGAGAATGTGAATGGGCGTGCCATCTGCATTTACAGCAACATCCTCGAACTCAACCGGCTCGCGGGTGGTCTTGGCGCGATTAAAAATTTCACGGCGGATTTGCGCTTTGGTTGTATCAAGATTTTTGAAATTGCAGTAATCAAAATCATCACGACCAAGCAGGAAGTCCCTCACTTCCTGATTGCGGACGGCAATCGGATTTAAGTAGAGGTACTTATGTTCTTCATTGAAAATCGCGATATCAACCGGGATATTATTGAGTATAGCCTCATAGAATTGTTTCTGATCCTCTGCCCGATTGTTGACGTGCACCAGGCGTGTATTCTCTTTAAAAATTCCGGAAATCTGCATCAACCGTCCTTGCTCATTGAACATCAACTGCGCCTCCAATTCGAAATAACGCCGTTCACCTCCCAATTTGAGGTTCTCCATAATTACCGTATTGCGGAAAGGTGTTGCCGATTTAAACGCGGTGACAATTTCTGATGCCGCTTCAAACTTGCGCAAGAGGGTGAGCGGATTGCCGATATTTTTCGCAATTCCCAGAAGCTTACACAAGTTATCGGAGAATTCTATTTGACGAAATTCTAGGCTCCAATTGAAACTACCCAAATGCGCTATTACTTCAGCACGATGGAGATTTTCAATCAAACGCTTCTGCTGACCTGCCTCTGAATTCAGCTGTTCATTCTTCTCTTGAATTAAGCGCTGTAACTCCGCGTTTGACTGCACGAGTTGATAGATTTTTCGGCGCAGAATGAGTTTGATGCGCAGGTAGTTATCATCAAAGACTCGATAAGCCTTATTGACTGCGTGTGCAAAAGCGGAAGACTTATCCTGAATATCCGTTTCAAGCAACTGTCGGCGCAACAACCAATGTAAATCATCCTCCTTCCGTGCCATGCTCTGTTGTGTTAGTTGTTGTTCAGTCCTGAAACAAGGTTATTCAGGTGTGACTTCAATTCAAAGGAGTTCCAAGGTTTGGAAAAATAACGATCAGGCAATACGGCTAACTCATTCAACTTCTCGATGTCACGCTGATGCTGCCCCGTGAGTAACACTGTATTGCACTTCGGGAAAAGCAACTTGACTTTCTCGATGATTTCTGCCCCCGTCGTATCATCCAAAAAATAGTCAGTCACCAACACAATTAAATTACGATTATCGCGGGCAAACGTTTGAATAAGTTCTTCAACTTCCTTTCCTGATGTAGCCAATTCCACATCACATATCGCCCCAACTGCATCCGCAATCTGGTAACGCAATAGTTCTAAAATGGTCAAATCGTCATCAACGACCAACACTATATCACGACTCATATATCAGGTGATTTAAAGATGAGCAAGTTAGAGGAAACCACTGACAACAAAATATGCGAAAAATCAGTTTGAAGCTCGATTCGAACGTGCCAGTAATTCGGCTACCTCATCCATCAGTTGATTGACCCGTGTTGATTTAAGGACTTCATCGCGATTTACGTTGAGTGCATCCAGTATGGACAGCAAACGGTTGATACCCTCATGCTGAGCACCCAATAACTGCTGGGCCTGATATAGCTCTGAGATCTCATGTGAATAGAAGCGCATGATAGGCTCATTGGGAAGACGGAATGAATCCGCCTGATAGGTCTTTTCCTGAATGGTAAATTCAGCGGTAAGCTGCAAGCTATTGGCAACGAGTTCATGGTTCAGCTTCAGCATACTCAAGAATTCGTGATAGGGCAACGTCAGCCATTCACTAAAAGCTTCTTTGGCAGCACGATTCGAAAAACAGAGAAACTGTCGCTTGAAATCAATTTCAAATACCGGGTTTGGATTCTGCTCCGGGAAATTAGACAATCGTTTTACCCGATCATTGCGTTCTTCGATTTTCTTCTCCAGTAACAACTTCAACCGTTGCAAATCCTGAAGAGCCGTTTCCAATTCGGCATTGCGGAAGCGCATCGCATCATTTTGCGCTAACGTTTCTTCGAGAGTCTTGAGCGTAGTGGTCTGAAGAAAAACAAAATCCGTTATGTAGTCCTGTGGCGAAAAATCAGTCGATGTGAGGTTGTAGTCAACCAGTGCATGATTGCTATTCACCACGGGAACTGCGAGCAATAACAATAGGCGATCATTCAGGGGCCTTACGGTGCACTTGTATCGTTGATTGAAATGTAAGGAATGGAAGAAAAGCAATTTCGAATGTTGATTCGTATTCAACCACAGATCACCGGGCGTTTTCAGGTTATCCCAAGCAAAAAAGTCGATAAACTTTGCTCCTCTGCTCAATTCCGGAATTGCCTTTTGATACACTGATCCAAAATCAACCAAGCCATTATGCTCATCCAAGAGAATGAATGCAGGACAACTTGCCTCTACCGATTTCCAAAGATGCTCAGTGTGTTGTTTTTGACGCTGGTGATACTTCAATTGATTGAGCAATAGAGAGCACCTCTTTGCCACCGACCGCTGATAAGCCAGCAAAATTTCTGATGGTTTTCCAAGAGGAAAAAACGCATAAAAAAATCCGGTGGCTAAGCCATTCTCGTCCTCTATAGGAGCAGTTACCAGAGAGGTCGAGCTCGACAGCACACCATCAATGGGCTCCTTCAACCAATGGGGCACGAACTCACTCGAACCCACAGTCGTTGCTTCCTGAGCAAAGCCATGGCACATATCCCAGTCCTCATCGGTCAGGCTAACATGAAGCTCCAGCAAATCATCTGATTTTATGCGGATAATGCGATCAGAATAAACAAAATCCATAAAGCACAAGGCGGGGCTTGCCTCCGCGGAATACTCGCGCAGAAGCTGCTGAACACTCAACCAATCAACGGCCGTGGTGTTAATGAGTGACTCCCGATTTTTTTCGGAACTTGATTCAATCATGATAAGAGAGGGCTATTCCAAAGCAAGTTAAGGCAAACCGCATCAATCGCCAAATGCAATCACCATTTCAACGATGACGGCTCAATGGCAATCATGAGCATATCATCGGTTTGCAGGTTCATGCCTTGCCAGCGGCGCAGCAACAAATTCAATTCACGTTCGCGATTAACCGGGATTTCCGAACCAATCGTCTTCAACATGCCCAATAGTCCTTTGGTGGAGAGTTTCTTCGAAAGTGGCCCCCCGAACTGATCGGTAACGCCATCGCTGTAAAAATAGAATTGATCACCCGGTTGGAATGGAACGGTAAGCACGTTTACATCTTCCTCCGCTATGGGTGTTCCCAGAGATTTTCCCTTGAACTTATGATAATGAAGCTCACCGGTGGCTGCCACATGATGAATGAAACCCATCTTGAAACCGGTTATCTGAATGGTAGCCTGCGCTTGATTGATCTTGTAAATGATCAGATCCAGGCTATCGTTCACGCCATCGGCATTGTTCATCTTCGCCAGGTTATTGATCAGCGAGTTGTTCAACTCATTCACAATATCAGCCAAGTTTTGATTGCGACTGATGATGTTCGAAATGATCTCATGACTTAACACCGAGAGCAAGGCCGCCGGAATTCCATGACCGGTGCAATCGCCAAGACCCGCAATCAATTCTCCTGTTTCAGGAAAAACGCGCAAGAAAGGGAAATCGCCTCCGATGATGTGCATCGGGCGATTGATATGAATCGTATTGGAAAAAGCAGCGTCAAAATCTTTGCGTTGCGGGAAAATGGCTTTTTGAATTTTTTCCGCATAGATAATCGAGCTGGTAAGGTCATTCAGTGAATCGATGACATTCTCCAATTCGCTTTGCGAGACAGGCTTGGAAATGAATCCGGCCATACTGGTTTCGAGCGCGCGTCGAAAATTTGAATCTTCGGTATTTCCGGTGATGTAAACCACGGGGACAGGTTTCAGCTCCTGAATGCGCTTGGTGACCTCAATACCATCCATGGCATCATCCAAACGAATGTCCATTAAAACAAGATCGGCTGAGCTGTCCTGGAAATAATGGATAACATCATCTCCATTGGTAAAACAGGCCACGACTTCATGACCTAAGTCCTCCACATACTGTTTGTGAAGTTCCTGAATGATCAAATGATCCTCAACAATAACAATCTTCTTCTTCCGAATCATTTCGCTTGAGAATGAGGCGAAAATACATTGATTCTGACAATTCCGACACGGTTCCGGAAAATCCACTTTATAATCCCATTCGCTTCACCCTGCTTATGTTTGCCGCATGAATAGCCCGCAGAACCGTCCACTGATTTTAGTCACCAATGACGACGGTGTATTTTCCAAAGGAATTCTGGCACTCACGGAAGCAGTCCTGCCTTTTGGTGATGTGGTGGTGGTAGCACCCGATAAGCCTCAATCAGGAATGGGACACGCCGTCACGATCAACAACATCCTCAAGCTTCACCCCGTGAAGTATGACCTTCCCGTAAGCGCTGCTTATTCTTGCAGCGGCACACCGGTTGACTGTGTAAAACTGGCCATTTATAAGGTGATGCACCGCAAACCCGATTTAGTGGTGTCGGGCATCAACCACGGATCAAACTCGAGTATCAATGTGATTTACAGCGGCACCATGTCGGCCGCTATGGAGGGCGCAGTAGAAGGCATTCCGTCGATAGGATTTTCCTTACTCGACCATAGTGCTGACGCTGACTTCGAAGCTTCACAAGAGGTTGTAAAGAAGCTCGTTGAAGCTGCCCTCACCAAAGGAATACCCGATGGTGTGTGCTTAAACGTGAATATTCCCAAGGGAATACCCTCAAGCATTGCAGGCATTCGCATTTGTCATCAGGCGAAAGGCTATTGGGAGGATAATTTCGATGTTCGCACCGACCCCTATGGCAAACCCTATTATTGGTTAACGGGCGAATTCAAATTGATGGATGAAGGGTTGGACACGGATGAAATAGCGCTGGCTGCAGGCTATGTTTCAGTGGTGCCTGTGCACTTCGATCTAACCGCCTACCGCGCGATGCAACAACTTAAAGAATGGAACCTATGAAGCAGAATCGATTGAACCATGTGGGCTTTGGCATCTTAGGCGGCATCATTGGAGCCGTGATTGGCTTCGTTTTGTTTGGTCTCGTTTTTTCGTGGTACAACGAAATCTTCTTTAGTGAATTCCTCAACGACGTGTTTTTAGGTTCGGCGCTCCAGGACTTTCAAAGCCGCATACTCTCCTTCTCCATGCTATTGGATGTGGTTCTCTTTTTCATCCTGATTCGACGCGGGTACGAAGAGTTTTGCAAGGGCTTAATAATCGACCTCGTTGTTTCAGTGGCAGTAATTGCCTGGCTTTACTAAAATGCACAAACTGTGAAAATCTACATCATCGCAGGAGAAGCTTCAGGTGACTTACACGGATCCAATCTGGTAAAATCGCTCCTGCGCGCTGACCATTCTCTTGAGCTTCGCGGCTGGGGAGGCGATCTCATGCAAGATGCGGGAGTTAAGGTGGTCAAGCACTACCGTGATCTGGCCTTTATGGGATTCATTGAGGTAGTGAAAAACCTGCCCACCATCTTGCGAAATTTTCGCCTGTGCAAGGAAGACATCTTGACATTTCGTCCGGATGCATTGATACTCATCGATTATCCCGGTTTTAACCTGCGCATGGCTAAATGGGCGCATGAGCAAGGAATACCTGTGCTGTATTACATCGCACCGCAGGCATGGGCCTGGAAGGAGAACAGAGTGCATGCGATGCGCAAGCACATTACGCAACTCTATGTTGTGTTGCCCTTTGAAGAATCTTTTTTCAGCGGGCATGGCATATCGGTTTTTTATTCGGGTCATCCACTGCTGGATGTTTCGAAAAGCGACACACTTTCCCGTGAAGCATTTCTTCAGCAAAATGGGCTATCGCAACGTCCATTTATAGCGCTGCTGCCGGGTAGCAGAAAGCAAGAGATTCGGGCCATGCTCCCAACCATGGTGAGAATGAAAGCACATTTTCCTGAGTATGATTTCATCATCGCAGGAGCACCGGGACAGACCGCAGCCTTTTACCGAGAAGTACTGACAGAGGAAAGTATTCCTGTGCTATTCGGTGCAACTTCAGACCTATTGCGCTATGCGAAAGCCGGATTGGTCACCAGCGGCACAGCTACCCTGGAGGCCGGCATATCAGCACTTCCGCAAGTGGTATGCTACCGTGGCTCGTCGATCTCCTATGCCATCGCCAAGCGCCTGGTGAAGGTAAAATACATTTCACTGGTCAATTTGATATTGGATAAGGCCGCGGTCAAAGAACTCATTCAGCACGAATTCAACGAAGGCACTTTGAAATCAGCACTTTCAACACTGTTGCATGATGAACATGCGTCGGCACAATTGGCCCGTGATTACGCAGAACTTAGCGAACGCCTTGGTGGTCCCGGCGCATCAGAGCGAACTGCCATTCACATGTTGAAAATTCTTCAAGAAGCTCAAAAGGCAAGCACAAGCAAAGGGTAATTTGCCGACCATGCTGCGGTTAATCGTTGTTCTGTTCGTATTTCTGTCCCCATTGGCGTCAATCGCAGACCCCATCTTGATTGGCATGCATTGTCAATCCAGTTATTTGCGTGCCGGTATCACCGCCATAACCGGATCATACGACGTATACAATGAAGATAATTTGTTGTTTACTGTTGGGACCGGTCAGCATGCTGATATCACTGCCGTTAGCGGAAAGGTCAATATTTTCTTTTCAGGAAAAAACCACACCGGCTTTAAGAAGTTACAATTCAAAGCGAGCGCATCATCAGAATTTAAAGCACAACCGGCAGGACAGAAAGCCACGCACCGCGTTTATAAAGGTGACTTGATTGCTTTTTCCATCAATGGTCATCTACAACTGGTCAACAAGCTCGACATCGAAGACTACGTTGCAGGAGTGATTGAGGCGGAAAGCGGTGCCGGCCAATTACCGGAATACTATAAAGTGCAGGCAGTCATCAGCCGAACCTATGCGCTGAACAATCGTACACGCCACATTGCGGAGGGTTTCGAAATCTGTGACGCAACACATTGTCAAGTTTACCATGGCAAACCGCGGCATGAGCCACTAGCAGAGCGCGCGGCACAAGCAACGGAAAACATCATTATCGTAGATCATCAAATCAACCTTATAACCGCTGCATTTCACAGTAACTGCGGCGGCCACACGAGCAACGCCGAGGAAGCTTGGTCTAAGCCGGTTCCCTATCTTATTGGAAGGCCCGATACTTTCTGCGTAAAAATGCCGAACCACCAATGGCAAAAAAGTATTCCCCAAGAAAAATGGCAGAGCTATCTCAAGCAGAAAAGGCACTCAGGTGATTTGGCCATGACGGGCGATGGCGGCATAATTGGCGAGTGCAATCCGTTGTTTTGCCACGATTCCACCCTCTACATTCCCTTGCGCACTATGCGAACGGATCTAAAACTACGCTCCACCAAATTTGAAGTCAGTCATAAGGGAGAAGAAGTCATCTTCATGGGCCGCGGTTTCGGTCATGGTGTTGGGCTTTGTCAGGAAGGGGCTATGCGCATGGCGCAACTGGGCTATACGTATGAGGACATCATTCATTTCTACTATGCGGATGTGCATCTGATTCCGCGCCATATGCTTTGGTTCTTCAAAGAATAGGCGTTAACAGACTTTTGGACTGTTGGCATTTTCGAAACATTACGCCCCAACTATTTTCGCGCTTCAGATAGAAAATTCCGATGAAAAAGACTCTTTGCGCATTCGTTTGTTTGGGCTTACTCATTGCCGGTGGCACATGGGCACAGCAAAAAGCTCAGATTCGTATCAAGAAAAACGTCAATGGCGTCGAATCCGAAGAGACGCGCGAATTCATGTTGGACGACAACAGCCAGCTGGAAGAAGTGCTGAAAGAAATCAATGAGCAAAACAGCAAAGAGCCCGGACTGATTGATCAACAGATTGAAATCAATATTCAATCAACAGGTGAGTTTCCTTCCGGCAATTTCGGCGGCTCGATGTTCTCTATGCCATTTGGCGCTTCACCCTTCACAGACCCGGATAAACCTAAGTTAGGTGTCATGCTGCGCGAAGAGCAGAGCGCAGACGTAAAAGGTAAAAACACAGGCGGCATCACCATATCGGAGGTCATGCCCAATATGCCCGGCGAACGAGCCGGATTGCAAAAAGGAGATGTAATCATCAGCATCGATGACGAACCAATCACCGCGGCGGCTCAAGTGTTGGCGAAGGTTAAATCCATTGGACAAAATGGAGGTGAACTGCGTTTTGTAGTGAAACGCAACAAGCGCAAGAAAAAAATAACGGTAGAATTTCCGGCTGTTCCCTGGCACAGACGTCAAGTCGAAATACCCGGAGTGCGCGACGATTTCAACATGAACGACTCCTTGCTGCTTACACAACCTTTTAACCGTGAAGGTTTCAATACGGGAGAAACGGCTTACCTGGGCGTTACACCGGCGAATGACCCCACGACCGTTGGCATCGCGGTTAACGTAGAAGAAAAATCGCCGGCTGCAGAAATGGGCCTTTTGGATGGTGATGTTATCCTGGAGTGCAATGGCGAGGCCATTGGTGATTTCAATGCACTGGCTAACGCGGTGCGCAAGTGCAAACCCGGAAGCAGCGTGGAATTGCTCATCAGCAGAGACGGCAAAGAGAAACGCATCACCGGGGCTTTAGGAAAACGCTCCATCAGCGCATCGGAAGACTTCCAGATTTTTCATGACTACAAGGGCATGGATGATCAAGGCAATTACTTCTACGACTTTGAATTCAACATGGATGCCGAGGACTTGCAAAAACGGATGGAAGAATTTCTGCGTGACTTTAATGTTAACGCTCCTTTAGCCGATGAGTTTTATCCCGGAGAAAATCGCTCGGGCAATTTCATCATTAGCATTGATGACCTGAATGCAGCAGAAAAAGCATCGCGCGATATTCCAACAGAATCCATCGGCTTCGATCAATTATCGATTGTTCCCAAGCCTGCATTGAGTGCAGTTGATCTTCAGTTCACCTTAACTGAGTCCGCACCCTTCAGTGTTGTCATTCAGGACGAGGCCAAGCAGACGCTTGTATATGATGAGCGAGGTAACAATGCAACAGATTATTCAAGACTCATTGATCTTCGTGATTATCCGGCAGGAAGCTATTATTTGATTATCGCACAAGGCAACAATGCTTACTGTAAAAAACTTGTGAAACAATCGCGATAGAAAGGGCCTCGATATCAGACCTCCCAAACTTTTCCGGTTCGAAACACAGTGCCCTTGAAATAGGCCACGGCCTTATTATCCTGATTCACAACCGTAACGTGATACAATCCGGTTCGCCGCGTTAAATGCTTTTCTTCAACTAGGGTGCGGAGCACATCGCCTTCTTTAGCGGGACTAACGTGTGAAATAGCGGTCTCAATAGACACCGACTGAATACCATGGCTATTAGCTGCAAAGGCCAAGGCACTATCCGCCAGGGAGTAGGCGATTCCTCCATGCGCAATCGAAAAACCGTTCAGCATCTCTTTGCGAATACGCATCTGCAATACTGAAATTCCGGGTCCGTCGGTGATGCGCTCAATACCCAACCATTGGGACATCGGGTCGTTGTTGTACATCGCATCTACTATTCGTTTGGCCAATGATGCAGCTTCCATGTTTCAAAGGTAAGTAGCCCGAGTGGCACCTGAAATGTGTTTATTTTTGACCATGCCCACACGTCAACTCTTGTGCTTCGCGATTTGCCTTTGGGCAAGCCTGTCCACGCATGCGCAAAAGACTTCGGAAGAAGACTACGTTGGGGGTACTTCTAAAAAAACTGCACCCGCAGCTAAAACACCATGGCAAGACAAACTGGTCTTCGGAGGGAATCTGGGCGGCCATTTCGGAAATCCTACCTATTTCCAATTGAATCCGATGGTTGGATATCGGACAACACCCTGGTTGATTAATGGTATTGGTGTGAACTACACCTACGTCGCCGCTAATGGTTATCGCGAAAACATATACGGTGCAAGTGTTTGGACGCGTGCGACCGTTTTCAAAACGCTTTTCGCGCATACTGAATTCGAACTGCTCAAGCGCAGTGCTTTCGATAGATTGGGAAATTCGTCTGAAGCTATTGTACCCGTTTGGTTGGTTGGTGCCGGATACAACAGTGGTGGCGGCAGATTAGGCTTAAGTGCCATGATAATGTACGACCTGATTCAAGATCCTAATTCACCGTACAATCAACCAATCATTCGCATTGGCGGTTTGTTTGGATTTTAAGGCTGAATTGAATCTGGCAGAGTCTCATCCTCTTGGCTTTCTTCTTTTGCCGGCTCAATGGTTTCTGTTTGATTCACTTCCTCATTCGAAGAAGATTCCTCATCCAACGGCAAAGTCTCTTCCGGTAGTTCTTCCAATTTCTTTTCGACTCTGCGCTCTTCCTCTTCACGCGTCTTTTGGTCAGCTTCCTTGCTGTAACGTTCGAAATAACCATCGCCGATTAGGCCCATCAATCGTGCAATTTGTGTTTGACGCCGGCGCATATAAGGTCCCGGCTTGGCTACGCTGTATTTATTGGGATTAGGTAAACAGGCCGCTATGAGCGCCGCCTGCTCACGTGATAATTTAGATGCACTCACTCCGAAATAATCCTTAGCTGCAGCGCCCACACCAAACTTACACGGGCCCATTTCAATGACGTTCAGATAGACTTCCATGATTCGTTCCTTGCCCCAAATCCATTCAATCAAATAAGTGAAATACACTTCGAACGCTTTGCGAATCCACTTGCTCACCTTGTTAGACCCCGGCCACAAAAAAACATTCTTTGCTGTTTGTTGCGTAATGGTACTCGCTCCGCGATACTTACCCTTTTTCACACCAACGGTCTCGTTGTACTTGCGCGCCTTTTCAACCGCTCCCCAATCGATGCCGCCGTGCTTCATAAAGTTATTGTCTTCACTGGCCACAACGGCAAGCTTCATCTGCTTGGAGATTTGGTCACCATCAACCCACTCCTTGTGAAACTCCGCACCCGGCGGACAGTCGCAGGTTAACTGTAAAAACGTTGTCGGTGGATTCACCCATTTATAAAATACCACCAGCAGGATCGTGAAAGCCATGTATCCGCCGATGATGAGACCCATCAATCGAGCGATGCGCTTGATATTCCAGCGTGATGCAGGTTTTTTGGAATTCATTACTTAATACCCAACTTCGTTTTGATATCCATCGGAAGGGCATCCTTATGCACCACAATACCCACTGTCTTCATCAAATAATAGCTGCGCGATACGTGCTGATATCCGCCAAACGAATTGCCTGTTCCCCAAGAATTCTTTGTGATGTAATACGTATTTCCCAGTTGATCCTTTGACTTACCGGTGATGTGCATCAGGTGATCATCCGTTGTTTCAAAGCGATCGAACGCCGTTTGACGCGCTGCTTGAGTAGGCGTAACTTCCGTATGCACTTTGGTCCACATCTCTTCCTTCTTAGGTTGCTCTGCAGGAAGCACAGCCACGCCTTGCGAGAAAGAGAATCCCTTCTCACTGACATCTGCATCCCACGCAATGGTGTAGCCATTTTCAATTGCATGATCGGCGATGCGGCCAAGCTCCTCGATAGTCACGTTGTAAAAACTTCCCTTGGACCAGTTATCCGGAACCTCCAACACGCAAGAGCGATAAAACGGATGATGGCTAAACGACGTGATGCTTACATAGTCATCCGCATTAAGCTTGAGCGCATCGCGGAAAGAAGCCGGTGTGTATTGCTTACCGTTGTATTCAAAGTTGCCGGCAGGTAATGTTCCAATTTCTGCATCCAAAATGCCTTCAACAGAGCGCTTCCAATCATCGCCTTCTTCATTCAATTTGCGGTCGAGGACTGTTTTCACGGTCGATTCGAGCATAGCATCCAATCCATTGTGGTTGTATTCGGTGCTACCGCCTTTTAAGCCGCTATAAACAGACTCGGGCACTACACCATAATCGCGCAGAATAGTGATGACATCGTGGCTCAATCCACCCGGTCCGAATTGTTGTTTACCCTGGTAGCGCACATAGCTATCGGCCTTACGCGGATAGGTTAGGCGCACGTTATACATCTCCGATAAATCAACGGGTTTTCCGCCTTTACGAATCACTTCAGCTTCCAGAAAAGAAACTGTGGCAAAGCTCCAGCATGTTCCTGTTTGACATTGATTCTCCGTTGCGCCAACGGTATTCTCTTTCACCACTGTAAATTGATAAGGTGAAGTAGATGGCTGCTGTGCATTCACATGTAAAAAAGCCAAACAAAATGGCAACGATAACAAGAGGTGTTTCATGGATTATTTCTATAACGCAATGATACTCCGAAGGCGGGCTCCTATCAACCCTAAAATGTTCAAATGAGTTGATATTATGCCGAGGTGCAGCGCGAAATCGCAGCAGATTTGCTTGAGAATACCGATATCCTATGAAGAAGTCAATTGCCGTCGTCTGTGGCGGTTTCAGCGGTGAGTCCGTTGTGAGTATGCGCAGCGCACAAATGGTCATGAACAACATTGACCGTGAACGTTTCGATCCGATGAAAATCGTAGTTACTCCGGAGCGCTGGTACGCAGAATACAACGGTACAGAAGTCGATGTCAATCGCGCCGACTTCACGGTAACAATCGATGGTCATGTGCATCGGTTCGATGGTGTGTTCATGATTATCCACGGCACACCCGGCGAAAACGGTATCATGCAAGGGTATTTCGAACTACTGCAAATACCAACCACAACAGGCGATACGCTCAACATGGCGTTGACGTTCAATAAAAAAATGACCACTCGCGTCTTGGCAACCTTTGGTCTGCGTGTAGCGAAAAGCACTACGCTGAAAGCCATGGAATCGTATTCCGTTCAAGGCATTCTCGAGACCGTTAGTTTGCCTTGCTTTGTTAAGCCTAACTGTGGAGGAAGCAGCATTGGCACCTCCCGCGTGAATGCCGCTGAAGATCTTCACCGTGCGATTGACGCCGCATTCAAAGCGGATAATCAAATCATCATTGAGGAATTTATTCAAGGCGATGAAGTGACCTGTGGCGTCATTCAATGGGAAGGTCGTGTTATGGCACTGCCCATTACGCAAATCATTTCCAAAAAAGAATTCTTCGATTACGAAGCAAAATATCAAGGCCAATCAGAAGAAATTACGCCGGCGCCTATCGACCCTGAACTCTACAGCGCGGTGCAATCCCAAGCCGAGGAGATCTATCGAAAATTAGATTGCCGCGGCATGATCCGCGTGGATTTCATCATTCGCGGAAAAGAGATTTTCGTGATTGAAGTGAATACGACTCCCGGATTTTCCGAGGCGAGCATCATTCCTCAGCAAGCAGCCGTGCAAGGCATCGATAAAAAATCACTGATTACAGC
>JBKCDO010000149.1:0-34890 GCA_046304755.1 Flavobacteriales bacterium
TGTCAGAACAGTGCAGCTCCTGCATTGCCAGCAACCTCACAAGAGGGAATCACCGGAACATGGTCGCCAAATACAATCACGACTACAGCCGATGGTACATTCACTTTTAACTTCACACCGAATGATCCAACGCAGTGTGCAATTCCAACGACAATTGATGTTACAATAAATGCTCTACCGGTTATTGTTGTAAACTCTGAAACCATCTGCTCCGGCGATGATTTCGCGACACTCGTAGCGTCTGGCGCAGTGACATACTCTTGGTCACCGGCAACTGATTTAGATACGACAGTGGGCGACACAGTTATAGCTAGTCCTGATAATACAGGCGCAACTCAAATTACAGTTACTTATACCGTAACCGGTACGGATGCAAACGGTTGTGAAAACACGGCGACCTCAACCGTCACCGTCAACCCAACACCACAGACCTCTCCCATCTTCCACAACTAACTCTAACCCAATCCAAACCAGTCCTTGAACCCAATCAAACACATATCACTTCTGCTGGCAGCGATGTTCGCTGTGAACTTCGCCTGGGCGCAGATCGATACCGTGTGCGTGCTTGATCCCGATGGCGGTACCTATGGCCTATATAGCGTAGATACCGATGAGCAGGGTGGTCAGGGAAGCGTGAACGCTGTGTATGATTGGTTTGTGTATTTGCCGGATGGCGTGACTGAAGTGCCGCAAGCTGTCATCACGACACAACAAGGCACAGAAGGAAGCACTAACCGAATACAAGTGGATTGGTCGCTGGTTGTTCCGGGTGATTATGTCGTGACCGTTATTGAGACAGATACGCTCACCACCTGCGTGGGGCAGCCTGTTTCAATCAATGTAACTGTATTGGTAGCGATTCAGCCTGTTGTGAGTTGCACCAGCACAACCACCGATGAGGTTGACTTTACCTGGAATGCGCTCTCGGGGGCTACCTCTTTCCTTGTGGAAGAATTCGTCAATGGTGTGACGACCAATCAGGTGGCTGACTATCTGTCGACAGACTATTCTGTAGTCGGATTGTCGGCAGGGGATTCCGTGACGCTGATTGTAACTCCGATAGGAAGTGCAGAGGCGTGCTTCTTACCCGATACAGCATCATGTTCAACGATTCCGTGCGACATTACCGAGATACAGGTCATCACATCTGAAACCACTTGCGGGTTGGACAATGGCGAGCTGCAAGTGGTGAATGTCATCGGAGGCACTGCTCCATTTACATACAGCATTGATGGAATCAATTACGAAGTAACCGGGAGTTTTGCGGATCTGCCTGCAGGAGCTATCGAGGTGTTTGTGATTGATGCGAATGATTGTTTGTTTAGTCAAACATTCACCATTAGCGCAACTCCGAATACACTGGTTGCCTCCGCAGGCTTGCTCACGCCGCTGACCTGTCAGGATAGCGTTGTGTTCATCTCGGTGACAGCTTCCGGAGGTCAGGGCCCATTTACGGGCGTGGGATTCCAGGAAGTAACGGAGCCCGGTGATTATTTCTACGTGGTGACCGATGCACAAGGATGCACCGATACAACAAACATCGTTACGGTTGATCCACCTGCAGAAGGACCGAGTGTGTTTGCAGAGGCAACCGATTTATTGACTTGTTTGGCGACTACTGTTTCCGTCACCGTTACTGTAACGGGTGGAACACCACCGTATGCCGGTGATGTGGGCACGTTCAATGAAAGCGCCGGAACATACACCTACATTGTAACCGACGCCAATGGTTGCCAAGCTGTTTCTAACTCGATTGAAATTCTGCCTGCACTTGAAGGTCCAACAGCAACGATTGACACCCTCTCAGGCGGCACTATTGGTTGTGGTCAGGAACAGGTGGTGTTGACTGTATCGGCAACCGGTGGATTAGCCCCTTACACGAACACGGGAACTTACCAAGTTGGTCCGGGTTTCTATACCTACACCGTAACCGATGCCAATGATTGCCCATCAACGGTGACTATTAACATTGGTGGAAATACAACACCGCCGACTGCCGCAATTGTGGCGAGTCTTCAGAATTTGTCTTGTACAGATTCAGTGTCGACGTTAACCTCGCAATTCCCCGCAGCGGAATATCAGTGGCTCGATGGAAATAACAACGTCATTGGAACGGGATCATCGGTTGACGTGACGCAAGGTGGTGACTACACGCTGATTGTCACAGCAGCTAATAATTGTACCGCACAAGATGTCGTTTCTATCGGGCAAGACGCCGGTGTGCCTTCGTTCGATTTGATTGCTACAGCGAATGAACTCAACTGTGATGTTACCTCAATTACCATTACCGCAGAGAACGTTTCGCCAAGTGGTGGATCCTTTACCTGGAGCAACGGTGCGGCCAACGTAAGTTCAATTACCGTTTCAACCGCCAATACCTATGAGGCCACCTATGTTGCGCCAAATGGCTGTGATGTGTCGCAAAGCGTTGTAATCACACAGGACACTTCCTCGGTTGTGGTAACGATTACAGCAACGGCAACAGAACTGACTTGCGACATCGATCAAATCACGCTGACTGCTTCAGGTGCTGATACCTACGAATGGTCTACGGGTGAAGCCGGGCCCTCAATCGTAGTTTCAACTCCGGGGAATTACGAAGTGACAGGTACTACAACAAACGGTTGTGAGGATGTTGATCAAGAGATTATCACGATTGATACCATTCGTCCAACGCCTGCTATCAATGCAAGCGCGCTTTCGCTCACCTGCGCTGAGCCGGCTATAACGTTGACCGCATCAGGCGGTGTGGCTTATGATTGGGGATCAGGTGCAGCGGCGAACCCTGTGTTGACTGTTAATGCGGCCGGCTACTACACGGTAGAAGTCTTCGCAGATAATGGTTGTTCAGATACCCTCGGAATTGCCATTAATCAGCAAGCGGATACACCGAACGTGCAAGTGACGCCTAGCACGAATCCATTGACGTGTGAAAACGATACCATCATCCTCACGGCAAGTGGAGCGCTGTCCTATAGCTGGAATGGCGGAACGACCATTGGTGCAACGCTGGTGGTCACCGGGCCCGGTGTGTATACCGTAGAGGGAATAGATGAATTTGGATGTTTAGGCGTAGGTTCTTTTACGGTGCAACAAGATATCATTGCTCCGATTGTGGAAATTATCAATGTGTCGCAGAACAACTTGCTCACGTGCGATTCAACATCTATACAGGTGCAGGCGCAAGGCGCAGACTCCTATGTGTGGAGCGGGGGATTGGGTGTGAATGCCTTTGCGCTCATTACGCAAGCGGGCGTCTATCAAGTGACGGGCATAAGCGCAGTGAACGGTTGCACGGCAACAGCTGAAATCACGGTTGGCTCTGACGGTAATTTACCCACGGTCACCATCAACAATTTGACGGGCACATTCGAACTCGGTTGTGATACGACGCAGATTGACGTGGAAGTGGTGACCAACGTGGTGAATGGAGAGTTCGTTTGGACGGGAGGATTATCGTCTTCAGCGAATCAATCGCTGACAGATCCGGAAACCTACACCGTTACGGTAACTGACCCGACAACCGGTTGCGTGGGTCAAAGTAGCATCACCATCACTCAAGATCTTTCATTGCCAACGATTGAAATTTTCAATACTACAGGCGTGGATACCATCACTTGTAATCTAGTTCCGCAAGAGATCGCATTATTTGCAACCGGTGGCGTGCAGTATGAGTGGATGCTTGATGGATCCGGAAATGTTGTTTCTACCAGCGCTAACATTACCGTGACTCAAGCAGGCAGCTATCAAGTAACCGTTATCGGAGAGAATGGCTGCAGTGATTTCTTGAACTATGAAATTTTTGAAGACCTCGAGCTTCCTGATGTTCAAATTTCAGCATCGTTCGACACTATTACCTGTGCTCAACCTTCGGTTGTACTCACTGCGTCCGGAGCGTCAACGTACAGTTGGTCAACCGGTGCTGCCGGTGCAAGCATCACCGTGTTTGATGCCGGAGATTACAGTGTCGAAGGGGAAGGTTCGAATGGTTGCTTGAATACAGCAACCTACACGATTGAAATTGACACGGTTTCACCCGGAGCTACAATTGATGCTTCGCTGCTTGTGTTGACTTGTCAGGATAGCGTGACAACTCTTACCGGAACAGGCAATGGCTCGTTCGACTGGAACAATGGATTCAGCAACAGTGCATCCATCGATGTTGAGAGTCCGGGATTATACTCTTTGGAGGTTACCGGAAGTAATGGTTGTGTGAGTTCAGCGCAAACGACTATTTCGGAAAACGTTGTTGCTCCGGTAGCCGTCATTACACCCGGTGGTGGTGTGCTCACTTGTCAAGTTGATAGCATCTTGCTGACAGCAAGCGGTGGTGTGAGTTACGAGTGGTTTGACGGAAGCGGCAATGAGACGTTGTATGCAGATGCACCCGGAATCTACTCGGTAGTTGTCACCGCGGCAAATGGTTGCGTGGATGATGCTTCGGTAGAAATCACACAAAGCGCGGATCTTCCAATTGTCTCTATCAATCCGCCTGCAGATACTCTCAATTGTGACGTTCTAAGCACGCTGCTCACTGCGAGCGCTGCGAATGCCAATGGCGTTATTACCTATACTTGGACCGATGCTACTAACGCAGTTGTAGGAAGTGCCGCAACCTTATTGGTTAATGCAGCAGGAGTATACACTGCCACCGCACTGGATGCCAACGGATGCGAAGGTTCCGCATTTGTGGAAGTAGTCGGTGACTTTACTACACCGAATGCTTCCGTTAATAGTGTTACAGGACCAACAGAATTGACGTGTACAGTTTTGTCCATTACCCTCGAAGCTACCGGTGGAGAGAGCTACCTGTGGAATTATAATTTAGGAACTAGCCCAGTAGTGAATGTTGCTGCGCCACAAAATAACTACTCTGTTGTGGTGACCGGTCTAAACGGTTGTGACACGACCATTGTCTATCCGATTACTCAAGATATCGTGTTGCCGAATGTGGCCATTTCTAATCTATCGGGAACCGCTGAGTTGACCTGTGATACGGATACCATTGAAGTACAGGCAACAGGTGGATTTGTATATGAATGGAACAATGGTCTTGGTTTTGGTCCACTACAGACCATCGATGAACCGGGAACTTATCAAGTAAGTGCAACGGGCGAAAATGGCTGTCGCGATTCCGTCGATATCGTCATCAACCAGAACATTGCACAGCCTGTTATCAATGTGGTGAATCTTGATGCGTCGTCTGAGTTAACCTGCGCGCTGGATACCATCAACATCACAGCTCTTGGCTCGGCAACATTTGTATGGACGGATGCAACTGGTAACACTTTAAGTAATGCTGGAGCACTTGTCATTACCGAGGCCGGTGATTACACGTTAACTGCTACAGGTGTTAATGGTTGCATCAGTGACAGTGTGTTTAGCTTCACTCAGGATATCACTTCACCAACGGTATCTATTGATAACGCAACAGGTGCACTTGAGATTACCTGCTCAACTGATTCGATTCAATTAAACGTAACTACCGATGCGGTTACGTTCGACTGGACACCGGCGATTTACGGAAGTGCTTCAACCATCTTCGTTACACAACAGGGCGAATACAGTGTTAACGCAGTCGGTACGAATGGTTGTGAGGCAAATGCTTCCATCTCGATTTCAGAAGATACGATTCTTCCGGGTGCTGTCATAGCCTCGTCGCTTGCAACGAATACATTGACTTGTTCCAATGATGTGATTACGCTTATCCCCGACGGTGCCGGCACTTACAGCTGGAGTGGAGGAGGAGTATTGCAGGGAGATAGTCTGTTGGTAAGCGAACCGGGCAATTATACCCTCACTGTTACAGGAACGAATGGGTGTATTTCTCAAAACAGCATTGTCATCAGCGAAGATGTTGCGCAACCTACCGCAGCTGTGGTCAATCTGCCCAACACAACGATTATCACTTGTGCAACGGAGGAAATTTTGCTCACAGCAGCCGGTGGTGTGAGCTATGCATGGCTGGACGCTTTCGACAATACATTGAGCGCCTCCAACACGCTTACAGTTGACGCAGCGGGTACTTATACCGCAATCGTAACTGCAGGCAATGGCTGTTCGGATTCGTTGGATGTTGTGATAACCGAGAATCTTGTGACACCTTCCATGAGCATTGTAAATGCAAGTGTTAGTCAAGTGCTCACTTGTGCATTGCAAACAATTGAATTGACGTCTACGGGTGCCACGGAATACGAATGGACCAATAGTTCGGGGGCGGTAGTTTCGTCCCTTGCGGATTTGAGTGTGATAGCCCCGGACACCTACACCATCACCGGAATCGCGGCGAATGGTTGTCAGGATACTGCGCAGATTGTTATTGGTCAGAACATCGTTGACCCGCTGGTGTCCATTTCGAATTTGGTGGGATCAACAATACTGACGTGCAGTTTGGATTCGATTGTATTACTCGCGCAGGGTAATGGTGTTTCCTATAGCTGGTCGGATGGTACTTCTGTTCTTTCAAATTCTGCCTTACTACAGGTTGAAACTGAAGGTACATACACCGTAACCGGAATTGGCAGCAATGGATGTGACGCAACTGCCGAAGTAATCATTACCAACGACGGTTCTACACCACTAGCGGACATTAGTCTTCCCCTTTCGAATGATACACTCACTTGTGCGATTACATCCATCGAATTGGTTGCAAGCGGAGGATCAAGTTATCTGTGGTCAAACGGTCTGGGCGGTACGGCGAGCGTGAATGTTACAACACCGGGTCAATACACCGTGACTGTCACATCCGATGCTACGGGGTGTTCGGCGGATGCTACCATCGAAATTTTCGGCAATACCACACCGCCTTCAGTTGCTATTGAAAACATCACGCAGGAGGATACGATTACGTGCACTACACCGAGCATTACCCTTCAGGCCTCAGGAGCTGTTAATTACAGTTGGGCATTGGATGGTTCAATCAACTCGACTCTGGATGTCACAGGTGATGGCATCTATTCGGTAACGGGCACCGGCACCAATGGTTGTGCAGCGATTGCGAACTATCAGATTTTCGAAGATGTGATTGTGCCGTTGGTGACGATTTCAAATCCATCCAATAATCTTTTGCTCACCTGCGATAGCACAGTTATTAATGTTGTTGCTCAAGGCGCGACATCTTATGTGTGGGAAGAAGTTTCCTCAGGTGTTGTAGGAAATTCTGCAGCATACCTCATTGCGAATCCGGGTGTTTATACCGTCACCGGAACATTGGCGAACGGCTGTTCGAGTCAGGCGTTCATCACAGCAACGGAAAGCGTAGAATTGCCGACCGCCTCTATTCAGAATAATACAGGTGGTCAGACTCAACTCACCTGCCAGTTGGATACCATTAGTCTGACAGCTATCGGTGGAGCAGAATACAGCTGGTCGAATGGTTCGGCAGTCGTTTCGAGCGAGGCTGATTTCATTGCGGGAACTCCTGGGTTCTATACCGTAACGGTTACAGCAGCGAATGGTTGCAGTGATACGGCATCGGTAAGTATCACCAGTGACGGTTCAGCGCCAATTGCGGGCATCAGCATTCCTTCTGGAGTTGATACGTTAACCTGCAGTATCACGAGCACAACACTTGTTGCATCGGGTGGTGGCACGTACGCATGGTCGAATGGTGGAGATCAAGCAAGCCTCGTTGTTACAGAACCGGGAGAATACACAGTAACGGTGACATCTGCTAACGGTTGTTCGGCCTCTACAAGTGTTGAAATTTTCACCGATACACTTGCCCCAATAGTTTCCATCGATAATGGAATTGGCACGCAGCAATTAACCTGTGATATCGACACGATTGCAGTTTCTGCGAGCGGTGGTATTGCCTACCAGTGGTCGAATGGCGCTTCTGTGGTTTCGAATGTCGCTGCACTAGACATTGTCTCTCCTGGGCTTTACACGGTGACTGTAACCGATACAAATGGATGTGCCGATTCAGCATCAATTGACATCACGCAGAATATCGTAGATCCGGTTGTTAGCATTGCCAATCCGGAGGAAGGCGGTGTGTTGACCTGTGATGTGACGAGCATCGTTCTTTCAGCAAATGGTGCCGACAATTATACCTGGACAGATGCCTCGCTGAATGTCTTAGGCAGCTTGGATAGTTTGGTTGTCATTGCTCCGGGAGTTTACACCGTAACAGGAATTGATGCGAACGACTGCTATGCAACTGCGGCGTTTGAAGTAACTCAAAATATTGTTGTTCCTACTGCGGTAATCACAAATAATGATGCACCTGCAACAACCTTGACGTGTACGTTGAGTCAAATCGACCTCACCGCAAGTGGTGGTGTAGAATACAGCTGGTCAAACGGTACATCGGTTGTTGCGTCAACTGCTGACTTTAGCGCCTCCGCAGAGGGAACATACACCGTTACGGTTACCGGAGCGAATGGTTGTGTTGACACCGAGTCAATCACCATAGGTACTGATGGCTCAACACCCAGTTTACAGCTTATTCCTTCTGCCAATACGCTTACCTGCGATGTAACAAGCATCACACTTAGTGCAATCGGTTCCGGTTCTTTGGTGTGGAGTGTGAATGCTCCTGCCGGCAGCGATTGTCAAGTTGCAGGAGATCCTTCGATTATATGTCCTGCCATTTTTGATCCTGTTTGTGGATGCAATGGCACCACTTATCCAAGCGCTTGTGAAGCTGAAGTAGACGGTGTGTTCTACTATGTTCCCGGTGAATGCGGAACACCGGGTGCATCGTCGTTGAATATTTCAATGCCCGGTAGTTACACCGTAGAACTCACCGCTGCCAATGGATGCACAACTTCACAAACTGTTGTAATTTCAGAAGATGTTGCGCCGCCTGCGTTGACAGTCACTTCGGATAGCCCTTCGAATGAATTGACGTGTAACGACGCGCTCATTCAGCTTACAGCAAATACTACCGGTAATATCGCATGGAGCAATAGTCTTGGCTTGAATGCAACGGTGAGTGTTTCTGTTCCTGATATTTATTCAGTGAGCGCAACAGGTAGCAATGGTTGTGTAGCTGTTGATTCAATTGATGTTGGTCAAAATATTAATACGCCTGCACTAGTGCTCGACACACTCAACAACACGGCACAGTTGACCTGTGTAGTTCCTAGTGTTGAACTCTCAGCAAGCGGCGCATCACAATACACTTGGACGAATAGCGCTAACCAAGTAATTGGTTCAACGAATGTGTTGAGTGTAACAACTGCGGGAACCTATACATTGACTGCGGAGGGCGCAAACGGTTGTGATACTAGTGTGGTGGTTATTGTTGGTGAAGACCGATTGGCGCCGACGGTAGCAATTACTTCGGACGACTTGGATAATCAATTGACTTGTGCCGATGCAGAAATTGAACTCACGGTTTCCGGAACTGCGGATAGCTATGTTTGGTCAACGGGGTCAACAGATACCCAAATCACAGTAGGTTCAGCGAATGAGTATGTTGTTACGGGAACAGATACGGGTAATGGTTGCACAACCACTCAAACCATTGAAATTACTTCTGATGGTCAAGTGCCGACAGTGGTAATTCTTGCCGATACTACGGTGTTGAATTGCGCGCTTACGGAGATTGTATTGACAGCGGATACTCTAGCGAATGCATTCCCGGTGACCTTGAGCTGGTCGAATGGTCTGGGTTCGAATGCAGTGGTCTCTATTGATCAGGTAGACGAATACACCGTAACTGCGACTGCTGCCAATGGCTGTTCTTCTTCCGCTTCCATAACAATCACAGAGGACTTAGCTACTGCAAACGCAGTCATCATCAACAATACCGGAACGACTCAACTTTCATCTACCGTTTCTGTCATTAATGTGACTGCTACAGGGGGTGTTTCTTATGTCTGGAGCGCAGGCTTGGGAACTAACGCAACAGTTGATATTATTAGTGCAGGAGAATACACGGTAATCGTCACAGGCGAAAATGGTTGCCAAGGTTTTGCGATCATCGAAATATCAAATGTTCTATGCACTCCGCCGACGGTTGTCATCAGCAATACGACCGCTGCTGACACACTCACTTGTACGACGACTTCTATACAAGTTACCGCTCAAGGTGCCGACAGCTATAGCTGGAGCAATGGTCTCGGTAATTCGGCCACAGTTTCCATCACTGCACCGGGGACTTACATCGTTACGGGATCCAACGCTGATGGCTGTTCGTCTACGGATACCATCACCATCGGCCAGAACATTGTTGCGCCTGTTGCATCTATTATGAATAATTCAGGAACCACACAGCTGACCTGTGCACAAAACACCATCAGCTTGACGGCTAGTGGTGGTGTGAGCTACAGCTGGGATAATGGTTTAGGTGCATCGGCATCAGTTTCAGTGGGTGCTCCTGATTTGTACACAGTAACCGTTACGGCTGCTAATGGCTGCAGTGACACGGAAAGCTTAGACATCAGCACGGATGGTTCAACACCTTCTGTAGCTATTACTAACAATACGGGAACTGAGGAGTTAACCTGCACTACAACATCGATTAACGTAACAGCCACCGGAGGCGTGAGCTACTTGTGGAGCGGTGGTCTGGGTAACAACGCAAATGCCTCGATAACAATTCCGGGCACTTATACCGTCACTGCAACAGCAGGCAACGGTTGCACGGCCACAGCAAGCATTACCGTTACGCAAAACAACACCATCACTGCAGGCATAACCAACAACTCTGCAACAACCATATTGAGCTGCGCGCAGCCAACGATTAGTGTCACTGCCACCGGTGGTGTAAGCTACAGTTGGAGTGATGGATTGGGCAATGCTGCAGCTGCAACAATTACGCAAGCGGGAGATTATACGGTAACCGTAACAGCGTCGAACGGATGTGTTGACACTGAGTCAATCATTGTAACGAACGATGGAAGTGCGCCTGCAATTGGTATTACCAATAACACCGGAACAACCGTTCTCGATTGTAACAATACAAGCATAAGTCTGACTGCGACCGGTGGAACCAATTACACTTGGGATAATGGTTTAGGTGCAGGCGCAAGTGTTGTTGTCACCGAGCCTGGTTCATACACCGTCACTTCTACCGGTGGGAATGGTTGTGTTGGCACAGCGTCTATTACGCTTACTCAAGATACGATTTCACCGGTTGCAGGTATTCTGAATAACTCAGGGACGCAAGTATTAACCTGTCTGCAGAATAATATCAGCGTAACGGCCACAGGCGGTGGATCGTATAGCTGGAGCAACGGCCTTGGTGGTAATGCCAGTGCAACGATTACTTCTGCTGGAACTTACACAGTAACTGTTACTTCGTCCAACGGTTGTTCAGATACGGAATCAATTACCATCTCAGATGATGGTTCATTACCACAGCCTGCTATTTCGAGCAACATTGCATCCAACACGCTTGATTGTATTAACGGCAGCATCACACTTACAGGTGGTGGTGTAGGCGCTTACAGTTGGTCAAATGGAGCAATCAATTTGGGATCAGGAAATTCAATAATAGTATCCGATCCGGGTATATACACGCTTACGGTTACTTCATCAAACGGGTGTTTTGCGAGCACTTCAATAACCGTTACAGAGGATATCGCTGTAAGTGCCGCGATTGTGGAAGATGCTCCGTTCATCGATTGTAACAACCCAGATGTGATTCTCACTGCTTCGGGTGGTGTATCGTATGTGTGGACGAATGGTTTGGGTAATGCGCCTTCTGCTACCGTTACTGTCGGCGGTAATTATACGGTAACGGTTACCGCGGCCAATGGCTGTTCGGACTCCGAATCCATCACAGTCGCTGCCAGTTTAGGTGCCCCGAATGTTCAGATCAACAACAACACGGGCACAACTATTTTAGGGTGTAATACCAATGCCATTAGTCTGACGGCAACCGGAGGTGTAAGCTACGCGTGGAGTAATGGCCTTGGCAATACAGCAGATGTAACTGTTCTGACCCCCGGTTTATATGCTGTAACGGCTACCGGTGCGAATGGCTGCGTTGGAACAACATCCATTGACATTACACAGAATAATACTCCACCTACCGCGGGAATTTCTGCAGCAGGTAATATCACGGAAATCACCTGTTCACAGTCGTCTATCGTGCTGACTGCTTCCGGAAATGGAAATTATCAATGGAGTAATGGACTCACGACCCCAACGATTTCAGTTACTCAAGGCGGTGTATACTCGTTGACTGTTACAGCTGACAACGGTTGTGCCGATACAGAGAGTATTACCATCACGCAGAATACTGTTGCACCGGTTGCATCCATCAGCAATCCTTCCGGAAATACGGTTTTATCGTGTGGAATAGGAGCTATTGCAGTTACAGCAACCGGTGGAGGCACCTATAGCTGGTCTGGAGGTCTCGGCAATAGCGCAAACGTCAACATTACACAGCCGGGCAGTTATGTTGTAACTGTTACCTCATCTAATGGATGTAGTGATACGGAAACGATTGTGATTACGGATGATGGAACCTTGCCGTCAATTTCAATTAACGCAACAGCAGATGCTCTTGATTGCTTCACTACTGCCATTGATCTGTCGGTGTCCGGCGCAAGCGGAGCAATTACCTGGTCTGTTTCAGGTCCAAATGGAGAGCCGTGTCCGACGTTACCGAATGAGGATTTGATTTGTTCGGATTTCTTTGATCCTGTGTGTGGTTGTAATGACAGCACATACAGCAACCCTTGCTATGCCGAGCGCGATGGTGTTCTGTACTATCTCCCCGGAGAATGTGGTTCGACCATTGGTGCCACCAATATTACTGTTTCAAGTCCTGGTCTGTATGCCGTAACATTGGTTGATGCGAATGGATGTGTTGCTACTGATACCTACGTCATTGAAGAGAACCTCGAAATTCCGGATGCTTCCGTTGTTTCAGATTCTCCAATCTGTAGCAATGAGGACGCAGAGTTTACCATCAACGGCACAGCAGGCGACATCGTAACCTACACATTGAATGGTGGAGCGCAACAGACGATAACCATCGAGCCTGGCGGCAATGCTGTCGTAGTTGTTTCGGCGCCTTCATCGGATCAGACAATTCAGTTAGTTTCAGTAACACGTGGTGCTTGTTTCAATGAATTGAGCGCAACATCGATTGTCGTTGTGAACGAAGCACCACAGGCAGTTGCGACAGGACCTGCCTTCAATTTGTGTGAAGGTTCAGTGTTGAGTCTGAATGCCGCTCCTTCCATCGGAGCAACCTTGAGCTGGACGGGCCCAGGTGGATTTACGGCTTCGGGCACTCCGGCGTTCGTTCTCGATGTTGAACTCGCCGATGCAGGCGATTACATCTTATCGGCTGCAATCGGTAACTGCGTGGATTACGATACCGTGAGTGTAGTTGTCGCTACAGCGACATCGGCTTCTCAGACAGTTCAGATTTGTGTGGGTCAATCCTATACCTTGCCTGATAGTGTTGTTGTAAGTTCAGCGGGAACCTACACGAGCATCATTCAAAACAGTAATGCATGTGATTCTACGGTCACTACAATTGTTGTGGTGGTTACATCCTTCAATGTGAGCATAAACAATGCGATTTGCGAAGGTGATAGCTTGTTAATGCCTGACGGAACATTCGAAAGCAATGAAGGTATCTATGTCTTCAACTTGGTGAGCTTCGGAGGTTGTGATTCAATCGTGACCGTTGACCTCACTGTCAATCCAATTTATTACAACACGCAGAATGTGACCATCTGTGATGGTGATCCATTTACGCTTCCAAATGGTCAGGTTGTAACAGAGGAAGGATTCTATGAAATGGCTTACACTACAGTGAATGGTTGCGATTCCATTTGGGTTTATAATGTGATTGTATTACCTGTTCCTGCAACAGTGAATGTCGCCTTGACGCTTTGTCCGGGCGATACCCAAGTGCTACCGGATGGCCAAGTCGTGAGCGCCAATGGTCAGTACACTGTTGAATTGACATCTTTCAATTCATGCGACAGTACTATTGTTTATACGGCGACTTACTATGAAGACTACCGCGACACGGTTGAAGTCACAATCTGTAATGGCGAAATCTATGAATTGCCAAATGGCCAGCTTGCTGATGCAACCAATGACTATCTCATTTACGATGAACAATCGTTCTTCGGATGTGATTCTTCGTTGGTGTATGTCGTTACAGAATTACCGGCGCTGAATGTTGTTCAGCCGGTTTCGCTCTGCTATAATGAGGTATTTACAACCCCGGATGGAACCGTGGTAGGAACCGATGACGAAGTAGATGTAGTATTAACCTCTTCAACAGGGTGTGACTCATTGGTGACCTATCAGGTTCAAATAGGAGATCAAATTGTCGGAGATCCTCAGCAGCGCACAATCTGCTTTGGTGAGTCAGCAACCTTGCCTGATGGTACGGACGTTACCATGAGTGGAGAGTACGTGAGTATTCTGGATGCAGAAAACGGTTGTGACTCGTTGATTATTACCAACGTGGTTGCGTTCCCATTCTTGTTCACTGAGTATAGTGATTTTGCTTGTGAAGGTGAACCCTATGTGCTGCCGGATGGCTCTTCGACTGTAACCGAAGGTATTTATCCCGTTACGCTGACGAGTCAGTTTGGTTGCGACTCCATCGTACAAGTAACAGTAGACTTCACACCAATGGTGATGGTGAGCATTATCCCTGAAGCGGATTCATTGGAATTGTGTCAGGGTGATACCACGTTATTGATTGCCGATGGCGCGATGACCTACACTTGGGAATCAAGCGATGGTGTGTTATTGACCACCGAAGGCGCTATTGTCGACATTGCTCCGATGGAAGATGCTTGGGTAACCGTTACAGGTACAGGTCTGGCCTGCTCTTCAAGGGATAGTATTTACTTGACAGTGAATCCATCTCCGGCACTGGAAATTATTGCTCCAACAGCCATTTGTATGGGTGATTCGGTAACAATCTCCGCCAGTGGTGCTGACAGTCTCTTCTGGATGCCGAATGAGTTTATATCCTGTGCGTCGTGTGATGAAGTCATCGTGAGTCCTGCACAATCCACGGTATTTACCCTCAGCGGTTATAACGGACAGTGTTTTGGAACAACGTCATTCGCGATGGAAGTGCAAGAAGTTCCAGTTTCTGAAGTCTATGGAGACACGCTTGTTTGCGCATACAGTCCTGCTGATCTGTTTGTCATTGGTGGAACAACCTACGTTTGGAGCACAGGCGATACAGCTTCTGCGATTTCTGTAGAGCCCGGTGAGACGACTATTTATACGGTTGTGGCTATTTCGGGTATTTGTTCGGATACTTCATTCATTACGGTTGAGGCTATTCCGCTTCCACAGATCGAGGCAGGGAATGATACGTTGATCACGCTAGGAGGCGAGGTGCAACTCAATGCTAACGGTGGTGTCAATTACGTGTGGTCGCCTGCAACTGATTTGTCGTGCACGACTTGCGCGAATCCGTTGGCAATTCCGGCGGAATCGATTACATACTGTGTAGAAGGAATAGCTGAAAGTGGTTGTTCAGATACTTCTTGCATCCGCATCGAGGTAACTGACGAGTGCGAAACCTTCTTCATCCCGAATGCATTTGCTCCGGAATCCGGTGGTCATGAAATGAACGACTGCTTCCGCGTATTTGGTGAAGAATGCTTCGGATCCATGCGCATTCGCATTTTTGATCGCTGGGGTGAGCTTGTTTATGAATCGACTGAATTTGGTGATTGTTGGGATGGAAACTATCAAGGTAAGAAGGTGAATACAGGAGTATTTGTATACTATTTTGATGGTGTCTTACTCAATGGTGAACCATTCTATAGAAAGGGTAACGTAACAGTAATACGATGATGAGAAAATTACTATTGACGTGTTTCTTCGGCCTTTTCCTATTGCAGGGAAAAGCTCAAGATTTGCATTTCTCGCAGTTTACCATGACTCCTTTGACGCTCAATCCTGCATCTTCGGGAGGGTCAATCCTCCGAGATGTTACGGTTACTCACCGTAGTCAGTGGACGTCCATTTCCAATCCGTTCAAAACGTTTGCATTTGCAGCGAATTCACGTATGGGAGATTTGGACAAGCAGCGCCGCGGTTTCTGGGGAATTGGATTATTGGCCTTTAATGACAAAGCGGGTGACGGTAATTTGCGCACGAATTCGGTTGGACTCAATTTGGCTTATCATGTGCGCTTATCACGCTATCAGCACCTGGGCTTTGGGTTGCAGAATTCTTATGTGTCGCGTTTTGTAGACTATAGTAAGTTTCAGTGGGGAAGCCAATACGACGGCAGCGCATTCAATGAGTTCTTACCTACGGGCGAGAGCGGATTCATTCAGAATTTCGGCTATCTCGATGTCAATACCGGCGTTTATTACACCTTGAATAACACGGCGGCTGAGGTCAATGTAGCGGATAATAACTACCGGTTGATCAATGTAGGTTTGGCTTTCCATCACCTGACCACTCCTAAGTTTGCTTTCGGTACCGGGCGTTTTGAAGAGTCACTCTATGTGAAAATGGTGATGCATGGTAATGCCATTTGGAGTTTAGCTAATTCGTCATTGGCGATTATGCCTAATTTCCTTTTCATGAAGCAAGGCCCGCATGAGCAGTTGAATATTGGATCTTCTGTCAGACTGGGTGTTTCAGGTAACTCTAAGTACACGGCCTTGGTGAAGGGATACGCTGTCATTGGCGGTATCAACTATCGCTTCCGCGATGCGATTGTGACCACGGGTATGGTTGAATATGGCGCTTACCAAATTGGTTTGAGCTATGACTTCAACGTATCACGCTTGGCAAGTGCAAGCGCAGGAAGAGGAGGGGTTGAGTTTAATTTACGGTATGCCTTTAATGGCACGAAGGCCAGAATCATGACGTCCGGATTGTGAAATGATTTCAATTAAATAAGCTGGTATCAGCTACAACGACAAAGGGCCGCTTCAAGCGGCCCTTTTAGTGGAATGTTATTTTTGAGATTGTGCTTAGTCGCGACGTCCGCCGAATACGCGGAGCAGGAATAAAAACAAGTTGATGAAATCAAGGTAGAGACTCAACGCTCCCATCAATGCCAACTTGCCTGCTGTTGCTGTACCGTACTCGACACCTGCGCCAATTCGCTTGATCTTTTGTGTGTCATAAGCGACCAGACCGGTAAATACCAAAACGCCAACGCAGCTGATGATATAATCCATGGTTTCGCTTCCTAGGAACATGTTTACCAATGAAGCGATAACGATGCCGATTACAGCCATCATCAGAATTGAGCCTAGGTTAGTCAGGTCTGTTTTTGTGGTGTAACCCACAATAGCCATGGTGGCGAACAACCCGGCAGTAATGAAGAAGACTTTAGCAATTGCCGCCATAGAGTATACCAGGAAGATAAAACTAAGGCTGATGCCATTCACTAGTGAATAGGCGAGGAAAAGTCCCATCAGGGCTGTTAGCGATAAACGGTTAAACGCAAAGCTCATGACGAGTACCATACCAATCGGTGCAAGCATTACTGCCCACATCAAAAGCGAATTGCCCTGAAGTAAAGCCAGCAAATTACCGCTTGCCGCAAACCAGTAGGCCGCAGCACCGGAAATAACCAGCGCCAGCGTCATGTAAGAGAAAACATTGGAAACAAATGAGCGCGATACCGCACCGCTGTCAAGATTGATCGATTGATCGTTGTAGTTATTTAAGTTGTTCATAGGTATGAGGGTTTGAAGTGCGAAGGTAGTGAAGAGCGAGTGGCGAGTGGCGAGTGGCGAGTGGCGAGTGGCGAGTGGCGAGTGGCGAGTGGCGAGTGGCGAGTGGCGAGTGGCGAAAGTACTTTGCCGCTTGTCGGGTTTGAATACGGGCATTCTTAAAGAATGTCAATTGCGAAGTCGATGCTCCTAGAAAATAAAAGGGGACCATAAGTCCCCTATAATCCTACAATCCTAGGAAAGCTTCGAACCAATCAACGAAATGAACTCCTTGCGCGTGCGAATATCCTCAAGGAAAGATCCGCTGAAGGCGCTGGTGGTTGTTACTGAATTTTGCTTGCTCACACCGCGCATTTGCATGCAAAGGTGTTGCGCTTCGATCACTACTGCTACACCCATAGGATTGAGTGTTTCCTGAATGGCATCGCGAATTTCGATGGTGAGCCGCTCCTGCACTTGCAAGCGACGAGCGAAGACGTCAACGACACGGGGAAGTTTGCTGAGGCCAACGATTTTGCCATCCGGGATGTAAGCGATATGTGCTTTTCCGAAGAAGGGTAACATGTGGTGCTCGCACAAGCTATAGAGTTCGATGTCTTTCACCAGAACCATTTCGCTGTAGTCTTCATCAAACATGGCACTGCGCAATATTTTACGAGCATCCTGCTGATAGCCTTGTGTGATGAAGGTGTATGCTTTGGCGACGCGCTCCGGCGTTTTCAGTAGACCTTGACGATTGGGATCTTCTCCCAAATGACCCAATACGGCATGAATGTTTTCTGCAATTTTTTGCTCTGCAGCACTCAACTCTTTGGGAGTTTCCGGTTCCATGATCATGTAGTTCATTGCGCGAATATTTATTATGAGAACAACACCCGCCGCGATTGGTTCAACAAAAATAGCCACATTTCCAATTGCGGGCCTGAGTTATGTCGTGGTGGTGGGTTTACTTTCCCCCGAAGTACTCGACAATATTGTTCTCGGTTTCGTAAAGTTTGATGCTGTGTAATTGATGAACGTCATTGCTCAAATAGGGCTCAAGTTGCTCCCATATAGCAATGACAACCACTTCGCAGGAAGTCATTTTTCCCTCCAGAAACGGCACGTCGAGATTCAAGTTGCGGTGATCCATTTTAGAAAGCACATGCTCCTCGATAATGTCGCTCATGAATTTCAAATCGATACAGTAGCCCGTATCGGCTTGCGGCTCGCCTTTCACGGTCACAAACAAATCATAGTTGTGTCCGTGCCAATTGGGATTTGCGCACTTACCGAAGGTTTTCAAATTGGTGGCCTCATCCCATTGCGGATTCCAGAGTTTGTGCGCGGCATTGAAGCGTTCGCGGCGTGTTACATAGACGGTTTTCATGTTGGTTACTGCTGATTCAAAGATAGTTCAGTCGTTCGGTTTGACTTGTTTGTAGTAACATTGCAAAGCGGCTTTGGTTCACCCAAAACTAGCTATACGTTATTCCATTCATCTATGATTGTTGTTACCGGTGCTTCAGGATTTATCGGCAGTTGCCTTGTGGGTAGACTAAACCGCGACCGTTTTTTCGACGTCGTGGCCGTGGATGATTTTAAGGGACTTTCCAAGCATTCAGCGCATGAAACAACAGGCGTTAATTTGGCCGATAAGACTATCATCGAGCGTGTTGATCGAACCGATTTTCCGGAGTGGTTGCGCAAGCATGAAGACCAGGTGCAGTTTGTATTTCACCTGGGAGCGCGAACCGACACGACGGAGTTTGACCGCGCCATTTTTGATGAATTGAATCTGAACTACTCCAAGGAAATCTGGAAAATCTGTTCTGAGTTCGCTATTCCGCTTGTGTATGCGTCGTCTGCAGCTACGTATGGCGCAGGAGAATTCGGATATACCGATGATCATGCAATCATTCCACAGCTCAAACCTTTGAATCCCTATGGTGAGTCAAAGAATGATTTCGATTGTTGGGTGCTCGAGCAACAACAGGCGCCATTTTTCTGGGCGGGACTCAAGTTTTTCAATGTCTACGGTCCCAACGAGTATCACAAAGGCCGCATGGCCTCGGTTATTTTTCATGCCCACCGTCAAATCTCCGAGAGCGGCGCCATGAAGTTATTTCGCTCACATCGTCCTGATTTTGCTGATGGCGGTCAAATGCGCGATTTTGTATACGTCAAAGATCTTGTGGAGGTGTGTGTCTTTTTGATGCATCACCGAAAGAATTCCGGCATTTATAACTTGGGTTCAGGTACTGCACGTTCCTTCAAAGACCTTGCGCTGGCCACGTTTCACGCTATGAACGTTGAGCCGAATATTTCGTTTATCGATACACCGGAGGACATTCGAGAGAAGTACCAGTACTTCACGGAAGCCGCTATGGGCAAGCTCAAAGGCATTGGTTATGATAAGCCCTTCCACTCGCTGGAGGAAGGCGTGACAGACTATGTGCAGACGTTCCTTCAAGGAGGTTATTCATACTACTAACACGGCGTTTCAAGAATTTTGGTTTTGTGAATTGACAAGTTCTGTCAGTAGGCTATCTTTGTGGAACGTGAAAAAGCTAGCTGTCATTGATTGTGGAACGAATACGTTCAACCTCTTAGTCGTAGAGGCTACCCGGGATACCTGGAACCCGCTGTTTAGTAATAAGGTTGCTGTCAAATTAGGGGAAGGTGGTTTTGAAGATAAACTCATACGCCCTCATCGTTTTGCCCGCGGTCTGGATGCATTGATGGTGCATCACGTGGCTATTCAGAACATTCAATGCGACGAAGTTTTTGCCTTCGCTACCTCGGCGTTGCGCGAGGCTTCCAATGGCAGTGAGTTCGTTTCTAAAGCAAAGCAATTGTTTGGTTTGAACATCGAACTCATCTCCGGGGATCGCGAGGCGGAACTGATTTGGGAAGGCGTGCGTCGATCGATGGATCTTGGTTCTGAACCGTCGCTGATTATGGATATTGGCGGAGGAAGCACGGAGTTCATCATTGCGAATGCCGAGAAGATTTTTTGGAAGAAAAGCTACTTGCTTGGGGTGAGTCGATTGCACGACCTAGTCCGTCCTTCAGAACGTATTGAACAACACCAATTGCATGAGCTTGAGAATCTGCTGCGTTCCGAATTGGACGACCTACAGCAAGCGCTGAATCAATTCCCGGTCAAGCGCCTTATCGGCTCATCGGGTTCTTTCGATACGCTGCGTGCCATGCACTACCGCGATGCTTTGGCGGAGCAGCTTTCTTCCTTGCATGCCGATATTCCATTGAAGGGTTTTCATCAGATTCATCACTGGCTGTTGGGCAGTTCGCTGGTAGATCGATTGAAGCACACAGCAATCCCGAGCATTCGCGCTGAATTCATGCCCATGGCTTCCCATCTGGTCTTCTTCGTGCTTCAAATGCACCCGTTTTCGAAGCTCGTTCACTCCGCTTACAGCCTGAAGGAGGGTGCGATTCATTCCGTTTTGGAACGACTCGACTGGCCTGAAGAAGAGCCCGCAGCAACTGTTGATGACGAAGTCTAGTTTCGTACATCGGAAGATTCAAACCATCGGTCACTTACCTTAGCGGCATGCTTCATCGGATAATCATTCTGCTGCTTTTAGTATCTCCATTGGCGACAATCGCACAAGGAACCGTGCGCGATACGTCGTTGTTTGATCCGCATGTGACAATGAGCTATGCCTATCAAATGCCCGGCGGTGATTTGGCCAATCGCTTTGGCGACAACAGTAATTTGAGTCTTGGTTTTCACATCAAATCACGCACGCAATGGTATTATGGGGTGCAAGGACAATTCATCTTTGGGACGAGCGTCAAGCAGGAAGAGGGTTTTCTCGGTAACCTCATGGTGGAAGGGAATTATGTGCTCGATAATGATGGCTATCCCGCAACACTGGTGATTCAACAACGCGCATTTGCTTTGTCTGCAGACGTTGGGCGACTTTTTCCGGTGATTGGTCCCAACCGTAATTCGGGGATACTGGTGAAGGCAGGCGCAGGTTTTATGCAACATAAGATTCGCATTGAACATCAGGAAACCAAAATAGCGCAGCTCGAAGGCGAATACCTCAAAGGTTATGATCGCATGGCGAACGGTCCGGCCGCCACAGGGTTTATTGGCTACTTTCACATGAGCAATAACCGACTCATCAATTTTGTGATTGGATTGGAAGGTTGGCGCGGATTTACAGAACCGCGTCGTGCCATGAATTTTGATACGCAGGAAATTGAAACCGGAGTGCGCAAGGATATTCTCATTGGACTGCGTGCCGGTTGGACGCTTCATTTGTATAAGCGCATGTCCGATAATTTCTATTACTATTAATCACCGTGCGAGCGCTGTATTCCTTCTTCATACAAGTGTTGGCTGTACTCATGCCGATTGCCGGAATTTTTCATTCCAAGGCGCGCTTGTGGTCGCAGGGAAGAAGGCAATGGCGCAACCGATTGTCGGATTGGCGTAAAGGCAATCCCGGTGAATTGATATGGATGCACTGCGCCAGTTTGGGCGAATTCGAACAGGGTAGGCCCGTGCTGGAAGCGTTGCGCGCTCAGTATCCACATAAAAAACTGCTATTGACCTTCTTTTCGCCGTCGGGGTTTGAAGTGCGTAAGCACTACAGTGGCGTTGATGGAGTGTTTTACCTACCGGCAGATACGACTGCGAATGCACGTGATTTTCTTGCCATAGTCAAGCCCTCCCGGGCGATGATGGTGAAGTATGAGTATTGGCCAAACTTTTTTCTTTCTTGCAAGCAACACCATGTGCCGTTGTATATCATCTCCGGCATATTCCGCCCGGATCAGCGCTTTTTCGGAATGTTCAGCAGCTTCTGGCGTCCTGTTCTCGCTGCAGTGAATCACTTTTTTGTGCAGAATGAATCATCCGTTAAACTGCTGGAATCGATTGGCTTTACCAATGTCACCTTAGCCGGGGATACGCGCTTCGACCGTGTGATGCAGCTCAAGCAAAGTCCGCGATCGGTGGAATGGATTCGCGAATTCAAAGGTGAGGGTTTGCTGGTGGTTGGCGGCAGCACATGGCCAGCCGATGAGGATGCGCTCGCTATGTGGCTGTCATCGGCAACGGTCTCAGCAAAGCTGGTCGTTGTTCCTCATGAGGTTGATAAGGCTTCTGTTTCGCGTTTGATGAAGCTCTTTCCGGACGCGGTGCTATGGTCAAAGCGCGAGGCGACCGGCTATTCTTCTTCGCGGGTGTGCATCGTGGATGAAATCGGCTGGCTGTCTTCGATTTATACTTGGGCGGATATCTGTTGGATTGGCGGCGGCTTTGGGGCCGGCATCCACAATACGCTCGAGGCCGCTGCATGGCATAAGCCGGTGCTCTTCGGTCCGCGTTATCTCAAGTTTGATGAGGCCTGTGGATTGATCGCAGCGGGAGGTGCTATCAGTACGAAAGATGAGCGGGTAGGGGCCGTGTTGCTCGGTCAATTGACCGCAGACGCAGCCGTGCGGGATCGTATGGGCCAACAAGCAGGCCTGTTCGTGGAGCGTGGAGCCGGTGCTACCGCCAAGATTCTGAATGAATTGGCGATGAAATGAATTTTTTTTGAAGAAAAGTGGCTTTAGAATTTGCCTGTAGCAATTGTCTGTATAAATTTGCGGCCCTCAAGTTCTTTTATCAAGCGGGAGTAGCTCAGTTGGTAGAGCATAACCTTGCCAAGGTTAGGGTCGCGAGTTCGAGTCTCGTCTCCCGCTCAAAATCCCGATCTGATTGTCAGGTCGGGATTTTTTTTTAAACGTTGATGTCAATCCGCCCGGGTGGCGGAACTGGTAGACGCACAGGACTTAAAATCCTGCGATCAGTAATGATTGTACGGGTTCGATTCCCGTCCCGGGTACAAACGGATAGTGTGCGAAAGGCGCTATCCGTTTTTTATTGGAATTAATTTCCCCAGAAACGGCTATCACGCCAGTGGCGGCGTTGCTGGTCATCGAGAAATGTCCAGGCGAGTAATTGACTGCTTTTTTGTCCTTGTGACATCGGAATCACTACAACTTCCGTTGGACGTACCTTCTGAAGCGCGCGGCGCAAGTCATGGATGTGCTCCTTGCGTGATACGAGAGTCGTGAACCAATACACTTTGCGGGCATAAAAGAAACTCTCCGCAATCATCCCGCGAATGAAGGATAGTTCGCCTCCGGGACAATAGAGCTCCTTCGACGTGCCCCCGAAGTTGCGTCCGGCGTTGTTGCTTTTGCCTAGGTTGCGCCATTTGCGATCGGATGCTTCCAACGCTTCTTCTTCATTGCTGTAGAACGGAGGATTACAAATGACAGCATCAAACTGCTCATCGCTGCCGGTGACACCCTTGAAATAGTGGCTTTGATTTTTTTGAAGCCGCACTTTCACATATTCCGATAGGGCTTCATTGTCAGAACAAATCTTCTTCGCATTTGCCAGGGCGACTTCATCAATATCGCTTCCCACAAAGGACCAACCGTAGAGGCTTCGTCCAAGAATGGGGAATATGCAACCGGCACCAACACCTAAGTCTAAGATTTCAATCAACGGCCCGTGCGGAACAACATCGCGGTTGTCGCGCGTCATGAGGTCAGCCAGATGATGCAAGTAATCAGCGCGACCGGGAACGGGTGGACACAGATAGCCCTCAGGCAGGCTCCAGGCTTGTGCGCCGTGGTGACGCGCGAGCAGAGCGCTATTCAACGCAATCACTGCGGCATTATCAGCAAAGTCGATGGTGGTTTTACCCGCAGGACTGAGTGATAAGAACGCGCTTAGTGCCGGATAAGTCTCCGACAGTTGTTGCATGTCGTATCCATCACGATGAATGTTGCGCGGGTGCATGGTTGCTGGTTGATGGAATTGTGCTTGTGCGTTTAACCTTGAACGGTCGGTGTGCGTTTTTGTGTGCTTCGGTATACGTAAGCATCCGCAATATGGCGTCGCACAAAACGTGCGTACGAATCCGAGTTGGCCATTTTGATGTAGATGTTTCGTGGAACACCGAAGTATTCATAAACACTCCCATCCATGAAATGAACAGTGAGGACTTGCTTTTCATAGGTGAAATCGACAATGCCGCAAGAGGCCAGCGTAACGCGGTAATCGGCTTCCACTTCCTGCAGCGTTTCGGGAGCAATACTCACCAAAAAGTGATAGGCTTCAATGATATCCTTACTGCGAGCCTCTTCTTGCATGCGCAGTTCTTCGTTGTCATGGAATTTGTCGGGGTGACATTCCTTCATGAGGTTGCGGTAAACGGTCTTGAGTTCTTTCAAGGTCGCCTGCGGACCGACGTCAAGAAGCTTGCGGAATTCGTTGATGCGTTTCATCGTTTTTCAATGTGGCGGCAAAAGTACGCCTGTTTTGCCTCTGTTGATTCCGTCAGTTCGGTTTTGATAAGATGCCGGTCACTGACCACAGTCACCGCGTTGATTGCCATTGCTCACGATTCAGTGCAATTGGGTAGGATACTTATGCGAAACAAATTCAGCGTATGAAGTTTATTCGAACATTTCACGAAGTGGGGTTGCAGGATGTTGGATTAGTGGGCGGCAAAAACGCTTCTATTGGTGAGTTGTGTCAGCACCTCACCGCATTGGAAATCCACGTGCCGTGTGGTTTTGCAGTTACCGTTGCAGGTTTTGAGGCTTTTATTCGACAAAATCAACTGGATTACCACTTGAATGATTTGCTTGCGAAAATTGATCGCCGGACGTTTACCAATCTACAGCACATCTCTGATGAGGCGAAACAATTGGTGATTGCTGCGCGGTTTCCTGAAGAGTTAGTCGCTGAAATCTGGAGTGCCTATGAGGCGTTGTTGCAGAAGTATGGTGCGGATAGTCACGTGGCGGTGAGAAGCAGTTCCACTGCAGAAGATTTAGCGGAAGCGAGTTTCGCCGGACAGTACGAGTCATTCCTAAATATTCATGGAAGGGAAGAGTTGATTAGTTCCGTCAAAAAGTGTTACGCTTCGCTCTTTAATGCAAGGGCACTGAAATACAGGATTGACCGCGGCTATTCATTGGATGATGCCCGGTTGTCGGTGGGAATTCAAACCATGATTCGCGCTGACTTGGCCTGCTCGGGCGTGTGCTTCACCATAGATCCCGATACGGGTTTTGATCAGGTGGTAGTGATTTCCGGGGCTTGGGGCTTGGGTGATAATGTTGTTCAGGGCAAGGTCGATCCCGATGAATTTCATGTGTTCAAGCCATCGCTAGAGGCGCGCAAGAGAGGAATTGTAAGGAAAAGATTAGGCTCGAAAGCGCTCACCTTGGGTTATGCATCAATCGGTGTAGGCGTGGAGAATCGCATGACATCGGAGGCGAAACGTAACGCGTGGGTATTGAGCGATCAGGAAGTGGAGACATTGGCCTGTTGGGCCATGCGCATCGAAAAGCACTATGGAAAACCCATGGACCTGGAGTGGGCTAAGGATGGTGTAACGGGTGAGCTCTTCATCGTTCAGGCCAGACCGGAAACAGTTCATGCTCGCAAGCGAGAAGGCGTGCTGCGGAGCTATCAGGTGGATGCAAAGGCCACTGCACTATGCATTGGTCAGGCAGTCGGCACGCGCATAGCCACCGGTAAGGCTCGTGTGCTACATCGATTGGAGGATGCGCACCTTTTTGAAACAGGTGAAGTGCTCATTGCCGAAACGACTAATCCCGATTGGGATATTGTGATGAAACGCGCTGCGGCAATCGTCACCAATCACGGTGGAAGAACCAGTCACGCGGCAATCGTAGCGCGCGAATTGGGTGTGGCGGCGATTGTTGGTGCCACGGGTGCTACCGATGTGATTAAAACAGGCGAGTGGGTAACGGTCAACTGCACCGAAGGAAAAGTGGGGAAGGTGCTCGAAGGAAAAGTCCCTTGGACGGTGAAGGAGCATGCTTTATCTGCAATACCTCAAACACACACTGCGGCCATGCTCGTGCTGGCCAATCCTGATAAAGCCTATGAATGGTCATTCTATCCCAATGCCGGCGTAGGACTCATGCGAATGGAATTCCTGATTAGCCATGATGTGCGCATACATCCCATGGCGCTTGCCAGGTTTGATGAAGTGCAACGGGTTGAGGAGCGCAAGCAAATCGAATTGTTGACCAAAGGTTATCCCGACAAAGCCGCCTACTTTATTGATCGCTTGTCGCAAGGCGTTGCAACGATAGCCGCTGCCTTCTATCCAAAAGATGTCATCGTTCGCTTCAGTGATTTTAAATCCAACGAATACGCTTCGTTGCTTGGCGGGAGTTCGTTTGAAGAGGGTGAGGAGAATCCGATGATTGGATTTCGCGGGGCCTCTCGCTACTATCACAAGAATTACCGTGATGGTTTTGAATTGGAATGCAAGGCCATTGACTATGTGCGTACTCAGCTGGGATTGACCAATGTGAAAGTCATGGTGCCATTTTGCCGAACGGTGGAAGAGTTGAAGGAAGTATTACGCATAATGACTAAGCACGGACTTCAGCGTGGTGTCTATGGGTTGGAGATTTACATGATGGTGGAAGTGCCGAGTAATGTGATTCAAGCGGATGCGTTCGCTGAATTGGTTGATGGATTTTCCATCGGGTCCAACGATTTGACACAACTGACACTGGGTATCGATCGCGATTCTGCCTTGATTGCACCGTTGTTTAACGAACGTAATCCCGCTGTGGAATGGATGATTGCGCATGCCATCGAGGTTGCGCATCGCAAGGGAATCAAGATTGGCCTATGTGGTCAGGCTCCAAGTGACGACCCGGATTTTGCCGCCTTTTTGGTGCGAAAAGGAATCGATAGTATTTCGTTTACTCCCGATGCGCTGATTCGCGGCATTCAATCGATTTCGTTCGCCGAGCAGAGTGAAAAACAACTTAAACTTTTAGAGATATGAGAGCATTGGAAAATCGTGTTGCAGCTGTCACGGGTGCTGCATCCGGAATAGGCAAGGCTATCGCACTGACGCTCTCTCGTGAAGGCGCTGTTGTGATCGTGATGGATTTGCATGGTCACGGTGTATCGGACACCGTAACAGAAATTGTTGAAGAGGGCAATAATGCCTTCGGCGAAGTGTGTGATGTAGCCAGCGCCTCCGATGTTCAGGCCGCCTTTGAGCGCGTCGCGCTGAAGGTCGGGCCGATTGATATTCTCGTGAATAACGCCGGCGTGATGGATGACTTTATCCCTGCAGGAGATGTGGAGTTGGCACATTGGCATCGTGTAATGGGCGTTGATCTTCACGGCACGTTTTACTGCTCGCACGAAGTTTTGCCTTCCATGATTGATCGCGGAAAGGGTGTTATCCTCAACATTTCTTCGATTGGCGGATTGCAGGGCGCGCGGGCAGGTGCGGCCTATACAGCGGCCAAGCATGGAGTGATTGGATTGACGAAGAACATCGCGTTCATGTATGCCGGAAAGGGCATTCGCTCGAACGCTATTGCACCGGGAGGAGTGACCACGAATATCGGTGCGCACATGCATCCAAACGCATTCGGTTATGAACGTATGATAAGCGGTAGTGCGAACATGCCGCGCATGGCCGATCCGGATGAGATTGCTCGCGTTGCTTTGTTTTTGGTCAGTGATGATGCGAGCTTCGTGAATGGCGAGGTGCTGGTGGCCGATGGCGGCTGGACGGCTTATTGAGTGGTGAGCGGAAGGGAGATGCGTGTGATCAAGCCGCGATTGAAGCTGAATGAGATTTCGCCATGCAAATCGTGCACGCGCGAGCGAATGGCGGAGATACCGGCACCCTCTTTAAACGGCAATGGGTTTTTCGGGCTGTTGATTTCCGAGATGATTATTTCAAATCGTGTATTGGAGGAATTGATGCGAATTTCTTGAGCAGCAGGCAAGGCATATTTGCGCGTGTTGTGGAGTATTTCACGCAGCATGAGTTCGCAGTTGTTGTTGAATTTTTGGCTGACGGCTATTGCAGCTTCCGCGGAAATATCAGTGGCTGTTATCGGAAATGGCGAAGTGCTTTCAAATTCTTGAATAGTGTTGAGCAACATTGTGATACACTCTCCCAGCGGTATGCGTTCTTCCTCGCTGAGTACTTCGATAATCTCTCGGGTTTTTAGCGATACGATATCAAGTTCCTTGGTAGATGTTGCAATCTCGCTGTAGTGCGCGACTTCCTTCTTGGCTGACAATGCGTGCATGTGCATGCGGATGCCGAAAAGGCGAGAGCCAATTTGATCGTGTATAAAGTGAGAGATGCGTTTGCGCTCATCTGCCCGGTATTGCACTGAGGCTAGTTGCAGCTCGGCTACTTTCACTTTAATGTCGGCGGCCATGCGGTCTCGATCGCGTTTGATTTCATGGAAGCGGTAGACGAGTCCAATCGATACCACAAGCGTCTCAATCATGATTCCATAATCCAGCGAATTCGGGATGAGTGCCGGGAACAGGATGTTGTTCATGATTATACTATTGACGTTGAGCGAGTATTCCAGTCCGCCGAGAAATACAAAGCCAATGGCGGCAATAAAGAACATGGCGTGTTTCATCCCTGCTCTAAAGCGCTGAATGCAAACTACAATTATGAGAATCATGTTGAGCATGTTCAGTGCGGAGAAGATGCTCAGGTAGAGTGCGCGGTGCGTGTTGAGTTCGAAGTACGGATGATAGACCACGGCGGTCAGCGGAATGCTGATCAGGTTAAACCAAAGCAGAAAGGTGAGGATACGTTGAATCTTGTCTTGCGTTGAAAGCACTGAGATAGAAAGAAACTTCCGCATCAGCAATGTAGCCATGGAAAGTTGTATGGCTGTTGCTACGTATCGGGATATATTGCTGAAGAAGGGTGATTCCGGATAGAGGATTTGAAAGTCGACGCCTTCAAAGGCAAGAATGACATAGAGGTTGCTTAGGGCGTAAGGGATATACCATAAATGAATGCTCTCTTTCAGCGTGAAATAGGAGATGAGGTTAAAGACAACCAAGGCCAGGAGAATGCCGAACATGACTCCGAAAATGCCATAGGTGCGTGTTTTGAAATCGTCATATTGCCTGCCGGTGTAAAGGTTAAATGCCAGGAAAAGATTTTCATTCCGTTTATCGATCTCTATGAAGCAGGTGCTTGTGGTATGAGGCGCTACAGAAATAGGAATGCCGAATAGGAAAAAGTGATTGGGCCGCGCGTCGAAAGGGTAGTGGTCGCCGAAGTGTGTGGAGGCATATATACCCGTATCCTGTAAAATAGAGTAATTGATTTTATTGAGTGCAGCGTTTTTCAAAAGGCAATAGACAGTCTGCGACTCCGCTGTATTATTTTCAACCGTGACTGCGAGGTAGTGAATTTGCAGGGTCTTTTTAAAGTTGGCTCCCAATCGAGGGAGTAAGGTGAATTTTCCCTGATCCAGTAATGATTGCAGTTCTGCCGGAGTGAGCGAGCTATCTGCTGTGAAATGATAGACGTATTCATTGCGGTCGTGGAAGGATTGCTGGTTCGTTGATAATTCTCCGATGAGCACATTTCTTCCCAAAGCGACGGTGCACAGCGACCAAAAAGGAAGGAGAAGAATGAACCTATGAAAAATCATGCTTTTCATTTAATTTACGCTTAATTACTACAAACTTACTTTGCCGCCATGAATTCTATTCGTGCTGTTATTGTGGATGATCATGAGGTAGTTCGCTCCGGTTTAGCTTCGTTGATTCAGACTTGGTTCCCTTTGCGTGTAATTGGTCAATTTGCTTCCGGTGAGACGTTGTTGAATGATGCTGCAATATTAGCAGAGGCTGATCTTGTGATTCTCGATAATTTGTTGGGTGGTATTTCAGGGGAAGAAACCTATCAGCAATTGCTCGGTTCCGGATGGCGAGGCGTCGCAATTGTTCTAACCGTAATGGCTGATGAAGAGCTACATCGGCGATTACTGGCGCAAGGGATATTCAGGGTTATCCAAAAGTCTGATTCAACTGAAAATCTTAAGCAGGCCATCGCGGATGCTCTCCCGGCGCTGCTTCGAATGAAGACAGATGTAGATACGCTCATCGCCAAAATCACTCCCCGGGAAATGGAGTTTTTACGCTACATCTGCAACGACAATGAATACACCTACGACCAAATTGCGTACTTCATGAATGTCCATGTGCGCACCATCGACGGCTTCCGAAAATCACTGTTCCAAAAGCTCTCCATCAAATCCAAAACAGGCTTGGTGATGTTCGCCATGAGGAATGGGTTGAATGGGTAAAATCAATCTCCGCGCACTATTCACTATTCACCATTCACTATTCACTATTCACCACTTCCCACTTCCCACTTCCAACCGAAACCCCACCCCATGCACGTTCACTATCGCGATACGTTCGTCGCTGCTAAGGTATTTGCGCAGTTTGGTGATGAAGACGTCCATGCTTCGGCCAACGAAATAGCTGTCGTCGCCCCAAACCATGTTGGCCAGGATTTCGCGCTCGATGACTTGCCCTTGATGCATGGCTAAAATCCGCAGCAGTTCGGATTCTTTCTTGGTGAGGTTCTTCTTTTCGACACCATCACTAAGCTCGTAATTCGTTGCGTTGAATGAGAATTTGCCAATGGTGAATTTGTCCTTACGATCAGCGTCATCCTTCATCCCGGTTGTACGCCTGAAAATATTCTTGATACGCAATACCAACTCTTCACCGCTGAACGGTTTGGTGATGTAATCGTCGGCACCTAGACGCAGTCCTTTGATTTTGTCTTCCGGTAGTTCGCGCGCCGTGAGGAAGATGATGGGTACTTCAGCATTGATTTTTCGGATGTCTTCAGCCAGCGAAAACCCATCTTTCTTGGGCATCATCACGTCAAGCAAAATGAGGTCGTAAGGTTCGCGGTTGAATTGCATCAAGCCTTCCTTGCCGTCTTTGCATAAATGCACCTTATATCCTTCTTCGCGCAAAAGGTCTTGTACCACAAATCCCAGGTTGAAGTCGTCTTCAACCAATAAGATCATCGCTTTAGCCTTATCGTTTTCTTTCATGAATGTTTCAGTTGTAGTTGAAATGTACTTCCCTTGCCCGGAGCGCTTGTCAGTGCAATCTTTCCGCCGTGGGCTTTGATAATCGTCTTCACATAGAACAAGCCCAAACCATACCCTCGAACAGCGTGCAAATTACCGGTGGGAACGCGATAGAATTTTTCGAAGATGAGCTTGTGATTCGCTTTGTCGATGCCTAGTCCGTTGTCTGAAATTTCTATAAACAAACGGTTGTCGCGATTGAATGATCGAATACGAATATCAGGATGATCAGGGGAATATTTAATGGCGTTGTCCAGCAAGTTGTAGATCACATTGGTGAGGTGCACTTTATCTCCCTTCACCAGCGCTTGCGTTGCTTCTAACGCAATAGATAGTGTACCATCATGATCGTTGGCCTGCACCTCAAACGTTTCTGCTGCGGTGCGAATCATTTCATGGAAATCAATGGTCTCTTGTGCGAGAGCCATTTTGCGTGGAGAAAGCGATGCAATCTGTAACACACGATCAACCTGCGAGCGCAAGCGCGCATTTTCATTGCGAATGATATTGACATACTGTTTGACGCGCTCCGGCGATCCACTCACCGCGGGAGAAATGATGGCCTCAGCTGAAAGGCCAATGGTAGAGATGGGCGTCTTCAATTCGTGCGTCATGTTATTGACGAAATCCGTTCGAATTTCGGAGAGGCGTTTTTGCTGCAGAATGACGTAAATCGTATAGCTGAAGAAGAGGATAATTAACAGAATGACGATACTCGAATACATCCAAAAATCGAGTTGCTGCAAAATGAACGAGGAGCGGTTGGGAAATACAACGCCGAAGTAATGGCCATCGGGTTCAAAGTCTTCGAGCTTGTGAATCTGCTTTGCCTGCTCGCGCTCGCGACCGGGCTTGAAGGAGATTTTACTTCCGAAAACAATCGAATCCGTAAAGCAATCATAAATGCCATATTCGAAATCTTCCAGCAGGTGCGAACGTTTGAATTCCTCTTTCAATAGGTTTTCCAGCAAATAGGGTTGGGGTGTATCGTTGACATTCGCGACGAAGTAATTATTGCCCACTTGCCGCACAGGTTCGGTGGCCGCTGAATCACGGTTCATCACGCGAATTGTCTGCACCACTTCGCTGATTGCCACAAAGGCGCGCCGATTGAACTGTTCCTCTTGCAGCGCATAGGCCTTTTTTACCCAGAAGACTTGTCCTGCGATGATGATGCCCAGCGATACAATGGCCAGGGCGATAACGATGATGATGGTTCTTCTGCTCATGAAACGTTCTGAGGTGTGAAAGTACTTTTTTTTTAACCGCAGAGACGCAGTGTGTGCAGAGAAATTTCTCTTTGCTGTCTTTGCATCTCTGCGGTTAAAAGAAAAAAATCTTCCCGTAGATTTGACATCTAAACATCAACCCCATGAAAGCATATGTATTCCCAGGCCAAGGATCCCAGTTTCCGGGAATGGCTCAAGACTTATACAACGCATCAGCTGCTGCTAAGGGCATGCTCGAACAAGCCAACGATATTCTCGGTTTTCGCATTACGGATATCATGTTCTCCGGTAGCGAAGAAGACCTCAAGCAAACCCGTGTAACACAGCCTGCGATATTCTTACATAGCGTGGTGCTGGCAAGTTGCCTCGGCGATTCGTTTCAACCCAACATGGTGGCAGGTCACAGCTTAGGAGAATTTTCCGCTCTGGTCGCAAACAAGACACTTGCTTTTGAAGATGCGCTGCGTTTGGTCTATGCACGGGCCATGGCCATGCAGAAGGCGTGCGAACAAAACCCTTCAACGATGGCGGCCATTCTCGGATTGGAAGATGATGTGGTGGAACGTATATGTTCGGAAACAGCGGGGATAGTCGTTGCCGCCAATTATAATTGTCCCGGTCAATTGGTTATCTCGGGTGAAAACGCTGCTATCGACGCGGCGTGTGCGGCGCTGACAGCAGCCGGCGCCAAGCGTGCACTTAAACTACAAGTGGGCGGTGCCTTCCATAGTCCGCTTATGGAACCTGCGCGTGTTGAATTGGAAGCGGCAATTCAAGCAACGCATTTCGCTGCTCCGATTTGTCCCGTGTATCAAAACGTAACGGCCTCTGCGGTGAGCGACCCCGAGCACATTAAACTCAACTTGGTGAAGCAACTCACAGCGCCTGTTCGCTGGACGCAAACAATGCAACAGATGATTGCTGATGGATGCTCAGAGGTCATTGAGGTCGGCCCCGGCAAAGTGTTGCAGGGGCTATTCAAAAAGGTAAGCCGAGAGTTGCCTGCGGTGAGCGCAGAGCTTCCGGCAAAGGTTAATTCGTGATTGTATGCCTCACCCCCAGCCCCTCTCCAGAGGAGAGGGGAGCAAGGACGATAATTTCGATGAAGACATGCAAAGGCAAATTGAATACAACAGCCATTACCAACTCTAAATCTGCAGTCACTTGACACACTCGTCATCTCCCCACTTCGCCTACCCGGCCAAAATCATCCTTGCCTGGGCTGAGGCTATTTCGGGCAACAAGGATATTCGCGATTGGCTCATGGCGAATGGTTATCCCGAACTATCGGTTTTTGTATTTGCGTTGCACAACCAGCCTGAGCCGCGGCAATGGCTCATGGATAATGGTTTCCCGCATCTCATGGCGCTGATCAACGGCGCAGAAGGAAAGCCCAACGCCATTCTATGGCTCCGAAAATCAGGTTACGATATTCTGGAGAAAATGGCGCGTGCTGCAGATAACAGTGAAGAAGCCTTGCTGTGGTTATTCTCTAACGGATACAGCGACATGGCTACCGTTGCGCAGCGCATGCGCAAGGTGAAGAATGATATCGAGGAAAACAATAGTGATGTGCACCGGATTTCGGGGGTGTGAGAAACGAGGATTGTAGGATTGTAGGATTATAGCATTGACGGATTGTAGGGTGCTCCCTCACCCCTCACCCTTCACCATTCACCCTTCACCTCAATTCGTATACGTGATACTCGTCGAACGCTGTACGTTGAAGATATCATGCGCCACATGGTGAATGTCGGCCGCCGAAATCTCATGAATCTTTTCGAACAATTCTTCCAGCGTGTCGATGCGGTTGAAGAGCATCAAACTTTTGGCGATGTTAAACATGATGGCGCTGCCGCTGTCTTGCGCCAGTGCTATTTGTCCGATGATTTGCTTCTTGGCGTCGGACAAAGCACGCGCACTCATGCGTTCTTTCTTGAATTCGTTGAGCACTTGCCAGATGAGCTCTTTGCTCTTCTTCAAATTCTCTTTGTCGGTGCCGAGGTAAACGGTGAAAATGCCGGTGTCGGAAAACGGACTGTAGTTCGAATCGACGTGATACGCAATCCCATGCTTTT
>JBKCDO010000150.1:0-32845 GCA_046304755.1 Flavobacteriales bacterium
ATTAATGGATTTGGTTAAGTAAGAACGCCTCCCAACGGGGAGGCGTTTTTATTTTTACTCCTGCTATTACTGTTGAAAAAGCACCAGGCAATGCTCTCAGAGCTCACGTTCCTCTCTTACCTTGCCACAAATCCTGTGCGCATCATGTCTGAAGTAAAAACCGTCATTCATATCGAAAACGCTGAAATCCGTCAGCAGGAAAATGTGATCCTGAAGGATGTCAATCTGGAAGTCAAAGCCGGCGAATTTGTTTATCTCATTGGTAAAACAGGCAGCGGAAAAAGCAGTTTGCTCAAAACGCTATACGCTGACCTGCCCTTGAAAAAAGGAAAAGCCATGTGTTGCGGCTATGACCTGAGCACCTTGCGCCGCAATCAAATCCCTTATCTGCGCCGTGAACTCGGAATCGTATTCCAGGATTTTGAATTGTTGACGGATCGCACGATATACGAAAACTTAGAATTCGTACTGCGTGCCACGGGATGGAGTGATGCGAAAGCCATTCAAGCGCGCATGGATAGTGTGCTCGATCTCGTCGGCCTGGAAAACAAAGGACATAAAATGCCGCACGAACTTAGCGGTGGCGAACAACAACGCGTCGTAATCGCACGAGCGCTACTCAATACGCCTCAGTTGATTCTCGCTGATGAACCAACGGGCAATCTGGATCCCAAAACCAGTCACGAAATTCTCAACCTGCTTTTGGCCATCAGTCGCTCGGGCACCGCCATTCTCATGGCATCGCACGACTACAACACGATGCGAAAATTCAGCAGCCGTGTCATCATTTGCGATGGACAAGAGGTGCGCGAAACCGGCAATATCCAAGAGTTTGAAAGCGTTTACGCCTGATGAATCTTCCGCTTGTCAGTGTCATTCTTCCCGTCTTCAACGGCGCACAAACGCTTGAGGCGGCACTGCACAGCATTACTTCACAAGAATACGCTCCCCTTGAACTCATTGTGGTTGATGGTCAATCAACCGACGGCACCACTGACATCCTAGCCAAATACAGCGCTGCTATTGTAGTGCTCATCTCCGAGCCCGATCAAGGAATCTACGACGCGATCAACAAAGGGATTCGTAAGAGCACAGGCGAATGGATCTACATTTTGGGTGCGGACGACACCCTTGCCGATTCAGGTGTTCTGCAACAAATGCTTTCCACCGTTGGAGCAGACACCAAACTCATCCTGGGTAATGTAGAATACACCGGCGAGAAGCAATCGCTTGTTCCGCGCGTCCATCATAGCAGTTGGTCAAGCCGGCTCTATTGGCGCAATACCGTGCATCAACAAGGAGCGCTGTATCACCGTTCTCTGTTCAGCGACGCTTCATTTGATTCACGCTACCGAATTCTAGGTGATTATGACTTTCACTTGAAGCTTTACCGACAAGCCATAAAGACAGAACAACACCCTGTGATTGTTGCGCGCTGCGCAGCACAAGGAACATCAAAACGTTTTAGTTGGAAACTCTACGGGGAAGAAATCACTTTGAAGCGCCGCCGCCTGTCCATGCTGCTGTGGGTCATCAACCTACCCATCATCTGTGCGAAGTACGCCTTGAAACAACTGCCTTAACGCAATTGCTCATAGACCTCGCGTAAGACCAGCGACTCATTTTGCCAATTCAACACATCTCGCGCCTTGAGCGCATTGTTGCGCCATTGATCACGCTCACTACTATCAAACATCGCGTTGAGTGCCTCAGCGATGGCCGTTGGTGTAACCGTTGAAACGATTCTGCCGACGTTATGCGTTTCCACCAATCGGCGTAGCTCCGGTAAGTCGGACACCAATAAAGGCACACCGGCATGGATATAATCGAACACTTTGTTGGGCAATGAATAAGTGTAGTTGAGGTGAAGCGGTTTGTCGAGTGAGACGCCGACATCTGCTATCGCTGTATAAGCGCGCAATTCCTGATACGGTAATTTCGGAATAAAGCGCACACGTGACTCCAATTGCAGTTGCGCCACTGTCTGTTTCATCGCCTCCAGGTCGCGACCGGTGCCGATTACAAATAGCACTGCATTGTCCACCCATTGCATACTCTGCACGAGTTCCATGCCACCGCGATCGGGATCGATGAACGCTCCTTGCAACAGCACGACACGCGTGCCTTCTTCCAGTCCTAACACTGTGCGATTTGCAGGCTGCGCAGGTTCTTGCAATAGGGGAATATTGCGAACCACTCGCACGGGCACATGATACAAGGCGCGATAAATTCCCGCAATTGTTTCATTGACTGTAAAAACGTGTTTCAGTTTTGGAAAAACAAATCCCTCAACGGCAAGCCAGATACGCTTAGGAAACGGCCGGTTGGTGAGGCCTTCCGCTTCGGTGAAATACTCATGGCTATCGTACACCAACTCCTTCTTGCGCAAACGCGCAATCAGAAAAGCAGGCAATAACGTGTCAAGGTCATTCGCTAACAGAATATCCGTGCGCTTGAATAGCAAATAGAAGAACAACCTTAGTTGAAGACTCATGTAAAACAGGGCTCCCGTTCGGAATGGCAAATGAAATCTGCGTGTTTCATAAGGCCGATGAAATGACTGACTTCCCGGGAGCATGCGACCGACGAGTGTAATGCGAAACCCTAATCCCAGCAGTGTTTCGCAGACCTTGGCTACGCGCTGATCGTGTTGCAGGTCGTTTGATACCAGTACCGTGATATGTTTCGACTTACCGCTCATGCCTCATTTGCGCGCATTTGCTCGCGAATTTCCTTCAATACTTTTTTGGTGTAAAGCGGAAAATCGGCATTCATCATCCAACTGAAATATCCTGTATCACGCTTGAATACTTCAACTACCGGCGTGCCTTTATACTTTCCGAAATTGAACACCGTCACTTCGTGTTCGTTGTAAACGATATGTCCGGCAAAGTCCGCCTTCTTGCGGCGCTCGCTCAACTTATGAATGGCCTCCATATCGTTTTGAACCGGAAAGTAATCATGGCCATTTTCATCCTTGCGTGACACATCCTTGTAGTGATCCAGCATGGCTTGAAAGACTTCTACTGTGGCCAGTGTATCGGGCAATGCTTCATGCGCATCTTCGAGCTCCTTGCCGCAATAAAATTTATACGCCGCCTTGAGGTTGCGCTGCTCCATGAGGTGAAAGATGACTTGTACATCAACCAAGTTTCTACCTTCAACACTAAAGTCGATATCCGCACGCAAAAACTCTTCGGCGAGCAGTGGTATATCGAAGCGATTAGAATTGAATCCACCTAAATCGCAATCGAATAAAAACTTGAACAACTTGGGCGCAACGTCCTTGAACGTTGGAGCGGACTGAACATCCGCATCGTAAATACCATGTACCAGCGAAGATTCAAGAGGAATCGGCACCGTAGGATTGATGATAAAGCGATGTTCTTTACCGTGCCGGTCAGGCCACATGGTAATTTGTCCATCCGGCATAATCTTGACGATGGCCAACTCCACAATTCGATCTCTTCCGATATCGGTGCCTGTTGTTTCGAGATCCAAAAAAGCAAGTGGGCGTTTTAAATTCAGTTTCATTTTTTTCAGTCGTGTAAAATATTTCTTTCTTTCCTTCAGTTACCTCAGCACAGAGCAAGTCTAACCGAGCTACGGCGAGGTTAGCACAGGGTAGCAAAAACCCCTCGGAAGGGAGTTTCCGAGGGGTTTCTTATTGCTTCTTGTGGCTAACATTTAGCCTTGTACTCTGACCTTGACGAATTGATATTGTTCGTAGAGCAATCGATTCTCTTTCGAATCATTCTCATATTCTTTTCCTTGAACAGCCTTGGTTCCTTTGCCGAAGCTGAAGTCTTTTCCTTCTTCACGTCCGTATGCTTTCAATGCGTCGCGTACGATATCGTGTGCCGCATCGAAACGCAGTTTCACCAACTCTTCATTTGACTTGTATCTTACAGAAGGCACTTTAGAAGCAGATGCTTCAATCACAATGACCGGCTTCTTACCCGCCTTGATGATGGCGTCGATATCGCGCACGAAGTAGGCGAAGTCCGCTTCATCATTCATGAGGCTGTGTGATCCATAAACGAAGTAATGAGCATACTGTGCAAATCCTTTCTCCGGAATGAATTGACGACCAATAGGGTCTTTTTTATCGTACTTGATTTCGATTGGATCCAAGGGCTGACCCGCAGGCGTTACCGTGATGGCAGGCTCTTCGATCTTGCCTGTGAATGTTTCGCCGGATGTCAAACCCGGAACGGCGTCCTTCTTGGCTGCAGCGCCTGTCTTGGCATCTGTTGTTCCTGACTTCGCATCAGCAGCGCCGGACTTTGCATCCGCAGCGCCGGTAGTTTTTCCACCTGCAGCTGCTCCTGTTTTATCAGCAGTGGTCGTCTTGCCACCGGTTTTCTTATCACCTGTTTTGGTGTCTTTGCTGTCACCCTTCTTGGCCGGCGCTTCAGGTGCCTTCACCTCTGCCGGTTCTTCTTTGGTGATGTTTACAGGCACAAGGAATACTTCACGTTCGATTTCCTGGAAGGAAGTTTCGCAAGGCACGTTGATATCGTCTTCCTTGATTTTCTCTTTGCCTTTGTAGTATTCAATATGGTAGCTCGTACATGGATTCAACACAGCGAGGTAACCACCATCACGCTTACGCGGACGATACTCCGATACTTCCGCATTCTTGTCGTTTTTCACGAGGATACGCAAATCATCGGGCAACTCTTCGCCTTCCGGAGTAATCACGTAGCCCTTCAGCACAGCAAGCTGTGTTTCTTCGGTGATATCGGGCATATCTACCAGGTAGATATCCTTCAATCCGTAACCACCGTCTTTTGATGATGAGTAGTAAGCACGACGACCATCGGCCATTGGCACGAAGAACACGTCGTCGTCCACTGTGTTGATGGGATAGCCTAAAGTTACCGGTGTGCTCCACTCGCCATCTTGTCCCAATTTGGACGAGAAGATATCGAAGCCTCCCATAGTATTGTGACCACGTGATGCGAAGTAGAGTGTCTTACCATCAGCGGTCAGAAATGGTGCATCCTCGTCATAAATCGTATTCACTTGCGTACCGATGTTCAGTGCGCGTGACCATTCGCCATTAGGAAGTTTCACGCAGCGATAGATGTCGCGCTTGCCTACTCCGCCAATACGATCACTTACGAAAAGGAGCGTGTTACCATCAGCCGAAACTGTTGCGTGGGTTTCCCATGCAGCGGTATTGATGTCAGATCCAAGCAAGAGCGGCTCACTCCAGGTTTCCCCGATGAGTGTGCTCTCGAGCAGCTGACCATCACCAAAATTATCGCGGTAGATGAAAAGCGTTTGTCCATCGGGGGATACGCTGATGGCCGCATCGTGCGCATCGGTATTCAGGTTCAGCAATTCAGGATCCATCCAAACGCCTTCTTCGTTTTTGAATGTCGCGTAGATATCATCCTTGTATTGCATCGTTACAAAGTCGATAATCTTACTGTTGGATGAGTCGGGACGGATGCGCGGACTGGTGAAGAACATGGTGCTTTCATCCAGCGACAACACAGGACTATACTCGTTGCTGGCTGTGTTGAGTGTTGGTCCGACGTTCGTGATTTTGTAATTCCTTGGGTTAGCCATTTGCGACTTGGCTTCCTGACACATTTCCAATTCACGCGTAGCATCGATGTACATCAAGTGTTTTTTACCGAGCGACTTCTGCAATTTCTTGAATGTCTCAATGGCTTCATCAATTTTCAAGTTCAAGGCTTGTGCGCGGCCTAAGTAGAATAGCGCTTGAACGGGAGCGCGCTTTTCAACGGGATCGTACGGATCATAGCTCTTGCTGAATCGCTTGTCGCACGCAGCTTCCAGGTATTGCAAAGCTTCCAGTTTGGAGTTAGCTGTTTGCAAATAGCAGTAACCAATCTTGTAATTGATGTTGGCATTGTTGGGGTTATCGACCAACAAATCAATCCATGCATTGATGCTTTGGATCCACAAACGTTCTTCGAGCATTTGGTTTGCCTCGAGGAATTTGGCCGCATAAACCATACGTTTTGGGGGAGCAGCAACACTGTATTGTGTGATGAACAGTAAGCCAACGATAAAAAGAGAAATGCGATTCATTCTAAAGAAGGTATAGCAAGGTGCACAAAAATTTGAGCCCGAAGATAGACACGGGCTTTGGTATAACGAAAAAAACTTCAGGGGTTGCTTAAATCGGTCTGTTGATATCCCACGCCTCGAGATAATCAGCGACACGGCGCACGAATTGTCCGCCCAAAGCACCGTCCACCACACGGTGGTCGTAGCTGTGGCTCAAGAACATCATGTGACGAATTCCAATGAAGTCACCCGACGGCGTCTCAATCACAGCGGGCTTTTTACGAATGGCACCTACAGCCATGATGGCCACTTGCGGCTGGTTGATGATGGGTGTTCCCATCACGTTGCCGAAAGAACCGACATTGGTAATGGTGTAGGTTCCTCCACTGATTTCGTCGGGTGTTAACTTATTGTTACGGGCGCGATCGGCCAAGTCATTAACCTTTTTAGCGATGCCCGAAAGGTTGAGCATATCGGCATTGCGAATCACGGGAACGATGAGGTTTCCGGTCGGCAACGCTGTGGCCATCCCCATGTTGATTTCACCGCGCTTGATGATGCGATCACCATCCACCGAAATATTGATCATCGGGAAATCCTTGATGGCCTTCACGAGGGCTTCAATGAATATCGGTGTGAAGGTGAGCTTGGTTTTTTCCTTTTGTTCGAATTCCTTCTTCACCTTCTCGCGCCAGAGCACGATGTTGGTGACATCCGCCTCCACGTAGGAAGTTACGTGCGGCGATGTTTGCTTACTCATCACCATGTGGTCGGCGATGAGTTTGCGCATGCGATCCATCTCGATGATTTCATCGCTGCCACCAACGCTGATTGCTGACTTGGGTTTCGCAGGAGCCGGAGCTGCCTGTGCCTCGCTCTTCACTGCGGGCGCAGCAGCGACCGGTGCAGCGGCCGATTGCGCCGGCTTTGACTGTCCACGGTTCGCTATATAATTCAGGACATCATTCTTGGTTACCCGTCCGCCTTGACCTGAACCTCCAATGGTATCCAATTCAGCTTGTGAGATACCTTCTGTCTTGGCGATATTCTTCACCAATGGCGAATAGAATCGACCTTCACCGGACGACACCACGCTTTCTACACGGGCCTTGGCTTCTTCCACCAGAGCAGCGGCCTGAACTACCGGTGCAGCAGCTGCAACAGGAGCCGCAGCCGGAACAGTCGCCTGACTTGCCCCCGTGCCGATGATTGCGATGGGTTGACCAACCGCAACAACATCGCCTTCATTTACCAGGCACTTAATTAATACGCCGTCTTCGGGAGAAGGAACTTCACTATCGACCTTATCTGTGGCAATTTCAATGATGGGCTCATCGGCAGTGACTTTGTCACCTTCTTTTTTCACCCATTTGATGATGGTAGCTTCTGCTACACTTTCGCCCATTTTGGGAAGGAGGAGTTCTATCTGGGACATTGACAGACGGATTGATTTTTCGGGTGCAAATGTAGGTGGTTTGGGATTTTAACCGTGATTTTTTTGTAACCGCGGAGGCGCAGAAAAGAATCACGCAGAGCTCGCAGAGGGAGATTCACGCGGAGAACGCAGAGGGTTTTCACGCCGAGGCGCAGAGATAACAGAGAATTATGTGTCTCCGTGATCTCTGCGCCTCCGTGGTTGTAAATTCTATTGCTTCACCAAACGCAGCACCTGACTATCAGTGGCCACGACGTGAATCAAATACACCCCTGATGCCTGACTTTCCATGGCGATATTCAGGTTGTCATTGATGGCATTTAAGGTGCCCTGGAGCGAGGTAATCAAACGACCATCAGCGGTCATCAATTGCACTTGCATGAGTTGATCAGCTTCAAAAACGCCACTCACTGCTAGGTCGAAGCGTTCGTCATATGGGTTTGGATAGATGCGGAAATTGGTCAATGCAGGAGTCGCCAGTGAAACTGTTTCACCGTTTTGATGTACAACGCCTGTTCCACTCACCTGCGGCATTCCTTCAATCGTTTGTGCGGTCAAATCACCGTGAACAAATAGCTGCGCTCCTTCTTCCAAACGAATATTGGCCGCGTTGGCTGTTCCCATGATAGCAGGCTGCGGGAACGCGTTAGCCTCAATCACTACGTCCGTTTCCGCATCGGGTAGTTTTCCTTCTTCCCAATTGTAGGGGTTATGCCAATCGGATGTACCGCCATTACCGGTCCAGATTGAACTGATATTGTTAGCCGTCAGTGCATTTGCATTCGTAATGACGGCAGGCGCTTCGTAGGTCACATTCACCCAGCAGCGTTGTGATGGGTTTGTGGACGAACCGTTTCGAACACGGATGGTAATCCAACCCGTGAAATTGGGGGTGTAATTGCGATTGATAGTAGTCGAGCTCGTTGCCGATGAAAGAAGGGTTCCCGCTGAATTGTACAATCCAATGAAAAGACTCTTTCCGGGTGTTTCGGGATAGAGTTTGTAGTTTACCACCTTACCGCTTTGAACGAAGATTTTACCGGCAGTGCGGAAGTTGGTTGAATTCGCAGGAATAGCTCCGCCCTGTCCGAGTGAATTCACATGACTATCACCCAGGTCGTTGGCCATTTCCCATTCCTGAGTCGTGCGAACATTACGCGGAGGATTGTAGGTCGCCGCGTCGAGACCCACAGGAGCCCACACGCTGTAACCGCGGCGGCCTGCAATATTCAACACGGGATTTACGGGTGGAGTATTAATAGCTGCGTTACCACTAGCATCAACTGTTACGGTTGTAGTTCCATTCGCCCCTGAATAATCCTTCAGCACAGTTCCGGCGGGGAAGCCTGTGAATACCGTACGATTCTGCCAGTTCGACCAACTGTCGGTTACACCAATGACGGCTTTACCGGCACGAACGATGACCAAATAATCGGCATCAGAATAAGGTACTTGATAAGCACCCGCTTTAAAGTTGAGCGCCTGGTGACACCAAATCAAATTGGTGATGTCCGAGCGCGCAGGGAGGCTTGTTGCAGACTTAGGATCGTGCGTCCAGCGATTACCATTATATCCGATATCAAATAAGTCTTCAAAGAACAATTGCGGATTTCCATCCATGGCGAGCATCACTGCGTAAGCGGCAGAGAGACGTGGTTCATTGGGCTCAATGTGGCCTGAAAGTTCTGAGCCTGAATTCCATCCGGCATAGTTTCCTGACTGATTCAACTGTGGACGGAACGTGTCGTGATTGTTCACGAAAGGAACGGTGCGGTGAACGTAGGTATTGGATCCCGCGTAGTAGTGAACGCGTTGATTCTGTTGAGCTCCCGGCAATGAGGCCATGTTAAAATTACCCATACCGTAGACCATCCCATAAAGTCCACCTGAATTATCGAATGCACGCAAACCGAAATCAAATGTGCCCATCATCTTTTCGCTGGTTGGAGCTGCAATTGCATTCACATAATTATCCAAATCATTTTTACTTCCAACCCATTCACCGACATTGAACATGCCTTCTCCACCTTGACACCACGTTGGCAATACATATTTTGCATTGTAACTTAAATCTTCTTGAACCGATGTAGGAAAGTGTTTCACCGCATCCCAACGAAAACCGTCAACAGCAGTTTGCTTTTTCAGCCACATCAGCCAGTCACGCGCACCGTTGCGCATGTAATTCGAACTTTGAGCAGGATTAAAACCCACAACGTTGGAGCTTTGTCCGAATGCATTGCTTTCATAGCTCACATCCGGACCGAAAAACGCTGAACAAATGTCGCCCGTCGTGCAATTGTTGAATTGATTCGGATAGAAATTAGTAAAGTTCTTTGCCCATCGACCGCTGCGATTCCAGTAATTGGTCTGGCCTTCATCCGTGGCAGGTGTAGCATAAGAGACGTAGCGAAAATTTTTGTAGCCGCTTGATGAAGCCATGGACAACGGGGCAAAATCCTGACCACCATTTCCGAAAGCACTGCCCGCATCGTTGACGTGATTAAGCACTACATCCTGAATAACCTCAATGCCGTTAGCGTGCATCACAGCAATCATGCGTAATAACTCATCCTTCGTACCCATGCGGGTGCGGGTATTACCCTTCTGCCATTTGTCCCCGAGATCATAGTGATCAAATGGTGCATACCCCACATATCCCGAACTCGTGTTTTTGGAGACCGGCGGAATCCAAACCGCATCCACACCCATCGCCTTTAAACGCGGAGCGAGCTCGGTGAGGTAATTGGCCCAACGCTCGTGGTAATTGTTGTTGTAATAGTCCCACCAGAAGCCCTGTAGAACTACCTTCTTGACGGTTGTTTGCGCGTTGCTTGTAGTGCATACAACGCCAACGAATGCTAACAAGAATAAAATTTTCTTCATCTCGGTTAAGTAATGTGAACGCAATATAAGTGTATTTCTTACACTAAGCTATAAACGTTCAAAAAAATTATGCCCCAAGGTACGACCAATCGCGCATGAGTATGCGCAAGTCGTTGGTCAGCCGATAGTCCTTCGCGTAAAGCACGTCCATCTTGGCTGTTTGCTGGGGGTCGGTTGTTCTGGAAACCGGCAGTATTCCCGGTTTGAGGCGTGGCAATGAGAGACCATTGTGTTTGCGGTCACCGTACGACACCCAAGTATTGCGGCCCGAGAGTACCTTGACCAGATTCACATAGAGCGCAAATGGTTTTTGCTGAAACCACATGATTACCAGAGAAATCAATAAGAGGAAGATCGAAATACTCACATCAAATAAGCGCTTTTTGCGTCGATTGCTAGTGAGGTGAATTGAATTGACATCCATAAGGAAAGCGTCACCGGCAGTTTCGATGCTTCCCGACCCGATGATGTACAGACTTTCCGGCGGCACAATTTTAAACTCGACACGCTTATCGCTAACACTGCTCATCGAAGCAATAATCTCCGATGATGACATGTCGTGCGCACAATAGATAATTTGATCGATGGCGTGCACCCGAATGATTTCTTCCAGGTTGGCGAGTGAATGTTCATGCGCGGTGTTATCCATTGTCGGTTGAATTTCCAACACCTGAAGGGACTTGCGCTGTATCTGATCCAAGAGTTGTCTTACGCGCTGAACTTCGGGTTTACTTCCGACAATCACCACATTCCCGTCCTTCTTTTCACCCCATCCGGATGTGCGGCGTGTGAGCACGTTCCACATAGTGCGATTGAATAGAAAAACAATTGCTGCCGCGAGCATATTCAAGAGAATGAGAGCGCGCGAAAAACGCAAATCTTCCGGCAACAACGAATAGGCTATGAGGATGATGGCGGTACCAATCGCCACAGGCTTGAGTGTTCGCAATGGCTTCAGCGGACGATCATATCCGCCGGCCAGCCAAACGGCCGCCATCCAAACGGCGATGTAGGAGATGAAGGCAGGGACTACAAGGGCAGCGTCGTAAATTTTATGCTGCGATTGGGCATAGTAATTTTTAATTACCACCATGCTCGCATATAGAAGGCCTGCGTCGAGTGCCGGTATGCTTATGCGTTTAATGAAGCGGTTGAGGATGGCCACGAATGCACGAATCCAGATGGCAATTTTGATGATGGCGGAGTAGGTTGCGGCGTGTTGTTGGGAGAAATGCTTTCGTGCGAAAATGGCCATCGCATTGTAGAACACGAATACGTAGTTCAGGCTTCCCTTCTTGGTACTTTCACCTTTGTAGTGGATGATGCGCGTTCCCGGGTAGTAGTAGTTTTTCCATCCGCCAAGAATGATGCGCCACGAGAGATCAACATCTTCACCGTACATGAAAAATTCCTCGTCGAGCAAGCCCACTTTGTCGAGCGCTTGCTTGCGCATGAGCATGAAAGCACCGGAGAGAATTTCGATTTCATGCGTGTCCTCGTTGCTGAGGTGACCCAAGTGATAGCGGTTGAATCGTGCCGAGCGAGGAAACAATTTCGAGATACCGAAAATTTTGTAGAACGATGTTTCGGGAGAAGGCAATCCACGTTTTGATTCGGGAAGAAAAACACCCTTACCGTCGACCATCTTTACGCCGAGCCCACCCGCATCGGGATGCTCATCCATGAAGGCAATGACTTTTTGGAAGGTGTCCTCTTCTACTACGGTATCCGGATTGAGCAACAAGACGTATTCGCCTTTGGCCACGCGCATGGCCTGATTGTTCGCCTTCGAGAAACCGACGTTCTCTTTGTTGGCGATGCACTTGACCCACGCAAAACGCTCTTGCACCATGGCCACGGAGCCGTCGACGGAGTTGTTGTCGACCATGTACACTTCGCCATCGATGCCTTGCATGGCCTTTTGGACCGACAAGAGGCATTGTTCCAGAAAATACCGGACGTTGTAATTGACGATGACAACCGTGAGTTTCATGACGCGGTGGCCAAATTACGACAATCGAATTTTCGCGACTAGCGTTTTAGTGAAACCTCATACGGCGTGCGCTGCATGATGCTGCGGCCGAGTGTGACTTCATCGGTGTATTCGAGCTCGCCGCCAACGGCTACACCGCGTGCGATAGACGACAACGTGACGCCGGTTGGACCGAGTTTACGGAAGAGATAAAAGGCAGTTGTTTCGCCTTCCATCGTGGCGTTGAGCGCGAGAATGACTTCCTTCACTTCGCCGGCTTCTGCACGTTGAATGAGTGGCTCGATGAATAGGTCGGATGGGCCGATGCCATCCATCGGAGAAATGATTCCGCCCAGCACATGGTATTTACCCTGATACTGACCGGTGCCTTCGATGGCGAGCACATCTCGGATATCGCCGACTACACAGAGCGTTTTTGAATCGCGATAGGGAGAAGCACAAATAGTGCACAAATCGGCATCCGATAAGTTGTTGCACTGTTTGCACCAGCGGGTGTGCTCGTGCAAATCCATGAGCGACTGCGCAAAACGGGTGACTTCCTCCGGTTTGCGTTTGAGCAATGAAAGCACTAAGCGCAGCGCAGTTTTGCGTCCGATACCGGGAAGCGAACTCACCTGATCTACTGCCTGCTCGATATACTTGGAAGGAATATTCACGCAGCGAAAATAGCCCATTGTGTAGTGAAGTTTCACCCATGGCAGTTGTTAAGAAAATGTCGATGTCCACCCTTTCACGTGAAGGCATCACATGGATATTCGTTGCATGTCGCCCATGATCATTTTGAGTGTGCTGCTTGTTTACTTCGCAGTGCTGTTCGTCATCTCGCTGCGCACTTCGCGCAATGCGAGCAACCAGAGTTTCTTTCAGGCCAATAAGTCAGCGCCGTGGTTTCTGGTGGCGTTTGGCATGGTGGGAACATCGCTTTCAGGTGTCACGTTTGTGTCGGTGCCCGGCACGGTGGGCGCATCGCACTTTCACTACTTCCAGGTGGTGATTGGTTACTTCATCGGCTACTTCGCCGTGGCGTTTATTCTGTTGCCACTGTATTACAAGCACAACCTCACCTCCATCTACACCTATTTGCAGCATCGTTTCGGGATGCGTGCGTATAAAACCGGTGCTGTGCTGTTTATCGTCTCGCGCACGCTGGGTGCAACGCTGCGGCTATACCTCGTCATCAATGTACTGCAACTGTTTGTGCTCGATGCGATGGGGATTCCCTTCGCAGTTACTGCCATTGCCATTCTCCTCATGATTCTGCTGTACACCTACAAAGGCGGTGTTAAAACGATTGTGTGGACCGACACGCTGCAAACGTTTTTCATGTTGCTCGCGTTGGTGGTGTGTGTGGGATATATCCTACATGACATGAACCTCGGCTTGGGCGATGCGATGCGTCAATTGAGTGATGCCGGCTACACCACACTGTTCAACTTCGATGTGAACGACAAGCGCTTTTTCCTGAAGCAGATTATCGGCGGTGCGTTTATCACCATTAGCATGACCGGGCTCGACCAGGAGATGATGCAGAAAAACATCAGTGTAAAAAACTTAGGCGATTCACAGAAGAACATGATGACGTTCAGCACCATCATGGTGGTGGTGAACTTCATCTTTTTGTTTCTCGGCGGCATGCTTTACCTGTATGCCACATCGAAAGGACTCGACGTGAAAGGCGACGACCTCTTCCCTACTCTAGCCATGCAGCACTTGCCCGGCATTGTGAGTCTCATTTTTATTGTGGGATTGATCAGTGCTTTGTTCCCCTCGGCCGACGGCGCTATCACGGCACTCACCGCATCGTTTTGCATTGACGTGATTGGCATGAATCGCGATGAAACCAAAACAGAAGAGGAGCGCAGTGCGATTCGTAAAAAAGTCCACCTCGCATTTGCCGGTTTGTTTTTGCTGCTGGTGATGTACTTCAAGATTCAGAACAACAAAGAGATTGTAACCATTCTGCTCGACATCGCGGGCTACACGTATGGACCATTGCTCGGATTGTTTGCCTTCGGCATTTTCACCAAGCACGCTATCAACGATCGTCTATCAACGGCCGTGTGTCTCATTGTTCCTACCGTTGCTTTCATCATCGACAAGACGAGTGTGCATTGGATGGGAGGTTATAAGTTCGGGTTTGAGATGTTGGCGGTGAATGGGATGTTGACGTTTGCGGGGTTGTGGATGATAAGGGTGAGGGGTGAGGGGTGAGGGGTGCAAGTGGTCCTGCGACAACTTTCGATCTGCAGAGCGATTGAGCCCTGCATCGAAATTATTGGTATGGCAGTAAATTAAAAGTTGAAAGTTGAAGGTTGCAAGTTGGTCCTACGCCAACCTTCAACTTGCAACTTTCAACCTTCCATTTCATACACTACATTCGCACAACAACAAAAGAATACATGACATAAAAAACAGTCCACAAGACTGACATAACCATACTGCGTTTAGCAACTCCCATTGGTGAAAACTAGGAATCTTCAAACAAACGGGGGCAATTGTATAAACGCTCACGCAAAGCGTGGGCTTTATCAATTCCCGTTTGTAGGTATCCTAGTACCTCACCACTGAATTGTTAATTGTCCCACGCTTCATTTTTAAAACCAACTCTACTGCGGGGCAGAGTGGAACAAAACACAAATTATTTATGAAATCAAAAAGTTTACTTCTGACAATCGCTGTGCTCCTAGGGTTACGTATTACCGCTACCGCACAGACTCCACCTTCGTATGTACCTACCGATGGCCTCGCAGGCTGGTGGCCGTTTAATGGCAATGCGAATGATGAGAGCGGGAATGGGAATGATGGGACCGTAAATGGTGCGACGTTGACGGAGGATCGGTTGGGGACACCCAATGCTTGCTATAATTTCAATGGTACCAATCAGAACATACAGATTGCTAATTCCAGCAGCTTAACCATGAGCGAACTGTCAATTTCGGCATGGATTCTTCCGCTCAGCAATAATGGGTGTATTGTTTCTAAGTGCAACCCAAGTAATGCGTTTGCAAAGTCCTTCCGATTCAGTCATCAAGAGTTTTGGCAGGGCCAACACGGCTTGTCAACTTGGTACGGTTTGGGTAACTGCAACAATGCATCTGAAGCGGGACTATACGGTGACTCCGGCACTGTACCCAATGGCACTTGGAGCCATGTCGTTTCAACTGTTACTGGTTCAGGACTTGTACGTCACTACTTAAATGGTGTGTTATTTGAATCCAGTCAAAGCTCACCCGTCATCATGTGTGACAATCCACTAAGCACAATGAGAATAGGCTCTTATTGGATACAGGGACAAAATTGGTTTAATGGTAAAATCGATGATTTAGCAATATGGAATAGAGTTTTATCATCGAATGAAATACAAGCACTATATCAATCCCAAGGCTCGAGCGACGAAACAACGCTCAACACCAATGCATACATTAACTACCAGGCTATCGCCAGGAATCCGAATGGCTCTCCTTTATCCGAAACGAGTGTAATAGTGAAGTTCACGCTAGTGGCTGACTCTATCAATGGCTCAATAGAGTATGTCGAAACGCATAACCTTAACACTAACTCACTTGGCTTGTTCACAACTGCTTTCGGCTCAGGAACACCGGAGCTCAGTGCGTTTAACAGCATCAACTGGAACAACAGCTCAAAGTTTTTGCGAGTAGAGCTGAATGCCGGTAATGGATACGTGGATATGGGCACTCAACAAATGCTGTGGGTACCATTTGCAATTCGAGCAAATAGCGCAGCAGCCATCCGGAATGAAAATTTACCCGTCTTCAGTGATAACGATTCTGCAATCGTAGGCGGTCTTGAACCCGGTATGATGTATCGCACAAGCAACGGCGCATTGATGATTGTTTACTGACATGCTAATGTGCTGATGAAGAATTTTCCATAGGATAAATAGATTTGATAAATACACCCCTCGACTACTCTCGGGGACCGGGCGGTTAGGGAGATTAGCGGGCCTCGACTCCGCTCGGCCACCGTGTACGGCCGAGCGGAGCCAAGGCCTTCCTTTATCTTCAGGCAATCGGTCCCCGAGCGTAGCCGAGGGGCAGTTCGACAAGCTCACCAACTACCGAGGGCTGTTTCGAACAGCAATCAAAAGTTGAACGTTGAAGGTTGCAAGTTGGTCCTGCGACAACCTTCAACTTTCAACCTGCAACCCTCCGCAGCCCAACATTGAAAGTTGGGATATGAGATGCCGCTCCTCGGCGGTTGGTAAACTTATCGAAGCTTTCGAATACTCTTACTCTCACTCAGCGCTTTCATTTGACTAATCGCAATACGATTCAACTGTATTAATCGCTCTTGCTGAGGAATGCCCTGATGGATAAAAACAGAATTAATACTCTCCAGATTACTCAGTACAACCAACTGCTCCAAAGTAGCTTCATCCCGAATATTGCCTTCTGCTTTGGGGTGTGATTCGCGCCATTGTCTTGCAGTAATTCCAAAGAGCGCGACGTTAAGCAGATCCGCCTCGTTGGCATACGTGGCATTCTTTTGTTGGCTGCTCAGTTCTTTTGGAACAAAATTTTCTCTGATTGCAGAGGTGTGTATGTGGTAATTCACTTTTGCCAACGTGCGCTGTAAATTCCAGTCTAATTTGAGTCTATCGTTCTCGTCGGCCTTTAATCGTTGAAATTCTTTGATTAAGTAAACCTTGAACTCAGCACTGATCCACATACCAAATTCCAATGCAATATCAACGTGAGCGTATGTTCCGCCATATCGACCTGCAGTGGCTTTTATTCCCATAGCTCGAGTGCGTTCCATCCACTCCTTAACGCTCAGTCTGTAGTTATTCAAGCCCGCCTTCGCTCTAATTGTGGCGAATTCGCCATAATTAAAAACCGGATTATTTACCGATTCCCATATACCCAGGAACTCCACAGTGTTTCTATTCCTTAACCAATCGGAAATGAAAAAATCTCCATCCTTGGCTTTCAACATGTCTGTTATTGAAATGAAGTCTTGGTCACCATTTTTGGTTACGGATATTTCCGTTCCAAGCACTTTTAGTTTCGAGTTCTTAGCCATGCGCGTTCATTTAAATAGATTAAGCGTTTGCGATGCAAAGAACACGTGCCCTTGAAAATCATTTCGGCCATCTATTCCCCAATGAAATATTCCATGCCATAGCCATTGGAAGAAAAAGGCTGATTGGCCTCTTCTTACTCGAATCGTTCCCGGAATAAAAATCCATAAAATAGTTTACGAAGCGCCATGGGCTTAGTTTGGTCACGAGACTTCTGCAAAAAGCTGAACCCAGAATTATTGGTATGGCAGTAAGTTAAAAGTTGAAGGTTGAAAGTTGAAGGTTAGTCCTGCGCCAACCTGCAACTTGCAACTTGCAACTTTCAACCCTCAACCCAGCATCTCCCCCAACTCCAACCACCGCATGCTCTTGGCATCAAGCTCCTGCACCACCTTGCCCAGGCGGTCAGTTACTTTCAAGAGGGCTTCATGGTCGGTGCCGGCAGCAGCGAGCTGCTCTTCAAGCTCGGCCTTTTCTTTTTCGAGTTGCGGGATTTCCTTTTCGAGCTGATCGTATTCGAACTTGTCTTTAAAGGAGATCTTGGATTTCGAAGCTTCCGATTTTTTCTCGGCCTTCACCTCGGCTTGCTGCTCCTTGCGCACTCCGGCGCGGCGCAACGCTTCTTGCTCTTCCCACTTGCGGTAGGTGTCGTAATTGCCCAGAATGTCTTTCACATCGCCTTCGCCATTGAGCACGAAAATGTGATCGACGAGTTTATCAAGGAAGTAGCGGTCGTGGCTCACGATGACCATGCAACCGGGGTAGTACAACAGGTATTCTTCCAACGCGGCCAGTGTAAACACATCGAGGTCGTTGGTGGGCTCATCGAGAATGAGGAAGTTCGGATTCTTCATCAGCACCAACAACAACTGCAATCGCTTGCGCTCGCCTCCGCTGAGTTTCTCGACATACGTACTATGCTGATTGCGCGGAAACATGAAGCGCTCGAGCATCTGCGAGGCCGTAATGGTTTTGCCTTTGGTGAGCGGAATGAAATCCGCTACTTCGCGCACACACTCGAGCAAGCGCTGACCATCTTTGAGCGGCATGCCCTGCTGGTTGTAATACCCAAACACAACGGTTTCGCCCACGACAACTTTACCACCATCGGGATCGAGTTGCTTGGTGAGCATGTTGAGGAAGGTGGTCTTGCCGGTGCCGTTGCGCCCCACAATGCCAATCTTCTCTTTGTTCTTGAACACGTAATCGAAACCACCGAGCACTTGTGTGTTGCCGAAGGCCTTCTTCACTTTGTGAAACTCGACAATCTTGCTGCCCATGCGGCTCATGTTGATTTCGAGTTCGAGTGAATCGGGATCATCGTTGCGCACAAGGCTTTCTTTCAATTCGTAAAAACTATCCATGCGCGACTTGCTCTTCACGGTGCGTGCACGCGGCATGCGACGTGCCCATTCGAGCTCCTTCTTGAAGAGCTGTTCTGCTTTGTCGCGCACTACGCTTTCCAATTGTTCGCGCTCGGCCTTCTTCTCGAGGTAATACGAGAAGTTGCCCTTGTATCGGTAGATGGTTTTGTTGTCCATCTCCAGAATTTCATCGGTGATGTTTTCGAGGAAATAGCGGTCGTGCGTGATCATGAAGATGGTCATGTTCGACTGCGACAGAAACTCCTCGAGCCATTCGATCATCTCCAGGTCGAGGTGGTTGGTAGGCTCATCGAGCAACACCAAATCGGGTTCTTCAATGAGCACCTTGGCGAGCGCGATGCGGCGCTTTTGTCCGCCGCTGAGTGAACCTACGTTGCGATCAAGATCGTGAATGTCGAGCTTACCCAACACCTCACGGGCACGCGCCTCGTAGTCCCACGCCTGGTTGCGATCCATCGCATCGTGCGCACGCTCGAGTTCCTTCTCATCGCCCGATTCAACCGCCTTTTCATAATCGGCAATGGCCTTTGTCTTGGGACTATCGGCTGAGAAAATGTTTTCGAGAATGGTGGTCGCATTATTGAGTCCGTGCTCTTGTGCGAGAAAACCCAGGCGCACTTCTTTGTTGTAGGTCACCAATCCGCCATCGGGCGTATCGAGGCCTGCAAGGATGCGAAACAGCGAACTCTTCCCTGCCCCGTTTCGCGCCACCAGCGCGATTTTCTGTCCCTTCTCAATGCCAAACGAAAGGCCTTCAAAAAGCACATGAATGCCATACGACTTGGACACATTTTCGACGGAGAGGTAATTCATAAGGGGTTAGAAATGGGGTGCAAATATCGGTGTTGACATCCAGTAAGTCTCAATTAATACGAGCAGAACGTAAATTGAAACTCATGTATAAAACATAGGACTTACCTGCTGTAATATTCATAATTGATAGCCTGAAACCTTTTGAAATAGAGACTAATTCACTACATTGCATCAGTGAACAACAGCAGAAAACAACTCAATGATTTTGTAGTAGATAAATTGACTAACTCTATTACTAATCGTGTATCGGGCGACAGCCTGATGACCGAAGTTTTGCTTCTCACAAAATTTGATTTAAAGCAAATCACCAAGAAGAATGGTTGGTTGTTCAATTGGAAACAAGAGTTTAATACATCCGAAAAAGAAGTTTACAAGCTTACTATTCTGCACAACGAACATATCGTGCAAGGGCTCGTAAGTATTTCAATAAAACCTGATCACGTTTTTTTAAACTTGATTGAATCAGCATCATTTAATCGCGGTGAAAAGAAGATTTATGAGGGTGTTCCAGGAAATTTGGTCGCTTTCGCTTGCAGGCTATCTTTTCAGCGTGGATTCGAAGGATTTGTAGCATTTCACGCTAAAACTCGTTTGATTGATCATTACGAAAAAACGCTAAATGCCATTCACTATGGCAATCACTTAATGGTTGTAGATAACAATGCTGCTGCTTTATTGGTGAACAAATATTTCAAATCATGAAGGCAAAGAAAATTAAAACAGAATTGGATGTCGACTTTATTCAAAGTCGCCCATTGACCGAGAAAGAAGAAAAGGAACTCAGCGCGTTCATTAAAAAACTGAAGGAGAGTAGGGCCAAGAAGAAACGAAGGGCAGCCTAAGAATTTCAACGGCCGGCCGTCTTTAGAAAAACCCTCAGTCAATACTCATCCTTCCTCCACCCCTATGAACCTCACCTGTTACATCCACGCCTGGAACGAATTGTCGGCAGAAACGCTCTACACCATCCTGGCCCTGCGCGCCGAAGTATTTGTGGTGGAGCAGAACTGCCCGTATCAGGATGTCGATGGCAAAGATCTCCAGAGTTTGCATGTGTGCGGCTACTCAGATAGCGGCCAACTATGCGCCTATGCGCGACTGGTCAAACCGGGCGTTTCGTATGAGGAATGGTCGATTGGCCGCGTGGTGACATCACCTCAGGTGCGCAGAACAGGTACGGGCGAGGCACTCATGAACACGTGCATGACGTATTTCAGCGAGCATCATATACCGGCAGTTCGTATCTCTGCGCAGTCCTATCTTCACGATTTTTACGCCAAGTTCGGGTTTGTTCGCGTGAGCGAAGAATACCTCGAAGACGATATACCGCACATGGAAATGCTATTCACCCAATCCTAATTCTGATGCACCCGGAACTACAATCGCGCTGGCAAAAACTGCAAGATGCCAAACACATCATGGTGTCGGCAATCCATCAGGCAACACGCGATGCGCACTTTCAACCATCGGGTGAATGGAGCATGGCGCAAGTCATCGAGCATTTGCTCGCATCAGAGGGCGGTACGCTCGGCTACATGAAAAAGAAAAGTTCCAGTGGTTGGGATTCGCTGGAAGAAGCGGCTGCAGAGCACAACGAAAAGAGCACGGCTATCAATACACGATTGGAAAGCAATGAACGTTATAAAGCACCTGACGTTTTGCCCGAACCGGGTAACACCGCTTCCATCGAAGAGCTCTTACAGCAATGGAATCTACTGCGCGAAGACCTGCATGCTTTTTTGCAGACCATCGAACCCGGGCACTTCAATAAACTGGTATTTCGTCAGCCCGCTGCAGGTATGCTAAGCGTACTTCATGCCCTTGAATTCATGGATGCACACTTGCGCCATCACCTTCCACAAATCGAACGCATCAACCAAGCGTAACGCATGGAACTGCCCACACCCAAGCGCGATCAACGCCTTCAGCAACTGCTGATCGTATTGGCCTTCGCGATACCGTGGGCGAAAAAAGCAATACCCACACTCATTGGTATCGTTATCGTTTTTGCCTTGATACGATTTTTCAAGCGCAAGTCAATAAGCCTTCCACCAGGACCCGCACCTCTCCTGGCCTTGTTGTCATTGTTTCTATTGCTGGTTTTAGGAACCGCCTATACGCAGCACCCCGATTCAGCCTGGAATGAAATCGGTATCAAGCTGTCCTTCTTATTGTTTCCATTGCTCTCCCTGTTTACACCAACGCTGCAAAGGGATGACGTCAGGAAACTGCACCAATCCTTTGTTGCGGGCTGCTTTGTATTTATTGGGATTACGGTTACGCATGCCTTGTGGGTAGTGGCTCAGCATCCCGATTGGTATTACTTCACCTACGACCGACTCAGTTGGTACATCCACCCTACGTACGCAGCCACCTATCAAGCGCTGGCGTTGTTTACGCTGCTGCAGGCAGGCATCAAGCGTCATTTTCTTGCTGGCAACATGTGGCTGCATCTGCTGTCCATTACACTCATCCTCGTGTTTATTGCTTTGCTATCCTCGAAAGCCGGTTTCTTGTGCGCGCTGCTTGTGCTGGGCTATGCTATGCTCATCGCCTATCGCAGCGGTATCCACCTTGCGCGAATTGCCATGGCTACAACGCTGTCGATTGCGCTATTCATCGCAACGATTCTTGCCTTGCCTACTACTTCTGATCGCGTCAAAGATGCTGTGGCCGATATCCGGACGAGCGAAACCGCTGTGGAATCCACCGATACCGTGTCCACTGCGCATACTTCCAGCACTTCCATGCGTTTCATCACTTGGAGTGCATCGTGGAATTTATTACGAGACAATCCCTTCGGAACTGGCACAGGCGACACACAGCCGGAGTTGAATCAATTGTATCGTCAACAAGGAGAAGACTATGCTGCACTGCGACAATTCAATGCGCACAATCAATTCTTACAAACGGGTGCTGAGATTGGGTGGATTGGTCTTGTCGCTCTCATGGTAGTGCTCATTGCACTTTGGAGCATTGGTAGAAATGAACCGACCGTGCGCATCTTCGTGCTGCTGTGCGTACTGAATTTCCTGTTCGAATCCTTTCTGGAAGTGCAGGCAGGGATTGTGTTCTGCAGCTTTTGGACGATGGTGTATAGCAGGGTGAAAGAGTGAAAGAGTGAAAGAGTGAAAGGGTGAAAGGGTGAAAGGGTGAAGTGGGTCAACCTTCAACATTAACCGCCTGCGTCTGATGTGCTTCATGATACACCTTGGCTGCTTGCACGAATGCCACAAACAACGGATGCGGATTCATCACCGTGCTTTTGTATTCGGGGTGGAATTGCGCCGCAACGAAATACGGGTGTTCAGGTAATTCGATGATCTCCACCAATCCACTGTCGGGATTGATACCTGTGCACTTCATGCCCGCTTGCTCGAATTGCGACTTGTATTCATTGTTGAATTCGAAACGATGACGATGACGCTCCTCAATGCGATCTGCATTGTTGTAAGCCTGCGCTGCTTTGCTGCCCGGAATCAACTTACAGGGATATGAACCCAATCGCATGGTTCCGCCTTTGTGCATGATGGTCTTTTGTTCAGCCATTAAGCTAATTACGGGATGCGCCGTGTATTCTTTCATTTCGGTGGAATGCGCGTCAGCGAGTCCGAGCACATTGCGCGCAAACTCTACCACTGCCATTTGCATCCCCAAACAAATTCCGAAAAACGGAATCCTGCTTTCACGTGCATAACGAATCGCTTCCAACTTGCCGTCCATGCCGCGCGAGCCAAAACCGGGAGCTACCAGAATCCCATCCACACCTTGCAATTTTTCAATGGCGTTTTTAGGTGTGAGATCTTCCGAGTGAATCCAACGAATATCGACGCCTACCTCATTGGCTGCACCTGCATGGTTAAACGCTTCTGCTATCGATTTATAAGAATCCTTCAACTCTACATACTTCCCGATGAGTGCAATGGTAGTGCGACTATGAGGGTTCTTGTAGCGATTCAAAAAGTCTATCCATTGCGTTAAATCAGGAGTTGACTTAGGCTCTACGTTGAGTTTCTGCAAGACAACTTCATCGAGTTTTTCTTCCAGCATCAACACCGGAACATCGTAAATCGTTGACGCATCGATACTTTGAATCACTGCATTCGGTGTGACGTTGCAGAACTTGGCAATCTTATTTCTGATTTGCGGAGACAATTCGTGTTCCGTACGACATACGAGAATGTCGGGCTGAACCCCATTCTCCAAAAGGGTTTTCACCGAATGTTGCGTGGGCTTTGTTTTTAACTCTCCGGCAGCGGAGAGATAAGGAATCAGGGTCAGGTGTATCACGATGCAATCATCCTCCTTTTCCCATTTCATCTGTCGAACCGCTTCAACGTAGGGAAGTGATTCAATGTCGCCGACAGTACCACCAATCTCGGTGATGACAAAATCAAACTCTGACTTCGACCCTAGTATCTGAATGCAACGCTTGATTTCATCGGTGATATGGGGAATGATTTGGACCGTTTTGCCCAGATACTCTCCCCTTCTTTCTTTCTCGATGACGCTTTGATAAATACGTCCTGTTGTCACATTGTTGGCCTGCGATGTAGGCACGTTGAGGAAACGTTCGTAGTGACCTAAGTCCAAATCAGTTTCTGCGCCATCGTCGGTCACAAAACACTCTCCGTGTTCATATGGATTCAGCGTACCGGGATCAATATTGATGTATGGATCTAGCTTTTGAATCGTCACGCGATAACCTCTCGATTGCAGCAATTTTGCAAGAGACGCTGAGATGATACCTTTTCCAAGTGATGACGTTACCCCGCCGGTAACAAAGATGTATTTTATGTTTTCAGACATGCCCGTAGGTGAAGCAGAACTATTGCTGCGTTACGGGATACAAAAGTAAACCGTTCAGTACCTCCACAGGCATGATGGGGAAAGAATGTTGGAAAAACTGCTAATCCCTGTCGCGCAAGGGGCGCGTGAGGCTATCCACAATTTTGTATTCAGAAAGAAACTCCCTGGCAATGACCCGGAGAATGGTATAGACCGGAATGGCCAGCACCATCCCAATGACGCCCCCAATTGTGCTCGCCATGAGAATGACAATGAAGATTTCCAAAGGATGCGCTTTCACGCTGCTCCCCAATACATTGGGCTGAACAACGAAAGCGTCAACAATTTGAGCACCTATGAAGACCAGTGCCACCTTGTAAAGCAGTGGAAACAGCTGCGCTTCGAAGTCCATGTGCAAGGATGTCGTCAGCGCGATCAAAATCCCCAACGAGGCGCCCAGCAACGGACCTAAATACGGGATGACATTCACCATCCCTGCGAATAATCCAATCAAAAAGGCATTCTGAATACCCAGCACATAGAGCGAAACACCCACCATCGTGGCCATGATCATGCTTTGCAGCGCAACACCCAAAAAGTAGCGACGCAGCAATTCATGACTATGCATGAGTATTACCTTGATTTTCCCCATCTGACTATCCGGTGTGATGGTGAGCACTATGCGTGAAAACAAAAAGCCATCTTTCAGGAAGAAAAAGGTGATGAAGAACACGGCAAACATGCCGATAATCACATTACCGACAACTCCAAACAACTGATTGAACATGCCCTGCAGCCAATCGGAACTAAATATCTTCTGAACGTATTGTACGGCATATCGGGTAGGACTTTCGCCGGCGGTGTACTTCGACATATCGTATCCTGAGCGAGCGATTTGGTCATCGATGCGCACCGACAATTCTTCCGCGTTGATTTCACTAATGATTCGAATCTCGTGAGTGACCAGTGGTGAAAACATCACGGCAATCAAGACTATAGCCAAAATGAACGAACTCAGTGCAATCAGCGCTTTCGACCAATCGGGCATACGCCATTTTTTAATGCGAATTTTAGAGAGGGCGTCCGATATCGGTTCACAGATGAACGCAATGACTACCGCGATAACGATGTAAGCAATGATGACACGAAACATCCACAGCATTGCGACAACCAAAGCAATGGCAGCGATCGAAAAAATAATCTTCCAATTTTGGCTGAGGTTTTTCATGTTACACGTAGCGCTTGGGGAAATCAAAACTAAGGAGATTGCAGGTTGATTCTGACACCATTGACCAATCATCAAACGGCACTTCAATTTCCGCAATGGCGCAGGTGGACATCATCACCAATTCATCGGTCAACAAATTCACTAGTGCAGAAACTCCCGGATTGTGACCAAACACCATCACCGATTGATATTGGTTATCCAACCGACACACAATATCCAGCAACCGTTTTGCATCCGCCTCATAGATTCGCCGCTCGGTATCGAACTGCTGATCTGACAACCCCAATCGGCGTTTGAAAATAAGTGCCGTCGACAATGCGCGATTGGCAGGGCTAGACAAGATAAAATCGGCACTCAAGCCGCGCTCCACGAATTGATCGGCCATGAAGGGCGCATTGCGCATGCCGCGCTCATTGAGTGGGCGATCGAAATCAAGCTTGACACCTTCGGTCCAATCTGATTTGGCATGCCTGACGATATAGAGTTTCTTTCCCATCTCGAGCAAACCTATTGGAAAGGTTGGATGCAGAATCCTCCTCGTTCAGAAATTTCCGAAATCAGCCCGTTGATAACCTTGCTTGCTTACCTTGCGCTTGTCATGAAAGAAAGTTTGCTATCCTTTTTTGAAAGCGTGAATCCCGTCACGGGAGCGCTTTTGGCGACGACCTTCACATGGCTTGTGACGGCAGCCGGCGCCAGTTTGGTTTTCTTCTTTAAAGGCATGAAACGTTCGGTGCTCGACGGCATGTTGGGCTTTACTGGAGGCGTCATGATTGCGGCGAGTTTCTGGTCGCTCCTATCACCGGCCATTGAGATGAGCCACGGCGAAGGCTTCATGAAAGCCATGCCTGCCGCAGTCGGTTTCGCCCTTGGCGCGTTGTTTCTCTATGCTCTCGACAAACTACTGCCCCATCTTCACTTGAATTTCCCCGAGGAACGCGCTGAAGGCGTCAAGACCAAATGGCACAGCACGATGCTCTTGGTCCTTGCCATCACATTGCACAATATCCCGGAGGGACTTGCAGTCGGTGTTTTGTTTGGAGGTGTTGCCGCCGGCATTCCGGAGGCGAGCATCAGTGGCGCTGTAGCGCTGGCCATTGGTATCGGACTTCAAAATTTCCCGGAAGGACTTGCGGTATCCATGCCACTGCGCCGCCAGGGATTGAGTAAATTCAAGAGTTTCTGGTACGGGCAGTTATCTGCGATTGTTGAACCCATCGCCGGTGTGGCCGGAGCGCTTCTGGTGATGCAACTGCAACCGATTCTTCCCTATGCACTCGCCTTCGCTGCCGGTGCGATGATCTATGTGGTCGTGGAAGAAGTGATTCCCGAAACGCAACAAGACAAATTCACCGACATCGCCACACTGGGCTTCATCGGTGGTTTTCTGATTATGATGCTGCTGGACGTCGGACTTGGATAACCGCTTTAAATCAGCTCATCCGCCAGCTTCACAAAATCAACTCCGTCAAAATTGCCGGAAGTCATCAGCAACAGATTCGACTCTTCCCACTTCATTCCTTTCAACTCACTCATGAGCTCATTTGAATTGGTGTATACAGCGACATTCTCTGTTGCGAAGGCCGCCTTCACCTGTTCGGGAGAAATGGGCGGAAGTTTCTTGTGCTCGATGGTGTGCGGATTGAAATAAACGAAAGCTTTGTCAGCCGCTTGCATGGCGCCATTGTATTCACCCAAAAACTTCGCGTTCAAACTTGAAAATGTATGCAGTTCCATGCATGCAATCAAGGTGCGGCCGGGGAATTGGGCCTTGAACGCAGCAGTTGTGGCTTTCAACTTCGAAGGCGAATGAGCGAAATCTTTATAGATCACCGAACTCACGGTTTCCTTCACCGGTTCCAGACGACGCGCGGCGCCTTTGAAGGATTGCATGGCCGCGTAAAAATCATCATCACTAATTCCGATCGTGCGACACACTTCCAAAGCCCCTTGCAGATTTTGCAAGTTGTGACTTCCGAAAATGATGAGGGGCACAAGACCCTTTGAAGTCACCAAAGATGTTACCCCGTCCTTCACCTGATGCGGGTGAACACTGTAAGGAATCTTTTTGAAATTGCCTGTGTGCTGCTCACTCAATGCCTTCACTTCTTTGTCATCCGAGCAGTAAATAAGTGTTCCACCGGATTCAATTTTATCCAGAAAGATGCTGAACTGCTCCACGTAGTTTTCGAACGTCGGAAACACATTGATGTGATCCCAGGCAATGCCCGTGAGCAGCGCAATGTTGGGATGATAAAGATGGAACTTTGGACGAAGGTCAGTGGGTGAACTCAGGTATTCATCGCCTTCAATGACGGCATATTTTGCCTCCTTGGAAAAACGCACCATGCAGTCGAAGCCTTCGAGTTGCGCGCCGACCAAAAAATCGCAGTCGACTCCGCAATGCTTCATCACGTGCAAAATCATGGCGGTCGTAGTTGTTTTACCGTGACTGCCTCCGATCACAATGCGGGTTTTATCCTTGGTTTGCTCGTACACATATTCCGGGTAGGAAAAAATGCGAAGGCCCAGTGACTGCGCTTTCAGCAACTCAGGATTGTCCTTGCGGGCGTGCATTCCGACAATCACCGCATCGAGATCGGCGTTGATTTTTTCCTCAAACCAACCTTCCGCAGCGGGCAACAATCCACGCTTGGCCAAACGCGTTTTGCTGGGCTCGAAAATTTCGTCGTCGCTGCCGGTGACGTGAATCCCCTTTTCGTGCAGAGCAATGGCCATATTGTGCATGGCGCTTCCTCCGATTGCTATCAAGTGAACCTTCATGATATTCCTGTTATGGCTGCAATATCGATTTTGACGACGCCCATGAAGCGGCTTATTCATGGTCTTTATCAGCCTCTTGCTGTTGAATGTTTGCTGCACGATTGTCTCCTAAGTCTACATTCGTCGCACTAGTTTCACAGCATGTCTCCCTTCATTGAAGAAACACAGCGAACTGCCAAATCAGGCGCCGGTCCTGAGGCGCTCATTCACATTGGCGACCGCAAAGACAGCCCCATCAAAGTCAAACTTATCGACTATGATTTGGCGCAAATGCAGGAACGCGAGGTGGAGAATATTCACGACTGCGCTCCTTTTGTGAATTCGGATTCTGTTACCTGGGTCGATATCGACGGCATTCATGATGCGTCGATCCTTGAAGCGGTGGGCAAAGAATTCGGCATTCACATGCTGGTGCTGGAAGACATCATGAACAGCACGAGCCGCCCTAAAATTGAAATCTTCGATGACTACGTGTTCATCACGCTGAAAATGCTCGAGCGCGACAAGCAGAGCAATGGCCTCAACATCGAACAGCTATCGCTCATCGTTGCGCCCAAATACCTGCTGATGTTTCAGGAGCGGCCCGGCGATAGTTTCAATTCCATTCGCGAACGCATCAAGACGGCCAAGGGGAAAATCCGCAGTAAGAATGCCTACTACCTCGCCTATATGATTCTGGATGTCGTCATCGACAATTACATCATCGTCAGTGAGCAGTTTGCTCGTCAACTCGAACGCATAGAAGCCATGGTAGTGCGCAAACCCAATGAGCGGACGATGCACCATCTTTTGGGCGTGCGAAAAGACTTACTCGATTTTAAACGCAACATTGATCCGCTCAAGGAAGCCATCAACACGATGATACGTGAGCTCGACGATGACATTGCGAAGTACTATCGCGACCTGTATGATCACATCATCTTCGAATCCGAAAATCTCGCGATGTATCGGGAAACCATTGTGAACCTGCTGGATCTCTACCACAGCAACTTGAGCATGAAAATGAACCAGGTGATGAAAGTGCTCACCATCATCACGACCATCTTTGTTCCATTGACCTTTATTGTGGGTGTGTATGGAATGAACTTCGACAACATGCCGGAGCTGCGCACCAGGAATGGTTACTTCGTGGTCATGGGATTCATGTTTGTGATTGTGTGTGGCATGCTGATATACTTTCGAAAAAAACGCTGGCTATAGCCGCAAAGCAAGAACGCCCGCATACTTGCGGGCATCTTACACATTCACATCATATACAGAAAAAACCTGTTCTTCAGTATTATTGAGTTACGATAGCAAACGCTGTCGCAGCATAAATTCAAATTGTTGATTTTGTCGCTTCAATTGTTTGATGAGCACTTCTTGCTCGACCAATTCCTTGAATTGATTCCAGGCTTCCATGACCACGTGTCCAATCTCCGCCGCATTGAATGGCTTGGACAGCACTGCGGATACTTTTCCTTTGTTAATGGCATCCACCAAAGGAATCATTTCGGAATAGCCTGTGAGCAGAATACGCTTCACATTCGGGAAATCGCGTGACAAGGTGGCCAAAAAATCCACCCCACTCATGGTGGGCATTTGATGATCGGTGATCACCACTTGAATAGCGTGTTCATCCATCATCGCATAGGCTTCGACCGGAGTTGTCGCAACAAATATTTCGAAGTGATTGCGGAAATTGGCTCTGAACGAAACGAGGTTCGACTCATCATCGTCGAGGTAGAGCACCCGGGGTTTACCCTCAAGGGCATTCAATTCCATAGCATGTGAAGCGAAGTCATTCATAGCCTTTCCGTTTAAGTGGCGATTCAGGCGGTTGAACGCACACGGGAACGAAAAGGTTACAATCAACAACTAACTTCGGGCAATACTGTTGTTTCCGATGAGGTGCTCAAGGATGCGTTCGTTGGTTTGCTGTTGTTTCAAATAGTTCTCCATTAGTGCCGAGTAATTGTCCATAATCTTACTCAACAAATCTGTGGGAATGGACGAAGCGTATACCTGACGGCGATGCTCCCCAACGGCCGTGATATCTGTAATGACCTGCACCGGCGCCGAACGCATCAATACATCCACCTTCACATCATAGAGCTTGCAAAGCTCATTGATCGTAAAGGCATCGATGCGACGCATGCCGCCTTCTATCTTGCTGTACTCCGGTTGACTGATGCCCAGCAGGTCGGCGAGGAATTCTTGCTTGTAACCATTTTGTAAACGCAGGGCTCGAATGTTTGGAAATTTACTCATAGCAGTTGGTGTTAGAATTTGCAGACAAACGTGCACCCTCGGTCAACCCATAATCGGTCACTTTCGATTTTTTCGAAAAAGAAATAATATCCGAGGCATAAACCCCATAAACCGTGGTTTATTCACCATATTATGAAATATCAACAATCCGATTGATGAAGGGCGTCAACTGCTATTATTGTTTTGACTAAACCACCTTAACATGCTAACCACCCCGAATCACGTTGTGTCGGATCGCGTTGCGCCTTCCCTTTCCAAAAAGAGCAAGCCGAAGTTGTACTATCCTTCCTGGAAGTCCGTGCTCACCGAAGTAGCTGAGGCCGATAAAGCCAAGCACCCGGAGCAATGGGTAAATCAACCACTGTCGCACAACGCTACGATGGCCGGTTTGGAGGTCTTGCGTGAAGTACTTACCACGCGCAACCTGGAGCTTTTATTTTCCACAGTTCCAACCTTTGAAGGAGAATACACCGCGAGCGAATCGCTTCAAACGATTATGAGTCGCTTCAAATCAGCCCCTATTCGACCCAATGAATTCTACGCCGTATTCGACCTTCACGCTTGCCGCTATCTGGAGATGGATAGTAAACTCGATACGCTGTTAGGGTTTTCTCCGGATGACTTTAACGTGCCGGCGTTAATGAAGAACGATGCCTACACGCATATCTTCCATGTGCGCGATCATTATCACATGCTGCGCTGGGCCTGCCTGGCGCAAATGATGGTGGCAAGCAAGATGATGGTGTGGCGCTCACTGGAAGATCAGTTCCGCATACGCTTTCGTGTGCGCACGCAGAAAAGCACACTGGCGGCCTATCGCGAACATGAATACCTCACGCTCGAGAAATTGTGCTTTCTCTATAACGAGGAGCACCAAGGTGAGGTGATGCCCAAGTTGCACATCGACAAATGGCTCATTTTTGACCGTTCCGAATTTGAACAAGTCAGACCGGCATGGATAAGCACGATTGAACGACAATCCATCCTCAACGATGCTCTGTACTTGTTCAACGCAGCTCTCATCGACTTCCCCGTGCAATACCTGCTCTATCTTCAGGAACGCAGCACAGCCGACCGCAACAAAGCCATCGCCGAGCGGTTGAATGGTCAAATTATGGCGCATTCCGGGATAGAAGCCCAGCTCGACGAGCAACAAATAGCGGATTGCATGGCGAAGACTATTCGTCCGCGAATAGCGCAGGCCGTGAATCTATGGGAACACCGCAAACCTCACGATCTCTGTTCGGTGGATAGCGACCTGCAAGCGGTAGAAGCCGCTCGATCCCTTGGTTTACTGCCCATTCCGGATCGCATTCGTAAAGTGTTGTATAAAAATATCATGGCGTTTTAAGCCTTGTATTCAATAAACATTGGGTTGTTGGTATAGCAATCCCGGTGGTCGAAATCGAGGTGTTTACAAAGCGTAAATTTCCAAGGAGGAAATCTTCCCTTGTAATCACCGCATGGCACAAGCAACTCCTTCCCCTGCAGCAGCGCCCCGTCAAGCGCTCATACTGGATGGCAACAATCCAATTGAACGCGCCGTCCTGCACAATTTGCGCGAGCAGACACCGGCATTGCACGTCCTTGATTTGTATGCGGATCAACTTCGCGATCTCATCAAATTGCAGCATCCGCAGCAGCGTTTGACAGCAGATGAAATTCAGACTAAAGTCAACGAACACTTGGCTCAGCGAGATCCGGAAAAATTGGGCTGCTGGGTTTATTACCCGTGGAAGCAAACCCTAGTGCACTGCCTTTCCAAACAAGAATATATCGAAGTGCGCACCGTGCGTAATCGCTATAAAATTACTACCGCAGAGCAAGAACAATTGGCTGCTTGTAAGGTCGGTATTGTAGGATTGAGTGTAGGACAATCCGTGGCGCTTACCCTTGCGATGGAACGCATCGCAGGCTCGATGCGCCTGGCTGATTTCGACACCTTGGAGCTTTCCAACCTCAATCGCATTCGCACCGGAATGCACAATTTGGGCGAACTCAAAACCACCGTCGTAGCGCGCGAAATAGCGGAGTTTGATCCCTTCATCCAAATCAGCTGCTACGACAAAGGACTCACTGCCGAAAACATGCAGGAGTTCATTTCCGGTCTGGACCTCGTGATCGATGAGTGTGATGATCTTCCCACGAAAATTCTGCTGCGCAACGCCTGCCGTGAAATGCGCATTCCGGTGGTGAT
>JBKCDO010000151.1:0-9501 GCA_046304755.1 Flavobacteriales bacterium
CAACACCGATTCTGCGTCTAAGTGGTTGGTCGGCTCATCGAGCAACAATACATCGGGCTGCTGCAGAAGCAAACGGCACAATGCAACGCGACGACGTTCACCACCGCTGAGTACACCAATTTTCGAGTCCTCAGCCGGGCAACGAAGGGCGTCCATGGCTACCGATAGTTTGTTGTCGAGATCCCAACCACCCAATGCTTCGATTTTATCCTGAGCGGCGGCCTGACGATTCATCAAGGCTTCCATCTTTTCGGGGTCGTTCAGGATTTCTTCATCCATGAACTTCAGGTTGATTTCTTCGTATTCCTTCAGCGCGTCGGTGATGGGCTTCACGCCTTCCTCCACGATTTCGCGAACAGTCTTGGTGTCGTCAAGTTGCGGTTCCTGCGGAAGATACCCTACCGAATAACCGGGACTCCAAACTACATCGCCCTGAAAGGACTGGTCTAGGCCGGCAATGATTTTCATTACGGTTGACTTACCCGCACCGTTCATACCGAGGATACCGATTTTGGCACCGTAGTAAAAACTGAGGTAAATGTCTTTGATGATGTGCTTTCCGGTTGGGGTGAACTTGTTCACTCCTACCATCGAAAAAATGATTTTCTTATCGTCGCTCATGCTTGTTGCTGTTGAGGCGGCGAAAGTAGTAAGGAATAAGCGAGGAAGGAAGCGCTTGCGTTTATTGCGGCGAAGTTTCGGGACGCAATAATTTCATGAGTTGAGAGGTCTGCGACAACTTGCGTACATCCGGATTGCGGCGTTTTTTCTTGGGTGAAATCACATCTTTCGACGAAGTGGTGGTCACTCGGACGCTCTTGACTTCTGACAGCGATTCAGCCTCTGCGCGAGTGGAGGCGGCACCCTGAGCACTCGGTGCAGCAGCTTCTTTTGAAAGCGTCATGTCTTCAGCCATCGCTTCCGAGGGCGTATCAACCACTGCCGGAGCCTCGAACTCTTCTTCCTCTTGTGCTGTCAGTTTTACCGTTTTCACTGTCGCTTCGTAATTATAGATGTCGTCAACAGCTTCCGGAGCCGGCGGAACGATAGCCTCAGGAAGTGCAGCATACAATTTTTCCGCATTGGAAGGCATAACTACAGAGGCAGTGTCGGGCGCTGCCGGTTGAATCGGAGCCGGCGGCGGTGCCGTTTGCTCCATTTGCGCTGTATCGGTAGACTTCCATAGAGGTGCAAAGAAGATAACTACGAAACCAACCACTGAAGCTGCAATAGCCCAACCCATCCAAGGTGCGAATCGTGGACGATAGCCACGCTCGCGCTCGGCATGTTCCGCAAATTCGCGAAGCAAGGCTGTGCTCAAGGCTTCCGGTGGTTCCTGTAATTCATTGCTGAACGACAATTCATGCATCTGCAAAAGCATATCGCGCATAGACGTATACTCTGCTGCATCTTGCACGTGCTGCAAAATGAAGCTTCGCTCCTCGTCGAGGAGTTCATCAAAGCGCTTGCTCATGAGCAAAGCTTCAATGTCTTCAAAGCGATATGCGTCTTGTTCGTTCATGTTATGCAACAATGGTCAGCAAACAAGCCAGCCAAACGGCAATGCCTTCGAATGCTTTCAATTTGACGTTCAATTCTTTCAGTAAATAAAACAAGCGCGACTTCACGGTTCCTTCACTGACGCGCATGATTTCACTGATTTCAATAATGCTCAACTCCTGTACGAATCGCAGCTCGAAGGTCTCCCGCTTGACTTCATCAAGTTGTGACAGGGCGCCTGCCAACTTCTCCATAAACGTCTTGCGATCCATATCCTTTTGTGCTACCGGTTTCGCCGATGTTTTCGCTTCCGCCTTCATCGTCTGACTGGCTTCTTTGCGCACTTCTACCTTCGCATATTCATTCTTACACATGTTGTGCGCAACGCTGTACAGCCAGGTTTTGAATGGACGCGAAGCATCATACAAGTGGGATTTCTGAAACACCTTGGTGAACAATTCCTGGGTGAAATCGCGGGCTTTCTCTTTGTCCTTCCACAGCATTCTCAAGAAATAGTTGAACATGAGCTTGCCGTAACGATTGTACAATTCTTCAAACGCCCGTTGATTGTGCTGCCCCACGAGAGCCATTAACTGCTCATCGTGTTCGTGCTGGTATGGACGTTTATTAAGCAACATGTTGTCTGCTATTTTACCCCCGGTATTTGTTCCTTCTCGCCAACGCTCTTGGCGATTTCAGCATATACCTTTTTGATTTCCTTCAATTCGTTTTTCTTTCCGGTCTCAACCATATAACCTGCGAGTAAACCCAGCGGCATCAAATAATTGGCGTTCATGGGTAACCCGGAAGTGAGCGCATTCTTTGCACAATTCTTCCACCACTGCCTATGCAGGACTTTGACGTTAGCGATAGGGACGCTACTCACTTTGAACGCTAGTCCTGTGCAGTAGAGGTCTTCTTCCAATGCCTGCAATATCATTGTTGGTGCTGCGAGTGATACATATACGGGGTAAGTCGCAGACCATTGTTTGATCATCTCAACCGGCGCACCATGCACATGATACGCTTGTTGAATCCAAACGGCGTAAGCAGTATCATCGAGCCAGGCGGTTTGAACCACGATGACATCTGGGCGAATGGCGCGCACCTGCTGCAGGGTAATCAACGGATAGGTATCTCCTGCCCCACCGGTAATGAGAATCCCATTTTGCTCCACGCTTTGAAGCAAATTCAAGGCATACTCCAACTTGTCGGCGCCATAGGCAGCCATGCCGGCCAATTCTACCGCAGCTTTGCTGATTCCTGCCTGATCCTGACGCATACACGCTTCCTTGAGTCGCTGCTCAACGCTGACCACAGTGGTTTGCGCAACGATGTGCGAACCGATAAAAACTAGGACGATGCTCGAAAGGAATGCTCTCATCTTGATTCAAATAAACGACGAATCAAGAAGGTGTTACAGCAGGGTAAAAAAAAGGTTCACACAATCAATCGTGGAAATCGAAAAGCGATCGAAACTCCTGCACCATGATTGCGGTTGCACCCCAAAGCACATGGCCATCGATGTCAAAATAGCCACTATCAAACGTTCGATTAAACGTTTTTACCAAGATGGGCTTGCGCTTGACGAGCCCCGGTTGAAGTAAAGCTTCAAGGGGGAATTCGATCAATCGATCTACTTCTGCCGGATTGGGATGAAATACCGGCTCTTCAAAACAGCAGGCTACAAAAGGTTGAACCACAAAGTGACTGGGTGGAATGTATAAGGTCGATAATTCACCGAGCAACTGCCAATTTGCAACAGCCACTCCAATCTCCTCATGCGTCTCCCGAAGAGCTGCTTGTTTGTGCGTTTCGTTCAGCTCCAATCGGCCGCCGGGAAACGACAATTGATCACTGTGCACGCCGTCGCCACTCGGACGTTTGATGAATACGGTGTGCCATTGGCCGAAACGTTTGAAGATGGGAAAAAGAACAGCACTCTCTTTGGCCGGTGGCTGTTGAGCGCGCGCTTGATCTGCGGAAGGACGCGGATAACCGATGATGGAATTGGGCTTGGTCGCCAGCGAGTCCAATTGCGACAATCGGCGACTGAGTTCGTCAATGAAAACGTCGGTAGACATTAATCGCACGGGGAATTTTCATCAAAGGCATAGCAACCTTTCCACATATAGGTACCCCAGGCATTGCCGTCGAGGTCTTCACCCAAATTATTCACGGAGCTCCAAGTGCCTTGCATGAGCGCACTACCGGTTGACAGACGGAAATTCTCCTCTTCAGGATTACACAACGCAGGCGCCTGATTGTTGCGCATCCCCAAGTAATGCAGTCCATCGTCTTCTACGCTTTCATCGGTATCTACCAAACAATATTGGAAGAGATAATTCGCAAGAGCACCTTCGTCAATATCCACCACAAACTCATTGAAGTCGGTAAGAAAGGCATTGTTGCCAAACATGATGCAGTTGTTAAACGTGCTTTCATACAACTCCCTCACCTGTATGTTTTGGTAAATATCCTCGTAGTAATTATTCAAAATGAAGGTCGGATACTGCCTGCTGTTATCGCTCCAGTAGTTGGCAAAGGTGCAATTATCCATGCGGTAGCGACCGCCGATACTGAGGCTGGCGCATTGCTGTCCGCAATTACCAATGAGTACATTTTTGGCACTTATGGAAGCTCCCTGCCCGAGCAGCCCTACCCCGGCCATATTGAGAATTTGCGTGTTTTCAATTTCCACAGCGTAGTTGATGCCCGTATAGCTTACTCCTGTTGTATCCACCTGAATGCCGATGTTGCCGTTGCGCAGAATGGCATGTTTAATTGAAGAGCCCGTGCTCCCAAATATCCAGATACCTCCTCTAACAATACTTGCGATTTGTGGGCCGATACCGGTTTCGTATGGACAATCGAGTTGAATGCCCCACTGTCCGGGTACATCATCGTAATACGACTCCAATCGATCACCTTGAAACGTAACCTCTTGTCCCGGTAGGCCTTCAATGCGAAGATTTCCCTGAGACACATAAATACCGGACTTCCCGTGACAATAGACCTGCGTCCCGGGGTTGATAGTCAGCGTTGCACCCGTATCCACCACCACGATGCCGTAAATAACATGAGGCAGGTCGCTTGTCCAAACTTCTTCTGTACCTGTTGGAATAACATAGGAAAACGGATTGTTACAAGAATTCAAACCGCCATGGAAATAGGCATTCTGACCGTAAGCCACCAATTGCACGTGTTGCACATTCCCATTAACTTCAAAACGTATGCTATCGGGAACCAGAAAAGGCAGGTTATCGGCGTTGGGGTCAATCGTTACTTCAACAAAAATGAAAATGCTGTCATTGGGAAGAATCTCAACGTCCTCCTGAACAGGCCCGTCCAAACCATCAATGTTGATGCGGTAAGGACTGTCATTACCGGAGGCCAGTGCTACTTTTGAAATCTTGATGGTGCGGTTGTAGGGGTTCTTTACACGCAGGTACTGGGTGGCGCTACCGACAGAGGCGAACACCGTGTCGAACAACACAGTGTCGGCAGAAAACTCAAGTCTGGCGGAAGAATCTTCCATGAAACGCTCTTTACGACAGCGCGTCAACAATACCATGAATGCCAGCCCCAGAAGAATGAATGAAAAAGTGTGAAGTCTCATACGTCGCAACAAAGATGGTGGAACGACGGTGTTGCTCGAATATTTTTTTCAGCCTCCTGAAAATTGAAATTGTTGAATAATTGAAGAGTCAATGCGGTAAAAGGAGTACAAAAGCCCTTTCATTTGTGATGGCTTCACCCCACCCACAGCCTTGACCAATCGCTATTCGACATATTTCTTTTTGTTGGCATGCCTCTTCGCGGTGTGCTTATCATTTATCGGTTGTCAAGACTCAACCTCAAAACGTACCTCCGCCAACGGCATTGATACCATGGGGATCTCCTCCACGGGTGCTGTGCTTTTGCAAGGACAGGTAGTCGTTATCCCGCCGCCGGCATTGCTCTCCGGAATTATTCGCAAGACAGAGATTCCCTTTAATGCTAACTTGAGCGCATCATCGATGACGCCAAAAGAGCCTGTCAGCGAATTCGAACTTGCCTTGCAGTTGGGTATTTATGGTGCCGATCTTTCTTATCTGGTCAACTACGACCGCAAAGCAGAGATAGCCCTTTGCTTATCCCGAATCCGCTCCCTGGCCGAACGCCTTGATTTGATGAACTCGGTTGACTCATCGTTGATTTCCGATATTGAAAAAGGACTTCCTGAACCCGGAGCATTAGTTGGGTTGCACAGCGATTTGTTTCGAACATTCGAGCAATACCTGAGACAAAACAATCGCCCGAAGGTCAGCAATGGCATCCTCATCGGCGGCTGGATCGAATCATTGCATCAGCTGGCCGAGCTCAGTGACAGCACAACGACCCTCGACCCGCAACTTGCGGAGCAACGATACTCGGCATATGGAATTTTGCAACTGGCAAAGTCCATTGATGAGCCTGCTATGGCCGCTCTGCTACCAACACTCACCGCCCTTTGCGATGAGCTTACGGAGTTTGATCATCGTTATCAATTCCGCGATCCAATGCACGATAAGCGGGAACACATCACTTACCTGCGCAGTGAATCCGTGGTTGAGTTTACGCCGGAGCAAATGGAAACCCTGCATGAACTCATCATGTCAACCCGAAACCAAATCCTTGTACCATGAAATTCGCAGCGTTGATAATCGCCCTTGCTGCCTGCCTTTCAAATGGATTTGGTCAGTGTTTCTCCATGGCCGAAACATGCTCCAAATCCATCGGGAATGCTTACCTCTTGGATCCGAGTTTTTTTAATGCCGAAATCAGCCCAAGCGACGTTGCTTCCTTTCGCGCCATCTGGCTTAAGGAACAAACCTATCGACTTGCTGTTTGCAGCTCCGATAATTTATCCGCCGAATGGATGGTATACGATGAGAACGGAACACTTCTCTTTTCCAATACGGAGTTTGAATCCGCCACGCAATGGGATTTTCTGTGTGAACACACCATGCATGTGCAACTGGTGGTGAGGTTAAATAAGAACGCTGTTCAGCCCGCTTGCGTGGCGATTGTTCATGGTTTTAAAAAATAAATACCCTAAAACGGAACCTGCTGACAGCCGGTTCGTACAAATCGCGCGATGAGTGCAGGAATATTAAGAGCATTGATGCAGCTGTTTGCTATTATCAGCGGCGCCGGACAGAAGTCGGGTCGCGAGATTGTAGCCTTATTTCTGCGTCAACAGCTCAACAAGGAAATGGTCAACAACTACCTCAAGTTATATGAGGAGTTTGCCGAGAAATTCCACAACGTAAAGGATTCTGAAAAGAAAACCAGTATGGCCTCGGTGAAGGTCCTGCGTATCTGCAATCAGATCAATGAAGAACTGCAGCAAAAAGAAAAGTTCTTCGTTGTCGTTCGCCTACTTGAATTCTTGCGCGAATACACCGATCACGGCCCACAAGAACTTGCCTTTGTGGAAACCGTCGCCGAAGCCTTTAACATCGAGCAATCGCTGTTTAAGAAAATCCAAACGCACGTAGACTGCGATGTCGATAAGCTCCCCGATGATGCAAATTACCTCATTGCTGCATCTGAAAGAAAAACCGATATCAAAAGCGCGCAGTTCCTGCAAGTGGAACATCTGAAAGGCATATTACTCTTCCTGCGTCTGCAAGAAGACAATATTTTTTTCGTACGCTACTTCGGTCCCGATGCGCTCAACCTGAATAGTCAGCATATCGCGCCATTGCGCACGTATGTGTTTGGCCAGGGATCAAGCATCCGTGGTGCGAAAATCAGTCCCGTATTTTACAGCGACGTACTGCACCGCTATTTGCTCACCGATAGTCCTGCCTCTATTGTCTATCGCGTGGAGGATGTATCGTATTACTTCCCCGGAACTCAGAAGCAAGCCCTGCATCAATTCAATTTGATGGAAGACAGCGGCACATTGGTGGGCATCATGGGAGGCAGTGGAGCCGGAAAAAGTACCTGCCTCAATGTGCTCAACGGCAACTACACGCCATCCTACGGGAAGATTACGCTGAACGGCATTGATATCCATCACGAGAAAGATAAAATCCGCGGTGTGTTGGGATATGTTGCTCAAGACGACTTGCTGATTGAAGAACTATCCGTTTTTCAAAACTTGTTTTACAACGCCAAGCTTTGCTTTGCCGGTAAGTCGGACCAAGAGCTGGAAGAAATGACCATGCGCACCTTGCACTCCGTTGGTCTTTCAGAATGTAAAGACTTGCGCGTGGGCAGTGTGGTGGACAAAACCATCAGCGGCGGACAACGTAAACGCCTCAACATCGCACTCGAGCTGATTCGAGAACCATCGGTATTGTTTATCGATGAACCTACCAGCGGACTTTCCAGCCGCGACTCGGAAAACATCATGGACCTGCTCAAGGAATTAACCTTGCGTGGCAAACTGATTTTTGCTGTCATACACCAACCCTCGAGCGATATCTTCAAGATGCTCGATAAGCTTTTCATACTGGACAATGGCGGCTATCCTATCTATTATGGCAATCCCGTTGAAAGCATCATCTACTTCAAGCGTCTGGCCAACCAGGTCAACCTTACCGAAAGTGAATGTCCTCATTGTGGCAACGTGAATCCCGAGCAAATCTTCAACATCATTGAAGCTAAAGTGGTGGATGAATATGGCAATGAAACCGAACATCGCAAGGTGTCGCCGGCGGAATGGAACAACTTCTTCAACGTGATGATCGGCAATCACCTGAGCAATCGCAACTTGCCCAAGGAGAAACCGGCCAGTGCATTCAGCCTTCCTAATCCGTTCAAGCAATTCAAAGTATTCGCCGTTCGTGATATGCTCAGCAAACTGTCCAACCGACAGTACATGCTTATTAATTTTCTGGAAGCTCCCGTGCTGGCCGCCGTGCTCTCACTGTTTATCAAGTACTATCCAACCGACACGGCGGGTATACAGCCATACACGTTCCGCGAAAACCTCAACTTCCCACAGTATCTCTTTATTTCGGTCGTTGTAGCCATATTCCTAGGGCTCACCGTGAGTGCAGAAGAGATCATCAAGGATCAGAAAATCCTCAAACGGGATCGTTATCTCAACCTCAATAAGCTGAGTTATTTGGGCAGTAAAGTGAGTATCCTGTTTTTCATTTCGCTGATTCAAAGCTTGAGTTTTGTCTTGGTAGGCAACACCATTCTGGAAGTTGAAGGCATGCTCCTACCCTTTTGGCTCGTACTCTTCAGCACAAGCTGCTTTGCCAATATTCTGGGATTGAACATTTCGGCTAGTTTCAACAGCGCCAAAGTCATCTACATCATCATACCGATTCTGGTGATTCCACAGTTGTTGCTCAGTGGCGTCATTGTGCGATTCGATCGTTTGTATCCCGGAATTACGAATCAGAAAAAAGTTCCGTGGATTGGTAATGCCATGGTTGCGCGATGGGCTTACGAAGCCATGGCTGTGTATCAATTCAAGAACAATGAATTCGAAAAGCAATTCTTCGCATTCGACCGCGACCGTAAATACTACGCTTGGAAAAAAGACTACTGGTTGAAGGATTTAAAGGTCAGGAGCTCAGACGCACAAAAAATGCTGAACCAATCTTCCTCAGCACAACCGCTGGCGCACAACCTCGGTATTCTGCGCAATGAATTATTGAAGGAGACTCAACGCATTCCTAACCTGAACATACCGGCTTTGCAGTCGCTGAAACCGGAACTCGTCAATGCTGCTGCGCTTCAATCCATCGACAGCACCTTGATCATGCTGGATCGTTATTACGTCAATAACTACAACAGCACCAACGATCAAAAGGAAATGCTGATTGCCGAACTAACCAATACGCCCGAAAAGCGCGCAGCATTCCTTCAACTGCAAGACGCACATTTCAATGAAAACCTCGAAGAATTTGTGACGAATAAAAACGACCTGAAAAAAATCGTGGAGGCGAATCAGGAACTCATTCAGAAACAAAATCCGATCTATCTCGATCCTGAAGGTGGATTCTTCAATGC
>JBKCDO010000152.1:0-4879 GCA_046304755.1 Flavobacteriales bacterium
ATTGATGGCATTGAAACCAATCGTACCATCGATCTTCAAACGCACAACTACCAAGGCTGGTTCAACACCTTCTATGCATTGGAATGTCTGAAGAAAAGTATTTCAGAAGCCAGAAAAAGCGATGAGCGTGACGCGCGCCTGCGCAAGATTGGTCGTGTTGTACCGGGAAACATTTCGGAAATCAAAAAGCACTTAATGAATGAGCAGCTAAAGGTCACTACGTCTTTTTCGGAAAATGGTATTTACCTCTGGTTCATTATTTCCAAGTTCAACACCATCATCGACTATTATAATAGATCCATCAAAATCGAGGATGAATTCATAGAGCCTCTGATGCTACCGGAAAAGGAACTCAAACAACTATTGCAAACGAAATACGACTATTCTATTCGCCAAATCAATCAGTGGACGGCGTTCGTGAATGAACGTCTCAGTTAATCCGCATGCACATTACCCCAGAGTACATATCGCAACTCATCACCTTCGATTCGTCGGACCCGAATTGGCAGTATGAGCCCGGAAATCCCGGTATGCGCCATCTTCAGGCGCTCGGCACGGCTAAGGTGTATAACCTGATGCAGCAACATCGTGTGGCGCTATTGGCCGACGAAGTAGGCATGGGAAAAACCATTCAAGCCTTGAGTGTATGCGCTGCGATGTGGCGTGAAAATCCGAAGGCACGCATACTTGTGCTCGTGCCTCGCGAAGAAATCGCCCGCAATTGGCAGGGTGAATATCAGCAGTTCATTCGCAAGCACTACCGTCACAACGACAACGTCGTGAAGAGCATCGTGGGGCAGCAAGCGCTTAACGAACTCATCTATTGCAGCAATCTGTATGAACTCGTGCGCTCGGTTCAACAAGGTTGGGGAAAGTTTTTTCTGGGAAAAATCTCCTCCTTCAGTGCATTGATGTCGGGCGATCTTACCATGCCGCGATTGAAATCGCTGGGTATTTCGCCGCTGGATGACATTGGCCGTAAAATCCGTAGCGAATCACCCGACTGCATCCCTGAACTGGCGGGCATACTCCGCAATGAAATTGACCGGCACGCCGAAAAGGGAAAGCCCTATTTCGATTTAATCATTGTGGATGAGGCGCACTACTTCCGTCATTCGGAAAGCTCGAGCATTCGAACGCAAACCGCCAATATATTTTTCGGTGAATCATCCAAAACAAAGACACGCATTGCCAAGCAAGTCTTATTGCTGACGGCAACACCCAATCATGGCTCGGCCAAGGATGTTCGCAACATTGTTTCCTACTTCACCGACGCCTTTAGGGATGCGGAACCCAACGACATTCTCAATGCCTTGTGCGTCCGACGGCTGCGACGGTTGGGGACAGCGGGCTTCAACAAGTATAATTATCGCGAAGAACTGGATCACGCCAGTGACTTTAGCGCTGACCCATTGGGCGAAATGTTCTTTGGCTTATATCAACATGAACTCGCCAAAGAAGCCATCAAGCAGCAGCAGAAATCGGGAGGTCGCGGTATCACGCGAATGCTGCGCTACCTGGAAGGTGTCGAGTTGATACCGCAGAAAATATCGCGCCCGTCAACCGGCGAGGAGGAAAGCGGAAACGAACAACGAGGTGATTTCAGCCGAGGTGCTGATGCGCATATTCTGCAGAGCCTATCACAACAATACGCTAACATATTCAAGCAACATCCCGGTCATCCGAAATATGATGAGCTGGTTGATCGGTTGATTACCCATCATGCTCGCGAAAAGGCGGTTGTGTTTGTGCGACGCATTGCCTCTGTATTTGAGGTTGCTCAGCGCGTGCTGGAAGCCCACGACCGACAATTCTGGAAGCAACTGCAAACGGGAGATCTATCGGGACTTTCTTATGAGAAGCTCAATCGTCGGCTCTTCAATCGCTACCTACAAAGCGTCCAATCTGACGATGAGGCCACCAAGGAAGAAGCAGAAGGTCGCAGCAATATTCCGCAATCGAAGGTATTGGAGCTTTTCAAGGTGAGTAAATCCGAGCAGCCAACGAGCACGCATGCCTCGTTGTTCCGTTTGCGCCTGAGTCACTCGAAGATTGGGCCTTTCACGCTCTTCTTCTCGCCGGGCGCCGATCAGTTCGACCTTCCTTATGAAAACCTCGAGGTATTTGATTACGATGGCGAGAGTGAAGGCAAAGAGAATTACTACCTGTCGGCGTTGCGCCATCGATTGTCGAGACTTACGGACAGAGCCACTGCAGAGGACATTCGTACCGAGCTGGAGTTGCGAGCACCGTTGGAAAAACGCTCCATTCCGATGAAGCGAGTGGAAACGTTCTTCACCGTATTCTGGGACGTTCTAAAGCATGACGAAGCCATGATTTCGGAGCGAAAGCAGGCCGTCATCAGCGCGTATACTGCGCTTGACGCCTATGAGCGGGAGGCCTTGTGTGCGTTTGTGGAGAAAGGGACCATGCTTGCTTCGGAGGGACTTGTGCAACTCTATGCGTTGTATGTCAACGTATCGGGAACACTCGATCGGGATCCACGGCTGGTCTATATGCGGTGGATTGAAGAAGTTAGAAAATCACTGAAGCATTGGCGACTGTATGATCAGGTGCAAGAGAGCATACTTCATTTCACCACGATTTACGGCAAGGTGTTCAACATTCCGAGTCGGCGTGCGTTGATTCGAGAGAACTGGGATAATTTCCGCAATGCACAGCCTATTGTGCCTTACAATGCCGACAACTCGAACCAGGCGATGCTGAAGAGTTTCAATACGCCCTTCTTTCCCGATGTATTGGTGTCAACATCGGTATTGCAAGAGGGTGTGAATCTGCAACATTTCTGCGACACGATTTATCACTACGGCATGGCCTGGACACCGGGCGACAATGAGCAGCGTATTGGGCGCGTGGACCGCATGTTCGGGAAGATTGAGCGCCGTCTGAATGAGGATGCTGCCGCTACACTCGACATCTACTATCCGTATTTGCGCAACAGTGTCGATGAAGACCACATGCGTCGTTTCATGCGCCGAAAGTTTCGCGAAGAAACCCTAATTGATAAAGGCATTCAAGCCAACCGCAACAGTGAATCCGACATCGAACCCGAAGACAGTATTGACTGGAAAGAGCTTTTACGAAAGCCTTCGGTGGGTAGCATGAACGATCCCTACCCTGCTTTGGTGAAGGACTTCGATGGGATACCAACGCCGGTGATTGCCATCGACAGCTTTTCCCTCAATGAAATTCAAGAGTCGATTGTAGGAGCATTGGAAGAAATGTCCGCGTTGCCCCTAGAGATTTTTCGCATCGTCGGGACGGATGAATACAGTTTGCTGGTCGATCCTGTGCTGCCCGGCGGACGGCGTCAACCGGTGCGCATTGAAATGGTATTCGACCCTATCGGCAGCAGCGCCTTTGACCAAACGGTGTATTGCTTGCGCATGTCGACTCCACTGGCCGGCCATCAAAAGCTCAACCGCTTCAAACAGGTCTTTCAGGAGTTCCCGCACCTGAAACAATACTATTTGCCGGGCATCAAACTCTGCGTCCTTCCGCATGAGCGGAAGCGTTCGAAATGGTATGTTTCGATGACGGTGGAACTGCCTTTGTTTTTGAAAACCATTGAAAAGAATCCGCTCAGTGCGGATGAAGTGTGCCATGCATTTCGTTCGTTGGTGCAGTGCGCCGATGCTCTTGAGCGGGAAGTATTGCACCGCGACTTGCAGCGCACCGATGTTGGTGTGGAAACGCAAAACATCGGTGAGGGTTCACGCGCGAGCCTCATCGAACTTCCGCGCGACCGTGCGGGCAGTCGCTGGTCACGCCACGGCGACTATTATATTCTGGAGAGCGTCATCAGTCTCAAAGACGAAAAAGAACCCGAGCGCGCCGCCCTCATCATGAACCACCTGCAACTCTACGTCAAGACTTTCCGCCGCGGCATGCAATGGATCCGACAAGTGGCCATCCACAACGCCAATGTGCAGCGCGAGGAGCTGGAGTTGCTGGAGAAGCATTTGGGCGGGGGGATGTGAGGGGGGAGAGAATTATATTCGCAATAACAAATCAGAGAATGAGTAATCACGATAAATTAAAGGCACCGAGTGTGGCCGCTGCAGCCAAAACATTGAAGGCAGCACTAATGGTTTTGTCCGAAACCGGCAAGCGCATGCCTGTTTCAGATATTCTAAAAGCAGTTGAGCAACGCTTAACCTTTACACCATGGGAATTGATTGTAAATGAAAGAACTCGGGATACTAAATGGAAGAGCATCCTCAAGTTCTACTCCATCAATGCTGTCAAATCAAACCTAATCACCCGGGGGAACGAAGAAATTGGAAAAGGCTGGATGATTACCGATAAAGGAAGAGAAATTGCTCAGTTATCAGAGGTTGAAGTTTTGCAATACGTGCGATCTAAATACAAGGAATGGGCTGATGAAAATTTACAACCAAAACGCTCGGAATCGAAGAACAACCTTGGAATCAAGAACTACTACCTTCTATGCGCTAACCCTAAGATTTGGAAAATGGCCGACATGGCTATTGGAGAAGAGCAGTTCTATACCTCGATAAACGAGAACGGCAATAAGCGCCAGCGATACGATAACTTTCAGAATTTGAAAAAGGGCGATTTATTGATTGGATATGAGTCGGCACCCGAAAAACGTATACAAGCAATTTTTGAAGTAACACAGGAGCTGCAATTCGATGAATCACTTCAACAAGAAGTCTTCTATTTCAAGTTGAATGAGCGCATCAGTGATGGGATGACCTTTGAACAATTATCAAATCATTCCGGCTTACAACAAGCTGACTACTTGCCTAACCTTCAAGGGAGCCTATTCAGACTAACAAAGGAGGAATATGATGTCATTTACGAATCTCGGTCAGATTTGACTGTTAAACTCAAT
>JBKCDO010000153.1:0-3108 GCA_046304755.1 Flavobacteriales bacterium
GTATTGTGGTGCGTTCGAGGATTCGTATTGATCAAGCGTTTATTGATGCTGCAACAAACTTAAAGTTCATCGCGCGCAGTGGCAGTGGTCTGGAGAACATCGATGTTGCCTATGCGGAAAGTAACGGCGTTAAGGTCTATAACTCACCGGAAGGCAATCGCGACGCTGTGGGTGAACATGCAGTAGGCATGCTGTTGATGCTCCTCAACAACTTACGTCAGGCCGATGCTGACGTGCGCGCCGGGCGCTGGCCACGAGAGGAAAATCGTGGATATGAAATCGCCGGGAAAACAGTCGGAATCATTGGTTATGGCTTGATGGGAAGTTCGTTTGCACAAAAGCTCAGCGGCTTTGGAGCAACGGTAATCGCCTACGATAAATATAAGACTGGATATAGCAGTTCAATTGTTCAGGAAGTGTCGCTCGCAGAACTTCGGCTGCGCGCCGACATCGTGAGCCTTCACCTGCCGCTCAATGCAGAAACGCATTACTTTGCGAATACCGCATTCTTTCAGTCGTTTGCCAAACCCATTTATTTCATCAATACGGCCCGTGGTAAAAACACGGAGACAGCAGCGTTGGTTGACGCGTTGAAAAATGGTCGCGTAAAAGGCGCTTGCATCGATGTGATTGAATACGAGAAAGCCTCGTTGGAAGGTCTGGAACAAGATCCTTCGCTCACGGCTATGCGCGAACTTATCACCATGTCTAACGTGGTGCTCTCACCTCACATCGCAGGATGGACGCATGAGTCGTATGAGAAGTTGAGCAGTGTGCTGGCGGAGAAGATTTTGGGAGGGGTGTAGGATTACAGGGGCACCCAACCTGCAACTTTCAACTTCATCAAGAAAAAGAACACACTCAGCATCATAATGAGTGGATGGCGCCCCCTACAATCCTACAATCCTACAATCCTACAATCCTATAATCCTATAATCCTATAATCCTATCATCTTCTTCATCGCCAGCATCTCATCCCTCAATCGCGCCGCCTCCATGAAGTCCATATCACGCGCGGCTTTTTCCATTTTGCGGGTGGTTTGTTCGATAGCCTTTTTGAGCTGCTCTTCATTGAGGTAATGCCAAAGCGGATCAGCCGCAATGCCCGTTGCAGACTCATCCTCCACATAGATTGATTTGCGTTTATCCAACACCCCGCTTTGCTCGAAGATGGTCTTCATGCCCTTCTTCACCTGACTCGGCACTATTCCGTGCAATTCGTTATAGGCCATTTGTTTTTCACGACGGCGCGCTGTCTCGTCAATGGTCTGCTGCATGCTGTCGGTAATGGTATCGGCATACATGATGACACGTCCGTTGACATTACGTGCGGCACGTCCTGCGGTCTGCGTGAGGGAGCGGTTGCTGCGCAAGAAGCCTTCTTTGTCGGCGTCCATAATCGCGACCAACGAAACTTCAGGCAAGTCGAGTCCTTCGCGCAAGAGGTTGACACCAACGAGTACATCAAACTTTCCTTCTCGCAAATCACGCAAAATTTCGATGCGATCCAATGTCTGTACTTCGCTATGGATATAACGACAGGCTATGCTGAGCTTATCGAGGTATTTCGCTAGCTCTTCAGCCATGCGCTTGGTGAGGGTTGTCACCAGCACACGCTCGTGCTTGGCAATGGTCGCTTGAATTTCGCCAATCAAATCATCAATCTGATTCAATGAAGGACGCACCTCAATAGGCGGATCGAGCAGTCCTGTGGGACGCACAACTTGTTCAACCAGCACGCCATCGCACTTGTGTAATTCATAATCTGCCGGAGTCGCGCTGACATAAAGCACCTGATTCTGCAGACCCTCCCATTCATCAAAGGTCAAGGGTCTGTTGTCCATCGCGCTCGGCAAACGAAAACCATAATCAACGAGATTGACTTTGCGCGAACGGTCGCCGCCATACATCGCCCCCACTTGCGAAACCGTCACGTGGCTTTCATCAATAACCATGAGATAGTCCTCCGGAAAATAATCGAGCAGACAGAACGGGCGTTGCCCCGGCTGTCGGCGGTCAAAGTAGCGCGAGTAGTTTTCAATTCCCGAGCAATAGCCCAGCTCCTTCATCATCTCAATATCATAGGCCACGCGTTCTTCCACCCGTTTGGCTTCGATGAACTTGCCTTCGGCTTCAAACGCCTTCACCTGTTTGACCATATCCTGCTGTATCTCCCAAATGGCTTGCGTCATGGTTTCACGACTGGTCACAAACAGGTTTGCCGGATAAATGGAAATCGTCTCGAAGTCCATAATCTTCTTACCGGTATCGGGATAGATCGTATGAATGCTTTCGATTTCATTTCCAAAAAAACTGACGCGCACGGCGTAATCGGCGTAGGCCAAATAGATATCGACGTTATCGCCCTGCACGCGGAAGGTACCGCGGGTAAACTCTGCGCGTGTCCGGCTGTAGAGCCCTTCCACCAGTCGGTGCAGGAAACCCTGCCGACTCATCGCTTCACCACGTCGGATGGCCACGACACTTTTGTGGAATTCTATCGGATTCCCGATACCGTAAATACACGAAATACTAGCCACCACAATGACATCGCGTCGACCGCTCAATAAAGCGCTGGTGGCCGAAAGTCGGAGCTTTTCAATTTCATCATTGATGGAAAGATCCTTCTCAATATAAACACCTGTAGTCGGAATGAACGCCTCCGGTTGGTAGTAATCGTAATAGCTCACGAAATACTCCACCATATTATTCGGAAAAAACGCCTTGAACTCGGAGTAAAGCTGAGCGGCAAGTGTCTTGTTATGACTCAACACCAGCGTTGGCCGCTGTGTATTGGCAATGACATTCGCCACGGTAAATGTTTTACCCGAGCCCGTGACACCGAGCAGCGTCTGGTATTTGTCGCCACGCTCTACACCCTCTGTCAACTCGCGAATAGCAGTGGGTTGATCACCGCTGGGTGTATACTCGGAGGTCAGTTCAAATTTCACGGGTATAAAGTTAGAGGTGAATAAACCGGAGATTTGATGTTTTTTTTTTCTTAACCGCTGAGTCGCCGAGAAACTTCCTGAGATTTATTTGAGACTCCGCGGTTAATTAAAAAATGGCCATCGAGTAACCGCCCCTCGGCGTCGGGCGGGGCCCGCT
>JBKCDO010000154.1:0-903 GCA_046304755.1 Flavobacteriales bacterium
GGGATAAGGGGTTAGGGGTTTTTCTGCTGGGGATTAATGTTTTGTAAATGAGGGTATTGAGTCTGCTTGCTTTGTTTTTGTCAAGTGACGGAAAAGGTGATTGTTGGATTTCATAGTTTTACTGCTTCACCATGGTAACGACTCTTGATCACCAGATCGGCGTTTTGCGCAAACATGCCATTGAGCATGACTTTGTGGGGCGAGTCGCTGTTCAGGGAGGTCTGCTGGATGCCTCCTTTTCGGTCGTGGCTGATATCATGGAGCATTGGCAATACAGGGGAGACGGTAAAATGTCCATGCCGTTGCTGAAGACGGAAATTTTGGAGCAATTGCTTGAATTAATTGATGCTCTTCCAATCGATGAGCGGATGAAGATGCTTCTGCGCCAAGAATTGCCCTTTGGAACTGCTGTTGTGCTCAACCTCATCGAAATAGTACCAGCCATTGTCAGTCAGGCCCAAGCCAACATCGAGCCACGTGAACTGATAGCTTCCCCTATGGTAGTGCGCGCGGCGAACCAGATTGGAAGTTGTCCGGGCTTCATAGCGCCTGTAATTCGAAGAGAACTCACGCGCTACCGGGATTCCAAAGGGGTTGATTGGGTGAGATCTGATGGACAGGGAAATGAGCGTCACGATTGGTATGTGGCAAGCAATTTCATGTTAAATGCCGACGGGGCTATTCGTCTCCGGGATGAAACCTATCAGCGTATTGAATACGAATTGAACATGCGTGACAAAAAGGTTGCTTATGGAGGATGTCCGGCAAGTCGCTTTTTGATAGGTCATGAGTACGGGAATCTACTGAATGCTATGGCGCATGTGCTCTGCCGTGCATGCCTGGATTACTTTGATTTTCAGGTCAACGATACCGAACTCGTTCGCCGCGACAGTATTGAGCAGG
>JBKCDO010000155.1:0-3940 GCA_046304755.1 Flavobacteriales bacterium
GTTGTAACAATGCTACCGCATGTAACTACGATGCGAACGCGGGTTGCGACAACGGTTCATGCGTTTATCCGGGCTGTACAGACCCAACGGCATTGAACTACAATAGCAACGCAGGATGTGATGACGGCTCTTGCGCTTACAGCGGTGTTCCCGGCTGTACTGATGCCACTGCTTGTAATTACAACGCAAGCGCAACGGTGAACGATCTGTCTTGCGTGTATCCCGGTTGCACGGATGCTACTGCTTGCAACTACGATGCAACTGCGGGCTGTGATGATGGTTCGTGTGTGTTCCCTGGCTGCACCGATCCGACATCGTGCAACTTCGATATGAATGCCGGTTGCGATAATGGCTCGTGTATTTATCCCGGATGTACCAATGCTTCGGCCTGCAACTTCGACGTGAACGCAGGCTGTGACGATGGCTCGTGCGAATTCTCTCCGGTGATTTCAATTTTCAATCAAAGCGGTACGACTTTACTCACATGCGTGAATAATAGTATTGACTTGATTGCAGAAGGCGCAGCGACCTACACTTGGTTCAACGGTGTCGGCCAAATCATTGGCAATACTGCGGCGATTTCCGTTTCGCAGGCCGATGTTTACACGGTCACCGGAACGAGCATCAGCGGATGCAACGCCGAGGCATCCATCGCAATAACTTCAGATGGGGCAATTCCGACAGTGACAATCTCTGCTTCAACGTATGTTTTGGACTGCAATACCACTTCAATTACTCTAAACGGATCAGGTAACGGAGCATTGAGCTGGTCGAACGGACTTGGCAACAGCTCGACAGTAGAAGTTGATACCCCGGGCATATATACATTGACTACAACGGGCGCCAACGGATGTGCCGCCAGCGCTTCGATTACGATTACCGAAGATATTACGCCACCTGTGGCTTCGGTTACTTCAAGCGGAGGCACGGTGTTATGTCCACAAAGCTCGCTTACCTTGACAGCGTCGGCAGGCAATAGCTATTTATGGAATACGAACGAAACCACACAGAGTATTGAAGCCAATACACCGGGAACATACGTTGTCCAGGTTACGGGCGCCAACGGCTGTTCGGCAATTGCCAATAATATCCTCATCACAGCAGCTAACGCGATACAACCGGTCATCACGCCTAATGGTCCGATTTCATTTTGCCAAGGTGGAAGTGTCACACTTGTGTCCAGCTCAGGAAGTTCATACCTCTGGAACACCGGTTCTACAACACAAACCATTAGTGTGGGTCAGTCGGGTGATTACTTCGTTACCGTAACCAATGCATCGGGTTGCGCATTACAATCCAATACAATCACCATTGAAACCTATAGCAACATTGAGGCTTTCATTACAAATTCCGGTGATACATCAATTTGTGAAGGACAAAGCCTCACGCTTACGGCCTCTTCAGGTGCTGAATACCTATGGAGTAATGGAAGCACATCATCATCACTTGTGGTAAATACCGAGGGTAGCTATTCAGTGGAGGTAACTGATGCCGGTGGATGTTCAGGTACATCAGACACGATTGATGTCGTTGTAACACCTTATCCTTATGCCATCGTTTCCATCGGAGGCTCAACGAGCTTCTGCTCTAGCGAAAGTGTTACGTTAACCGTTAGTGGCGCAGATAGCTACCTCTGGAGTAATGGCGCAACAACTCAAAGTGTCACCGTCAATACCGGAGGAGATTATGTTGTAACCACTACCAATGGAGCCAACTGCAGCACATCAAGTAATCCAATCACCATAGAAGTCGTTGATTACTTCGTTTATTACGAAGACAATGACTTAGACGGTTATGGAGATTCCAACAGCCCCGTATTCACATGCTCACTGAGCCCCGGCTTATCGCAAAGTCCGGGCGATTGCGACGACAATAATTTCGACGTTGGGCCTGCAGCCGTGGATGTATGTGATGGCTTAGATAACAATTGTGACAGTATTGTGGATGAGTTTTGTGGTGATATTATCCTCGGTTGTATTGATTCAACCGCGTGCAACTTTGACGCTGGAGCAAACACCGATGATAACAGTTGCACCTATCCCGGATGCATGGACATCACTGCCATAAACTTCAACCCAACTGCAGGCTGCGATGATAACAGTTGTATTTATAACGAGGGATGCACGGATATTCTAGCCTGCAACTATGACGCAACAGCTGTAATAAATAACGGCACTTGTATCTATCCCGGCTGCACCGATTCAACGGCATGTAACTTCAATCCTGCGGCAGGCTGTGATGATGGAAGCTGCACGCTGCCGGGCTGCACGGATCCAGATGCCTGCAATTATGATGTTAACGCAGGATGTGATGATGGATCCTGCTACTTCCTGGCTAATCCTGAGATTACCGGAGAGCAATTGCCCGTTACCTTTAGTGAACACTATTACTTCTTCCCATGCAATGACAACTGTACCTACCAATGGAGCGCCGAGAACGGTCTTATTGTTGGGGCGGATGATTCTTGCGTGGTTTATGTTGGTTGGGCCAATCAAGGCTTCGGCAGCTTAACACTTCAAGTTAACTGTGACGAAGGTTGCTCCATTATCGAAACCTACCAGGTATTGATTCAGCCTGATACAGCGAGTATCATCCATTCATTATCGGGTTCTCCTGCCATGATTTACCCTAATCCAACGCTTCAGGTGTCGACGCTTTCCGTTCCGGAACATTGGATCGGCAGCAGCATGCTCGTGCAGAGCATGTCGGGTTCTATAGTGTTTGAAGGCAGAGTTAACAGCCGTTTAACCACGATAGATGCTTCCACTTGGGCAGCCGGAGTATACTCTCTGTTTTTAGTGAATGATCTGGAGCAGACAACACAGTTGAGGCTTATTAAAGAATAATAAGATTCAACAACGCTAAAAACCCTGGTGAAAACCGGGGTTTTTGCATTTAAGTATATTCCTAAAATTCAATGTTCAGACCAAGAATGCACGACTATAGCTCAAGCAAAGCTCAAGCTCGGTTCCACTCGAAAGATCGCGATTCCAATCCGTCATCCGTCATCCGTCATCTATTATCCGCAATCTTCGTCTAAGTTTGCTCCATCATGATCACCTACAACCCCAAGGACTGGTTCACCTTTATTTTCAGAATTCACAAGGCGGAGACATTTCGGCAATTGATGCCGTTGATGATTGGCGTTACTATCTACGCCGGTGCCATCGGTTACTTTGAATTTCACACCTGGTATAGCAACGAGACGCGTGAATTGACAAAGGCGATTTCGACCATCTACTCTATTCTCGGTTTCACCTTGTCGTTGCTGCTCGTGTTTCGAACCAACAGCGCCTATGACCGCTGGTGGGAAGGACGCAAATTATGGGGCGACCTCACCAACAATACGCGCGCTTTCGCAAGCCATATGAATGCCGTCTTGCCGAAAGAAGACAAAGAAGCACGTCACATGCTGGGCTTACTTCTGACAACCTTTCCCTATGCCTTACAATCGCACTTGAAGAACGAAAAAATCGACGATGCTTTTTATACAAGGCAATGGTCAACACACCAAGCGCATGCGTATTACACGCGCATCACCCATGCAACGCATCAACCTCTGGAGGTCTTTCGCTGCCTGATGGAATATGTCGCGCAGCTCTCGAAAGAAGGTAAACTCAACGGACAATCGGTCTATCATTTTAAAACAGAACTCAACAAACTAATCGACGTGTGTGGAGCCTGCGAACGTATCAAGAATACACCTATCCCCTTCTCCTACTCGGTGTTCCTGAAGAAATTCATCTTTTTCTATGTGATGCTTTTCCCTTGGATTTACAGCACACAAATGATCTACTTCATTGCACCCGTGACCGTGTTTGTTCTTTATGTGCTTACCAGCATTGAGCTGATCGCCGAAGAAATCGAAAACCCGTTCAATGGCGACCCGAACGATTTGCCAACGTTGGAGATGGCGGTGGGGATTGGGGGGAATGCTGAT
>JBKCDO010000156.1:0-8619 GCA_046304755.1 Flavobacteriales bacterium
TGATTCGGTGGTAGAGCGAGTAAAACTGACTTCACCTGAACCCGTGCATACTATTGGTGGGATTACATCCAATCCGACTTCACACCCGTAACCGCTGGCTTGAAGCACTGACACCGGTGCTGAAGATTCAATGTAAGCAGATGCCCCACCGATATAGGTGGCGAAGCTCTCTCCCTCATTTAGCGTAACAAGGAAAACGCCGTTAAAAAAAACATCCGTATTCTCCTCAACCGCCAAAATAAAAACTTGATCGCCCTGGTTGTTGAGAAAACCATTAATGGCAATGTACTCAGTCCCCAAAATTGGAACAGGCACAATTTGGTCGCCACCCAGGTCAGCACAAGGGCCATACATAGAACCGGTGAGTAAATCATCTTTGTATGTAATGGCTATATTTTTATCACTCGTAACACGTGAACCCATGAGGTGATTGGCCCCAATTCCGCTAGTTGCGAGGGCCGAATAGGTTTGCCCTTGATTCAAGGTAATGGTGTAAGTGGAATTGGCTGCATGGCCCACAATATCCGCAGTAGGGGTGATTTCCACGAGCGTATTGTCCTCAGTTGCCACGATATCAAAAGAAGAAAATGGCGTGGGGAAATAACCGCTGTTATTATCCATCGTGCTCTGCATGGGTATGTAAAAATCCTGACCAAGTGCATTTGATCCTTTCAGTACGAAAATCTCCGGATTGCACTGGCATTGACTGCTGACGACCTCATAATACACCGTGATTTGAGCGGTGGATTGGATGAATAATCCGCGGTTAAGCACAATATCAGGTTGAACATTTTCAATGTTACCAAGCCAGGGACTAAGGTCTAAGGACTGTGTACTATTGGCAGCAATGCTAATGAACTGATCGGGCATGCCACCACCGGCAGGCTGCACAACGGATACATCTGCGGGTTGATCGTAAGTTGTTATTCGAAGTACGATGGGAACATCGAAGTTGGCCGTATGAGCCGAAACTTCCGGGGCAGCAAACCAAAAGGCCACGTCAGTCTGTGACCTCAAAAGATTGGTCAACATCAAAAGACATATCAGTAATTTAGTTTGCACTTAGCGTATTCAATCAGACAAAGATGAAAGAAAAACGGTTGCTTTCATACCATTGCAATAGTACCGGTTCGTAGTCGACCTTCCTCAAACTTGCCAATGATTGCAAATAGAGGGGGCAATTGCACGCTTCACTTAAATTTGAAGCGCATTAACATACTATTATGATTGCTTGGATTCTTCTTATCGCCTTGGTGCTTGTTTATAGTGTTTCACTCCCGCCGTTGCTGAAGCGCGCAGGGCTTAACAGCACACTGGGCTACATCCCGCTGGTGAACCTGGTCATGATGCTCAAGCTCATCAAGCGTCCATGGTATTGGTTTTTCGTGATTTTGTGCCCGGGAATCAATTTGTTCCTACTCATTGTCATGAACGTTGAAGCAGGGATTGCTTTCGGCAAGAGCAAGACCAAAGACCAGTGGATGTTCGGAGCATTGCCTTGGCTTGCACTGCCAATGCTGGCTTTCAAAGAAACTAGTCTACCCTACCTGGGGCCGCGCGACTGGACCGGCAAAAAGAAATCGATGATGCGTGAATGGGGAGAAGCACTTGTATTCGCCGTTATCGCCGCTTCGGCTATTCGCACCATCTTTTTGGAAGCCTTCACCATTCCAACACCGTCGATGGAAAAGAGCATGCTCGTGGGAGATTATTTGTTCGTGAGTAAAATGAGTTACGGTGCCAAGCTTCCGCAAACACCCCTAGCGGTGCCGTTTCTGCACAACGCATTACCCGGTGGCATGACCAACAGCTACCTTGAGACTATTACACTCCCCTATTATCGATTGCCCGGTTTTGGCAGCGTTGAACATTTGGATCCTGTGGTCTTCAACTTCCCGCACGGCGATACCATTATGGTGGATCCATTTTATGCAGGACACGATTATTATAGTTACGTGCGCAAAGAAGCCATCGTCCTCGCCGGTGGTTACGACAACTACGCTCAAAATCCCGCTCGCTTCGAACAACAGGCCCGCAACAACTTTGCAATTAAAAAGGCATGTCAGGTATGTGCCTTGGAACGCAACCAACGCATGCAAAAGCCACTGCCCATTGGCGGAGTGCGTTACAGACCCATGGACCGCCGCGAGAATTATGTCAAGCGTTGCATCGGCCTTCCGGGTGATAATTTGAGTATTATCAACCGCCAGGTTCACATCAACGGTCAGCCTCAACAAGACCCTGAAGGAATCATGCACAGCTATCGCTTCCAAGTGAAAAGTCCGGCAGCCTTGAAGAAAATCTACACCGAGTATAAGGTGAACATTAACGACCGCAACAGTGTAAATGATGGTGGTGAGAGTTATTACCAATCATCTTTCACTGCCGCCGACGCTGAAAAACTCCGAGGCACTGCCGACATCGTTATGCTCGAAGTGAACAACGATACGATTCCTGAATCGTTCGATCCACAATCGCTTTTCCCAAACGCTCCGCTTGCGACATTCACCTCTTGGACGCGCGACAATTACGGTCCGGTGCACATTCCCGCCAAGGGAGAAACCGTTCAACTCACTCCAGAGAACATCGCGCTGTACCGCCGGGTGATTCAGAACTATGAAGGAAATGCACTGCAGCTAAAAGACGGCAAAGCCATCATCAATGGCGCACCTGCCGAGTCATACACCTTCAAGCAAAACTATTATTGGATGATGGGAGACAATCGTCACCAAAGTGCCGACTCACGCTACTGGGGATTCGTTCCCGAAGACCACATCGTAGGTAAGCCCGTATTTACATGGCTCTCAAAAGAAGACCCGAATTATCAGGAGACAGGCGAGATACGCTGGGGACGGATGTTCAGGTTTGTGGACTGATAGAAGGGCGAGGTACGAAGAGCGAAGGGCGAAGGGCTACCCTTTGTAATATCCTACAATCCTATAATCCTACACTCCTACCCCAATGAAAAAACTCCTCATCATTCTTAGCGCAATTCTAGTGGTCGCAGCATTGGGCCTCTTTCTGTGGTTGAGATCGTCGATGCCTACTTACGAAGGCACCTTATCACTGGAAGGACTTCAACGCCCCGTTTCAGTGGCCTTCGATGACTTTGGAGTTCCGCACATTGAGGCTGAAAACAATCACGATCTATTCATGGCCTTTGGCTATGTGCATGCACAAGAACGATTGTTTCAAATGGAGATGATGCGCAGAGCAGGCAGTGGGACGCTGGCCGAGATTATCGGTCAACCGATGATTAAAGTGGACCGTATTTTTCTCACGCTCGGTATGAAAGAATACGCGGAAGTTTCAGCAGCCCGCTTTGAACAACATCGCGGCACACCTATGTACGAAGCCGTTCAAGCCTACCTCGCCGGTGTGAACGCGTTCATCGCAGCCGGCCCTACTCCACCCGAATTCAGCATCATCGGTATTAACAAGCGCCCGTTTGAACCCATCGACCTTTATTATATTACGGGAGCCATGGCCTTCAATTTCGGAATGGCACAGAAGACTGAACCCGTGATGGACTATATCGCCAAGCACTTCAGCGAACAACACCTGAGCGATATGGGCCTGTATCATTTCAACGAGTCAGCCATCCCCACCACTCCCCACGACTCGGCCTACTTCCAATCCATCATTGGCCTGGCCAGAGCTTTTCAAGCCACCGAAGAAATCATGCCTTTCGCCACACTCAATGGCAGCAATGCATGGGCTGTAAGTGGTTCCAAAACGGCTTCTGGAAAAGTGATTGTGAGTAACGACACGCACATTGGCTATATGATTCCACAAACGTGGTATGAAGCACATCTAAGATCTCCGGAGTTCGAGATGTACGGCCATTACCTGGCAGGTGTGCCCTTTGCCATGATTGGTCGCGACCGCCATAAAGCGTGGGGTGTTACCATGCTCCTCAACGATGACATGGACTTCTATGCAGAGCAACCATCGGTAGGCGATAGTACGCTCTTTCTCTATGACAGCAATTACGAGCCTTGCGCTCAAAAGCAATATATCATTCGGGTGAAAGGAGAGGCCGATACGACCATTAATGTGCGTGGCACGCGTCATGGCCCCATCATCAACGACGTTTTCAAGCTGATGCCTGATCAACCTATCGCAGTGACATGGACGTACACTCAGCTGGAGAATCAAAACCTCGAAGCGCTATGGACACTCAATACGGCGCACGAAATCGAACAATTCGAAAAAGGTGTGAGCATGATTCACGCCCCGGGCTTGAGCATCAACTATGGCGATGCCGAAGGTCACATCGCCTGGTGGGCAGCAGCTCGACTCACTGAACGACCTGCAAGCTTGAACAGCTGGACCATTCTCGATGGAACGCATTCCTCGAATGATTGGAAAGGCTTCTACCCTTTCGCCATGAATCCTCGCTGCATTGATCCCGAGAGCGGGTTCATTTACAGTGCCAACGACTGGCCGGATGATTTGCTTAAGTACTCAACCGATACTGCTGCTGAGCCACTCTTCTATCCAGGGTATTACAAGCCGCAATACCGCGCCGACCGCATTCGCTCATTGTTGGCACCTGAAAATGAATGGACGCTGGAAAAGATGAAAGGGCTCATCAATGATTGCCGGAGTGAGGTCGATGAGGCCCTGCTGCAAAAATGGGTTGACATACTCTCACAATCTGAGCTGAAATCCGATCAGCGTTTTATTGCAGTTAAACAACACCTCAACTGGAACGGTGAATACAAACCTGAGTTTGTGGGACCAACGCTCTTCAATCGCATGCTGTATCACACGATGCGCCTTGCCATGGAAGACGAAATCGGTAAAGACCTTTTCAAGTTATTCCTCACTACGCATCAGTTTCAGCGTTCCATCAAAGCCCTTAACGATCAGCCACAAAGTGCATGGTGGGATGATGTACGAACCCCTGAAACAGAAAACAATTCCGATATCATCCAGGCGGCATTCAAAGCTACACATGCCGAGCTCAGTGAAACCTTTGGTAAAAACCCGGAGCACTGGACATGGAGAAAATCTGCATCAGTCGAATTAAAACACCCGCTGGGTGAAGTTGCAGTCTTGCGTCCATTGTTCAGCATACCCAAACGAGAGGTATGGGGAGGAAACGAAACGATTCATCAAAGTGGATTTTACCTCGACAGCACAAGCTATGCGAAGGTGTTCTTCGGCTCGCAAATGCGGACGATGGTTGACTTTGCCGATGTCGAAACCGGGTTGAATATTACGCCCTCAGGTCAAAGTGGTCACTTGATGAGCGAACACTACGATGACCAAGCTCCTCTCTATGCCCGACGTGAATTCAGACCGCAAACGCTCAATGCAGCATCGTGCAGAAAAAAACTAATGCTTACCCCTTCGAATTAAGGTCATCGTGTTACATTCGTTCGCATGAAACTTCTTGCTACAGCCACAGCCTTGTTGTGCACATTGATTACTACCGCACAGTGCGATGGAAATCGCTACCGCAATCTCCTATTCTCGGAATTATCCGTCACCTCTGACATCGTCTATGGATCAAACGATGATCTCAACGGTGTCAATCAGGAATTGCTGATGGATGTCTATGAACCCACCGGCGACGCCCTAACCAATCGCCCATTGGTGGTGATGTGTCATGGCGGATTTTTTCTCTCCGGCGACAAGGCAGCTCCTGATGTTGTTCCCTTGTGTGAAGATTTAGCGAAAATGGGCTATGTCGTGGCGTCAATTAATTACCGCATGGGGGTTCCTGTGCAATTAGATGTCGACAACACTTTCGCACAAGCCGTGATGCGCGCGGTCCAAGATCTCAACGCAGCTATTCGCTGGTTTCGTCATGATGTCGATATGAGTGGAAACACCTTCGGCATTGATTCCGAAAACATCTACACCTTCGGAACATCTGCCGGCGGATTCATGGTGCTGCAACAAGCGTATATGGATGATGACGAGATTCCTTCTTTTCTGGATACAAGTGCACCCGGGCTTACAGGCGGTGTTGAAGGCAATAGTGGCAATCAAGGCTACTCATCAGCCATCAAGGGCCTTGTGAGTCATTGCGGAGCGATGGGTGATAACGCCTGGATTGATGCCGACGAACAAACACCCGCCTGCCTCTTTCATGGCTCAGCCGACAACACTGTGCCGATTGATTCTACGATGTTCACCCTACTCGGCTTCTTCCCGGTGGCCATAACCGAAGGGAGTATTCCCATCAGTGAGCGCATGACCGGTTTAGGGATTGAGCATTGTTTCGAAATCAATGAAAATGCCGGGCACGTGGCCTATCTCACCAATCAAGCGATTTATGATACAACACTCTCTATCACCTCGAATTTCCTGTCTCATCTTGTATGTGGCATCGAACTCGATTGCAGTTATCGCGAAGTGCTGGTGGGTATCGAGCATATTGAATCGAATGAGATTGCTGTATATCCCAATCCTGCCCATGAGTTTATCTACCTGAGCAACCCACTTCAACCTGTCTACTACAGCGTTTACGACGTATTCGGCCGGTATGTTGATCAAGGCTACAGCACTCAACTTGCTACTCAAACCTGGTCTGATGGTTTGTATGTGGTGAAAACAAGTAGCGATTCGCATTCATTTCATTCAACAACGATTCTCGTAAATCACGAGTAACCCCTTATGAGCGAACAGCAGTCAATTGATGAGAAGTACATGCGCATGGCCCTGCGCGAGGCCATGAACGCGTATGATGCCGATGAGGTTCCAATAGGCTGCGTGATTGTGTGTCAAGGGCAAGTCATTGCGCGTGGTTATAATCTCACAGAAAGGCTTCATGATTTTACAGCTCATGCAGAAATGCAGGCCTACACTTCTGCTTCGGAATTTCTCAATGGCAAGTCGCTCCACGAATGCACGCTATACGTGACGCTCGAACCCTGTGTGATGTGCGCCGGAGCCGCCTATAACACGCGTGTTGGACGCATCGTCTTTGGTGCACATGATGAAAAGCGTGGGTTCACCAAATTCGGTAGTCATGCCGATAACGGTCAGGGCATCATTCACCCCAAATGCGAGGTCACTACCGGTATTCTGGCCGACGACTGTGCCTCACTGCTCACAACCTTTTTCCGGGAAAAGCGCAACGACTGATTTTTACCTTGGCAATTCATGCTGAATGAATTACCTTCGCGCCGCTAAAAACAAGTACCGTCGTTCAATGAAACCTCGATTATGCAATTCTCACTATCCAAAGAGCTTCTGTCTGAGCTCCGCGAGTGGATTGCGGACGGTAAAGACACCGCAATAGCGCAAGCAACGCTTGACGCGCATCCGGCGGATATAGCAGAACTTCTCAACGAACTTAAGCGCGACGAAGCCGTTTACGTCTATCGTTTGCTGGATGAAGAAAAGGCGGCCGATGTCATGCTCGAGCTTGACGACGATGTGCGTGAAAAGCTTCTGTCCAGTCTGACCAGCCGAGAGATTGCCGAGGAGCTTATCGAGAACATCGACTCTGATGATGCCGCCGACGTGATTGCCGAGCTTCCGGAGCAAAAGCAAGAGGAAGTTATCGCGCTTCTTGAAGACGAAGAGCAGGCCAGCGACATCATCGATCTGATGACCTACGCTGAAGGCACGGCGGGAGCGATTATGGGTACGGAGTTGATTCGTGTGAATCAGAACTGGACAGTCACACAGGCCATTCGCGAAATGCGCAAGCAGGCGGAAGACCTTGACAATATCTACACGATTTATGTTGTCGATGATTCGGAAGTACTATTGGGTACACTCAGTGTGAAATACATGCTGTTCAATCTTTCCAGTTTGCGTTCGACCATAAAGGACCTCTACAAGCAAAGCAAAGTGCGCACAGTACATGTGAACGCACCATTGGAAGAAGTGGCTAAAATCATGGAGAAGTATGACCTGGTGGTACTGCCGGTGGTGAACGACCAAGACATGCTACTGGGCCGGATCACGATTGATGATGTGGTAGATATCATCAAGGAAGAAGCGGATAAAGATTACCAGATGGCCAGTGGTATCTCGGAAGACGTTGAATACAGCGACAGTGTGCGCACCCTCACCCGTGCTCGCTTGCCATGGCTCCTCATTGGTATGGCCGGAGGAATGATTAGTGCCAACATCATCGGCGTATTCGATATTTCGGAAAACCCGGGTATGGCGGTATTCATGCCGCTCATTGCTGCGATGGGAGGAAATGTGGGAGTACAGTCAGCAGCACTTGTGGTAAAAGCACTCGCGAATCAAAGTGCTCTTGATGAAACGCTGTGGCAGAAACTGTGGAAAGAATTGCGTGTGGGACTCATCAACGGACTGGTGTGTTCAGCCATCATTCTAGGAGTGAGCCTGCTCTTTCATATGGATCTGACACTCTGCATCACGGCCAGTATTGCCCTTTTCTTCGTGATTCTTTTCGCCAGTTTCTTTGGCACCTGGATCCCGATGACCTTGCACCGCTTCAAGATTGACCCCGCTCTGGCTACCGGTCCATTCGTAACCACTCTCAACGATATCTTCGGGCTGATTATCTACTTCTCCATTGGACATCAGGTGATGGAGAGACTGGGGATGTAGGGGTGAAGGGCGAAGGGCGAAGGCACCCCCTATTCACTATTCACTATTCACTATTCACTATTCACTATT
>JBKCDO010000157.1:0-13336 GCA_046304755.1 Flavobacteriales bacterium
GATTACTGCGCTTTGCTTATCAAAAGCAACTGCTGCATTCAGATTCTCGAACAGGCGGTTTGAGTCTTTCAACTTGAGTCTTCCCTGGGAAAGCTCCGCATTGCCGGAGGCAATAATTTCGCGCCAATTGAACGCTGTGTCGGCCGGGATATAGCGCAACTTTCCCTTCACGCCGGCGCCCGCACTCACGCGACCCTCGCAAATATCCAGTTGCTTCAAGTCCAAAAAGTCCTTGATATCGCGCATGTCCATCGCTGCTGTCACCTCCAAATCCAGTTGCGGATCATCGAATCCAATAATGCTCCCTTTGGCCGTTAACTCGCTTTCATCCAACGCGCATGAAAACTGCTTGAGTTTAATCAAATCCTTTTTTCCTCCGCGGACCAGATAAAGATTTGACTGAATGTCATTCAAGGCTACGCCCTCATCTTTTAACTGCAGCGTTGCGTCGCTGGTTTGAATTTCGGCCTCCAGCATGACCGGCGCATCAGCATTCTTTTGCGATATTTTGGTCTTCGCTGTGAACTCCCCTTTGGGATTCAGCTTCTGCAGTGTTCCTCGTATTTCATGCGGCAATAAACTCAAGGCTTCAGAAAGTTCCTCATCCGTTGTTTCGGCAAACAATTCAATCTCCCCTTGAGGGGATAAATCGACCACACCCTGCACCGTGAGATCCAATTTACCGCACGTTAATTCTGCAGGCTCAAAGACGTATCGATCATGCTCCACGTCGGCCTGCATCGTAATCTCACCCATGAGGAGTTGCTGCTCGAGATAGTTATTCCCTTCACTTCGGATACGGTCGATGTTTAAATCCGCATCCAATGCCACTTCGAATCGCTGTGCTGAGAAATCGCCCTGACCGGTAGAAGCGGTGGAGAAAACGTCGACGAAAAATTCCGCCGCCTTATCATCATACGTGACGCGCGTTTCAGTGAGTTGAACTTCCTCCAGCGTTATGCTGAATGAAGTAGAGTCGGACTTTTGCTCCTTCCAGAAATGCCAGTTATCGGTTCCTTCCTCATTGACTTTGAGATGCAGAACGGCCTGGTCTACTTCCACTTCATTGACCGTATAATCGCCTTTGACAAGGTCCCAGAAATTCAGTTTAAGGAAAAGGCTTTGCGCATATAGCAGTGTGTCCTTCTCGGGCAGGGATTCCTCGATGTAGACGTTTTCCAGATGAAGGGAAGTACTAGGGAAGGTTCTCCAAAAAACAAGGCTGATATCACCGACTTCAAAGGAAGTTACCATTTCCTTTTTCACGCGCTTCATGGCAAATGCGGCAACCTCATCTTCGTAGAAACGAATGACGATGAACATAGCCACTGCCACCAACAGGAGCAATGCCAATAGCGCCAAGGCCAAGCGTTTTAAAATCTTCACCGCACTCACAGCTTTCATCGAAAAGTATAACGGGATTACGGAACGAAAATTTCCGTGGCGTCAACATTCTCACAACTCGCTGTTAACTGAGCGCGCGTGTGTTCATCATCGCGTTTCCCGCAAAGCGATGCACCAGCAGGCGCACCAGCGTGGTTGAGAAAAGGCCTCCCACCGTTGTGACTGTGATGAATATTCCTGCAAAATCCATCCACTTCATGCTGATGGGATAATAATCCACCGCAGCGCCACTCATGCTGATGATTCCGAACTTCACTTGTAAAAAACAAATCACCCAACCCAAGAAAAGACCTACACCGGCGCCAATTAAATTGATCAGGATTCCTTCGTAAACAAAGATTCGCTTCACTCCTGCGGTATCCATACCCATTGTGCTCATCGTGAAAATGTCGCGCTTCTTTTCGATGATGAGCATGGTTAAAGAAGCAATGATATTGAAGCAGGCAATGAGGAATATGAAAAGCAGAATAAGGAAAGTGGCCCACTTTTCCGAGGCGTTGGTTTTGTAAATCAACTCATTCTTCTCATAACGCGTTTTCACCTTTAACCCTGCCGGTAAGCGTTGCTCAACGCGCTGTTTGAGTTCTTCGATGTTATCCTCGTCCGACACGAAAAGCTCGACCGACGACACCGCATCTTCCAGTCCGAAAACTGCCCTTGCAAAGTCAATGGGAACAACGATATACTTCGCATCCAATTCCGCATTGATGGCAAATACACCGCTTACTTGGATGGACTCATAACTGATTGCTTCCTCCTTTTGTCTGGCGAGAGAACGACCTCGCACCGGTGCATTAATATTGAGCACAGTAGGCGCATACTCCCGAATGGGCATGTTCAGTTCGGCACGAATACCACTGCCCACAACGGCAAACGGCGTACTATCGTTTTGGAGCAAAAAGACGCCATCATACACCATAGAATCAAGATTGGTGTAATCCCCATAATCGACCTCGACTCCTTTCACTGTTCCAATCGCATCGAGGTTCTCATGACTGAATCGCGCATCCTCTTCGATCACTTTACTCACAGCAATGACGCCTTCTATAGTGCGAAATTCCTCCAATACAAGTAATGAATCCGGAATGTACTTACCTTCAACGGGCACGATCGTGAGCGGTGCATCGAAGTTGGAGAAGATATCTTTCACCAAATCATCGAACCCATTGAACGCGCTGATTACAACAATCATTGCAGCGGTGATGCAAGCGACTACGGCTGTAGAGATTCCGGAAATAAGATTGATTATCCCGCGCGACTTGCGCGAAAACAAGTGACGACGGGCTATGTAGAAGGAAACATTCAAGATTACTTTGTCTTGAGCAGTCGATCAATTTCTTCGAAATAGTCCAATGAATCGTCGATATAGAAGCTTAACTCAGGAATTTTGCGAATCTGCTTGCCCACTTGTTCGGCCAATAATTTGCGCAACTGAAACTTCTTTTCTTCTACCAGCGCCATGCCTGCGTCCTTTTTCTCGGTTGGAAAAAAACTCAAGTAGGCCTTGGCCAGACCTAAGTCCGGAGAAACGCGTACCTGCGTCACCGTTATCATCATGCCTTGAAACATGACATTCATATTTTGCTGAAACAGCATTGAAAGTTCACGCTTGATGAGCGAAGAAACTTTTTCCAAACGTACACTTGACATGAGGCAAAGTTACCTTATCGAACGATAATTCAGTCACACCGTTGGAATTGCACCTTGCTTTCTTTGATTTGCATCATGGAAAAAATTGTCATTCGCCAAGGCAGTGCGCAGGATGTTGAGCAGGTCATGGATTTGGTCAGAGAACTTGCGCTCTATGAAAGGGCACCTCATGAAGTAACCAACACAGAAGAGCAAATGCGACTGGATGGTTTTGGCGAAAACCCGGCTTTTGGGTTGTTTGTGGCGGAAATCGACCGCAGCATTATTGGGATTGCATTGCACTATGTGCGCTATTCCACCTGGAAAGGGAAAATGCTTTACCTCGAAGATATCGTAGTGCGTGAAAGTCATCGCGGTTACGGAATCGGATCACGCTTATTCGAGGCTTGCATGCAGCATTGTTTGAAGATGGACTATGCGGGAATGTCGTGGCAAGTGCTCGACTGGAATGAGCCCGCACTTCGTTTTTACAAGAAATACGATGCCCTATTGGATTCCGAGTGGGTGAATGGCAAATTGACCAGCTCGCAAATGGTGCATTACTTCGGTCAACAATCACGCTAATTTCGTCTACAGAATAGAAGTCAACGTTACGGATAACCATGGTTAGAATTTTCAAGTTTGGCGGTGCATCAGTGAAAGATGCCGGTGCGGTTCGCAACATGACATCCATCGTCCAGCGATTCAGCGGCGATCGTTTGGTCATTGTGCTGAGCGCCATGGGTAAAACCACCAATGCACTGGAAAACGTCAATCGGCTCCGTTTCGATGGCTCATCCTATGCAGAACCATTGGCCGAAATCCGCGCCTACCATGAACACATTATTGATGAATTGTTTGGCAGCAACCCGGCAGGACGCTCCATTTTGGAGAAGCACTTGTGCGATTTGGATGCTGTGCTTGCAAAGCCGTGCACCGATCAATTCGATCGGGAATACGATCAAATCATTGTGTTTGGTGAGTTGATATCCACAGCCATCATTGATGCCTGGTTTCAGCATTGTTCTATCGACTCTCAATGGTTTGATGCGCGGAATATCATCGCAACCGATAGCCGCTACCGTGATGCACGTGTTGATTGGGAGCGCAGTGCAGGTCAGCTTGCCGAAATTCATGCTGCTTTAAACAGTGGCCAACGATGCGTGCTTCAAGGGTTTATCGGAAAGGACTCATTCGGCAATTCCACTTCTCTCGGACGTGAAGGGTCAGACTTCACGGCCTCCATCATGGCGTATCTACTCAATGCAGCAGATGTAACAATTTGGAAAGATGTTCCGGGCATGCTGAATGCAGACCCCAAGTGGTTCAAGAATACGGTCAAGCTCGATGCTATTTCTTTCAAAGAGGCCATCGAACTGGCTTACTACGGCGCCAGCGTTATTCACCCGAAAACAATCAAGCCGCTTCAAAACAAGGGGATTCCGCTGTACATCAAATCCTTCTTGGACCCCGAAGCTGCGGGCACCATCATTCAGGAAAGCACTGCGAATGATGGACAAGTTCCGAGTTACATTTTCAAAAGCAATCAGGTACTGCTATCCATCGCTACGCGTGACTTCAGTTTTGTAGTGGAAGATAATCTCAAGGAGATCTTCGATGCTATTGCGACGGCGGGCGTGCGGATTCACCTCATGGAAAATTCAGCAATCAGCTTCTCTGTAGTATTCGACTACGATGATTACAAATTGAAGCAATTGACCGAAGCGTTGAAGTCAAAGTACAGTGTGCGCTATAACGAACCGCTCACGCTGATTACCATTCGTCATTGGGATGATGCGACGGTCGAAACGCTAACCCAGGGACGAGAGATTTTGCTGGAGCAGCGCAGCAGACATACCCTGCGCATATTGACGCGGAGTTAGTGTATATGTGAATTTCACCTATATTAGCTATTCAATTAGTAACCAACCATGAGCCAAAGATTATTGCTGTTTTTTGTCGGCATCTTCGTGTTTGCGAGTTGCCAGAAACAAGAATTAGAAATGTTGAATGAGTCCGGTAGCGAATCATTCAAAGGCATTGAGAAGACCTTGAATCCTTTTTTGGAGGATATGGAACTTGGAGTAAAAACCTCTTATTCTTCGGCCAATATCACGCTTTCAACCGGCTCATGGACGTTTAACAATGCGCTTATCGGTACGTCAACAAGCGATAGGAAAAACGGAACCAAATCAGCGCGTATAACGAGCACAGGTAAGCTCACCCTTCTGACCGATAAAACCAATGGCGCGGGAATAGTAACCGTGAAACACGCTGCTTATGGCACTGATGCATCGAGCACTTGGCAGCTATGGTATTCTACCAATGCCGGTGGGAGCTACACACAAACCGGTGGGACCATTACCTCTGTTGCAGGGAATTTGGCTACAGCGGCGTTTACAGTGAATGTCAGCGGCAACATCCGTTTCGAAGTTCGTAAGATTAGCGGCAACAGCACGCGTATCAATATCGACGACATCTCCATCAGCGATTACGGCACAACACCTCCTCCACCTCCGCCAACCACCGGTAAAAAATTCCTTTTTGATGCCAAACACGGCCAAACGTTTGGAAATGCAGACTGGGTAATCGATCAGGATAACTCGACAGTATCACAATACCCTACACCTGCCCAATCCAACGTGACATCAACAACAACAGAATCATTTTGGACCGGTGGTATTTCCGCATGGGGAATTGCCTTGGCTAAATTGGGACACACAGTAGAATCATTGAGCTCATCTGCATCGCTCACTTACGGTAATACAACCAACCCGCAAGATCTCTCGCTGTATGATGTCTTCATCGTTGATGAACCAAACACACTGTTTAGTGCCTCTGAAAAAACAGCCATGATGCAGTTTGTTCAAAATGGTGGAGGCCTCTTTATCGTAGGCAATCACAATGGATCTGATAGAAATAGCGACGGATATGACGCCCCGGCAATCTGGAACAATTTCTTCTCATCGAACGGTGTAGCAACCAATCCGTTTGGTTTCACATTCGCGCTAGTGAATCAGAGTGGCACTACATCCAATATCGCTACAGTTACCAATAACCCAATTCTTTCCGGCTCTCAAGGTGCGGTAACTTCTATCCAGTACAATAATGGCACCTCGATGACCATGAGCCCAACAAGCAATTCTACTGTTACAGGTTTGATTTGGCGCAGTGGTGTGACCCGCAACAACAGCAATGTTTATTGCCTTACAAGTACCTACGGAACAGGCAAAGTTGTAGCATTAGGTGACAGCTCACCCACCGATGATGGCACAGGTGCTCCCGGGGATGTTCTTTACAATGGCTGGTCGGCATACAGTCATACACGTCTATTAATGAACGCTTCATTGTGGCTTGCTGATTTGTAACAACAACAGTTCATGTTAGCTAAAAATATCTTTACAATAGGTCACGTCATGTGGCCTATTTTTCTTTTCGCCTACGCTGTTTCAGCACAAACACTAGAACAAAACATTGAGTCGGTCAGCAACCAAATCGCAGGTCTCAAAGCCGCACATGATAGTCTTTCCGGCCAACTGGAAGACCTCAAGTTTCAAGCAGCCAGGCATCAACTGGCTGCAGTAGGATTACCCGAAACTGCTTCGTGTGATGAGGTAATCTATCACACTGCGTATGCGTTGGTTTATGATGAAACGCACGAGCAGGCCAAATGGGTAGCGCACCTATTACTTCCCGATGTTGCTGCGGGAACAGAAGGACGCACCAATGACTTTCGTCCCGACCCCTTGATTAAATCCGGCTCAGCCGTGGATGAAGATTATGCGCTAAAAACAAAGACAGCCGATGGGAAAACCAAGACGGAGGGCTTCGGCTACGATCGAGGCCACCTAGCGCCTTCAGCAGATTTTCGGTATTCCAAAAAGGCGCTTTCCGAAAGCTACTATTACAGCAATATGTCGCCCCAAACACCCGGCCTCAACCGCGGCCGATGGTCGGATCTGGAGGATGCCATGCGCAGTTACTGCGTGCGTGAAAACACGCCGTTGTATATCGTCACCGGCGGTGTGCTCTCAGGTGAACTCAGCAAACTGGAGCAGGGCGTAAATAAGGTCACCATACCGAAGTACTACTATAAAGTTGCGCTAGACCTGGAGCACCGGCGAGCGATTGGCTTTTTAATGCCCAATGAAAAATGTGAATACAAACTGGACCACTATTGTTGTTCGATTGACAGTATAGAAAAAATCACAGGACTCAACTTTTTTCACAAGCTGTCGGATGAAACCGAGAATCAATTGGAATCAAGTGTTTCATGCAGTTCATGGATTCCCGCGCAGAACAAGCAAGAGGCAGAGGTCCTGGATCCTACCAGCCTACCGCGTAACACGTTCAACACTGAGCAAGCTGCATTTTACGCCGGCAAGCGCGACGAGATTACGGTGTGTGGTAAGGTGGTGAGCACGAAACTTTCGGCCAAAGGAAATATATTCCTGAACCTCGACAAGCCCTTTCCCAATCACATTTTCACGGTAACCATATTCAAAGATCAGGTTCCGAATTTCAGTTATGCGCCGCAAGAATTTTTGAAGGACAAAACAATTTGCGTGAAAGGAACTGTTACAAAGGACGCGAACGGTGTCGCGGGAATGATTATCAAAAATGAAAGCGCTATTGAAGTGACCGACTAGAGGTCGACAAGTTGATGCATCACTTGGCTGATGCGTTCGCCGGGTTTGAGGTGATACGCATGCAATCCGGCTTCCTGCGCGCCGAGCACATGCTGAATGCTGTCATCGATAAAGAGTGTTTCTCCGGGATCAAGGTTATTCAGCTCACACACGTGAAGAAATGTTTCGGGATAGGGTTTCTTCAATCCAAGCTCATTGGAATAATAGATGACTTCAAATGCTGACCGAAAAGCTTTTAAATCCATGTGTTCGGTGATCATTTTTTCAAAGGCCTCGACGTGAATGGCGTTGGTGTTACTCAACAGGAAGGTGCGATAACCGGCGTTCTTCACACGCCTAACCACTTCAACTTCCTCGGGCATAATGTGAAGCAGAATCACATTCCAGGCATGTGCAATTTGTTCGCGAGAAGCGCCCGGCACGAAGGTGTGTAGAAAAGAATAGAATTCCTCATTGGACACCTTTCCTGTTTCGAGTAAATCAAATATGGGATTTTGTGCCGCTTGCGTATAGAAGTCTCGAAACCCGTTAAAACCAAGTTCTTCGAACGCCTTTGCCGGCAAATCATAATCAATTTCGAACAGCACGCCACCGAAATCAAAGATTACATTGCGAATAGAACCGGCCAATTTGGAAGCGAATTACGGATTTGATTTAATCCAGGCTTTGCCACCGGAAGATTGAACACGACGCAAATCTTCCACTGCCTCTGATCGCACATCATAATGACCATAGGCCACCAAGTGGAGATTATCCTTCATGCCTGCTAGAGAAGCATCATAGCCTTGAGCTTTCAACTGATTAACCAATCGCTCGGCATTTTCTTTGACTTGAAATGCACCGCCAATGAGTGCAAATGACGCTTTCTTTTTCGTGCTCGACACCTTGCGCTCAGCAACACGCGTAGAAACTGCGGGAGCAGTTTTTGTTTTTGGGGCAAGCGCAACTCCCTCTTCGGACTTGGCTCCGCTCACAAAATCAATCGTTGTTTCCTCTTCATTGACAAGCAACGCGCTATAGTCGGGCTTCGTAAGCTCAAGTTGTAAATCCCACGATTCAATCGCCGGAGCGTAAACGGTTTCCTTACGAGGTTCTGCAAATGGATTCAACGAATGAAAGCCCAGTTCTCCGTGCTGAGAAGCCCTGTTGCCCGCCAAGAAAGAGCCCACCAAAAGCGCAGGCACTGCAATGGCCGCTGCAACCTTTAAAGGTGACCACTTACGTTTGGCCGCTTGAATATCAATAACCGGTGTATCGTCTGTCTTATCGGTTGCTGAAATGACAACCGGCTTTAGCTGAACAGGCTTACATCCAAACGATGCGGTGAGATAATTTTCTCCTTCGTCGGGTATAAACTGCAAGCGCCCTGCACGATCGTTAAAAAAGACGCCTATGCGCTCGAGTGAAAAACGTCCGTGCTGCTGAAGCTCCTTGCGATACTCAGCGATACATTGCGCCACCATCGAAGAAGCGTCCTTGTAAGACACCGACAGGACGGAAGCCACGTAATTCACGAGCAACCCATCATTCTGTTTAAGCTGCACATTGAATCCGATGTGCTTTGAAGGCGGATGAATAACATGTGAAACCACATTCAATCGCGCAGCACGGTAATTCGTGACAATCCCGCCAAAATCGGGGATGATGACACAATCGTGATCGTACAATAAATCGGCTATGAACGGGTCAAGACGCATAGGGCAAATATATTTCCTTTTTCACTTTAATTACGTATCCGGGGAGATGGGCTTTTCCAAACCGTTTAGCATCCGAGCAAAAAACAAGCGGTTTGATTTAGATTAGTTTTGCTGTGCGTCAATAAACAAGGTTAAAAACAATGCAAAGCCCAAACGGTCCTTTCGTTAGTGTGCTCATTCCTACCCATAACAGGAAAAAAGAACTCATAACAGCTGTTGCTTCTGTCTTGCAGCAAACGATCCAGGATTTCGAAATCTTCATCCTTGACGACGCTTCCACGGAGGTTCTGAGCGAGGTGGTAACGCACTTTGATGACACGCGGATTAAGCTCTATAGCAAGGAAGAAAAAAGCAACGCGAATGTTATGAGAAACATTGGCTTAAAACTTTCAAATGGTCGATTCATAGCCTTCTTGGACAGCGATGACGAATGGCTTCCAAATCACTTGGAAACTCAGATAGACTTTTTAACAAAAACATCAGCCGATGGTGTGTTTGGAAGCTGTTTTATAGAAAACGGTGTAGAGCGAAAATACGCCATCAGCAGAGCAATAGACAGGAATACTCACCCTGTTAACTACTTACTTAGTGATGGCTTCGCGCCAATACCCAGTTGGGTATTAAAAGCTGATTGCGCCAAAGAAATTGCTTTCGACGAAACGCTTAAAAGACATCAGGATTATGATTACTTCATTCGATTTTATGAGCGCTTTCAATGGATAGCAAACTGGGAGCCTTCGCTCATTGTGAATTGGCAAATCGGGGTTGTCAGAAATTTCGATTTCGAGAGTGAGAGGAGCTTTATCACGAGATATTCCTCGGTTATAGAGCGCAGGATTTTTTGCCAATACTGTTACACTCACTTCCTGTACTGGAAAGATTTAGAAAACGAAGTCGCATCAACTTTTTACAAAAAACTAATGTTGAAACATGTTGATTTCATTACCTACAATCAATTTAACCAATTACACAGCACAAAAACAAGGTGGATCTATCCATTACGCTGGTTAAATTATTCCCTTCTGTTGCTTGCCAGGCATTTCCGAAGGAGGTCATAAGAGTTGGCACACGTATTTTTGCCGAAAATATTCCCATGAATTCATACCAAGTCACAGTAATCGGATCAGGACCCGGAGGATATGTTGCAGCAATTCGCTGCGCTCAGCTTGGACTTAAGACTGCGCTCATTGAGCGCTATCCGAATCTCGGAGGCACGTGCTTAAATGTTGGATGCATTCCCAGTAAGGCATTGCTCGATTCATCGGAGCATTTTCACAACGCGATGCACACTTTCAAGGAGCATGGCATCGATTTGAAAAATGAGCCTAAAGTCAACCTCGGCCAGATGATCAAGCGTAAGCAAGATGTAGTAGATCAAACCGTTGGAGGCATCAATTTTTTGATGAAGAAAAATAAGATTGATGTCTTTCACGGTCATGGCTCTTTTGAAACCAAGAACACAATCGCTATTGCTAAAGACGACGGTTCTAAGCAGACCATCGAAACCGAAAAAACCATTATTGCAACGGGTTCCAAGCCGGCATCCTTGCCCTTTATCACCATCGATAAGAAGCGAATCATTACCAGCACCGAGGCGTTGAAAATGACTGAAGTCCCCAAGCACCTGATTATTATCGGTGGCGGTGTCATCGGTCTGGAGCTCGGCAGTGTTTACGGACGTTTGGGTTCGAAAGTGAGCGTTGTTGAATTCATGGACAGCATTATTCCAACGATGGATCGCACCATGGGCAAAGAGTTGCAGAAATCACTCAAGAAAATCAACTTTGATTTTTACCTCTCACACAAAGTCAAGGAAGTTGCTGCAAAAGGAAAGTCGGTTACTGTGAAGGCCGACGATTCAAAAGGCGGAGAACTGGTTCTGGAAGGTGATTACGTGCTCGTGGCTGTAGGTCGCAAGCCGTACACAGAAAACTTAGGATTGGACAAAGCAGGAATTGCCGTGGATGAGCGCGGGCGTGTTGCGGTTGATGCACATTTGCAAACGGCTGTTCCGGGTATTTATGCCATTGGTGATGTTGTGAAAGGCGCCATGCTCGCGCACAAAGCAGAGGAGGAAGGTGTGTTCGTTGCTGAAACGATTGCAGGCCAGAAACCACACATCAACTATAACCTCATCCCGGGAGTTGTTTACACATGGCCCGAGGTAGCCTCTGTTGGTCAGACGGAAGAACAGTTAAAAGAATCCGGCGTGAAATACAAGGTGGGAAGCTTCCCCTTTAAAGCCAGTGGCCGCGCACGCGCCAGCATGGATCTCGATGGATTGATTAAAGTGCTTGCTGATCAGGAAACAGACGAAATTCTGGGTGTACACATGATCGGCCCACGCGCCGCCGATATGATTGCCGAAGCGGTGGTGGCGATGGAATTCCGTGCAAGCGCGGAGGATATTGGCCGTATCAGCCATGCGCACCCAACCTTTACGGAGAGCTTTAAGGAAGCAGCGCTGGACGCAACGGCCAAGCGCGCACTGCATATTTAGATGAACCCTAAAAGGGTTTGACTGTTTTGAAAATTCAATTAACCTCAAGAACACATACAATGGCATCATTAGTAGGAAAAAAAGCCCCTTCATTTAAGGCAAAAGCGGTAATCAACGGAACTACTGTTACCGATGATTTTTCACTCGAACAATACGTTGGTAAGAAGCACGTGTTGTTTTTCTTCTATCCAAAAGACTTCACCTTCGTTTGTCCAACCGAGCTACACGCTTTCCAGGCAAAACTCGCTGAGTTCGAAAGCCGCGGTGTTGCGGTTGTGGCTTGCTCAACTGACACTGAAGAATCGCACTGGGGTTGGTTACAGATGTCAAAAGACGCCGGGGGTATCAAAGGCGTAACGTATCCAATCGTTGCCGATACCACAAAAACAATCTCTGACGCTTATGGTGTTCTTTCCGGAGAATACACGTATGACGAAGAAGGTAACTTAACTGCAACAGGCGCTATGATTGCGTTCCGCGGTCTTTACCTCATCGATAAGAAAGGCATCGTGCAACACATGCTCATCAACAACTTCCCATTGGGACGCAATGTGGATGAGGCACTGCGCATGGTTGATGCTCTCCAGTTCTTCGAAGAGAATGGGGAAGTTTGCCCTGCCAACTGGACCAAAGGAAGTGATGGCTTGAAAGACACCCACGAAGGTGTAGCCAGCTACCTCAGTAAACACTGAAAATGAACATGCTGAATGAAAACGGCCCTTTGAAGGGCCGTTTTCTTTTCAGAAATATATCTTACCGGTAGGTTAATTGTGCCACAATCGGTAATACAGATTCAGCGAACATTTACTATGTTCGCACCTCGATTTTTGGGCGTCCTAGCATTAGGCCGTCGAAAACCAACTCAAACATTCATTAATACCAATAAAAACCACAAATGCTATGAGCAAGAAGTCAGGTAGCAATTTCAGCTCCATCTTCCCTTACATCGCCATCCCCGTTGCCCTCATCGTGGGTGTGCTCATCTACATGTTCGTCCTCGGTAATCCCGCCAACTTTGAAGGCGGCGACCCACACCTGGGCCATCCTATCGACGGAAACTTGTATGGAACTATTTACAAAGGCGGATTTATCGTGCCTTTCCTGATTGCAACAAACATCGTTGTATTGACTTTCTTCCTTGAGCGTTTGATTAGCCTGTTCCAGGCTCGCGGCACCGGCAGCGTCGACAAATTCGTACACAACGTACGTACCTTGTTGAACAATGGCCAGATCGACGCAGCTATCGCAGCTTGCGATAAGCAAAAAGGATCTGTAGGAGCGGTAATGCGTGCAGGCTTGGTAAAATACAAGACCTTATCGGCAGACGGCTCAATGGACAAAGAATCCAAAGTCACAGCGTTGAAACAAGAGCTGGAAGAAGCGACTTCACTGGAGCTTCCAATGCTTTCGAAGAACCTCGTTATCCTTTCAACTTCAGCATCACTCGGTGTATTGAT
>JBKCDO010000158.1:0-5556 GCA_046304755.1 Flavobacteriales bacterium
GCTCAATAAAAAAGAGTCTGATGAAATAAATCGCAGTCCGGGCGGTTTAGTCCGGGCGGACTGATTTTTGACACCTTATGACCCGAATCCTGCTTGTCGTTTGTTGTTTGGCAGCTTCCCTGTGGAGTGCGGCTCAAACGGCTGTAATCGAAGGTACCATTCGCGACTTGGATGGACTGCCTGCAGCGGGTGTCATTGTCCAACAAAAAGATAATCCCGGAAACGGTGTTGCTGCTAACGATGTCGGGGAGTTTCGCCTTCAACTTCCCGCTGAACGCGCCGTCGTGGTCATATTCAAAGGCATTGGCGCGTCATCGCTCGAACGTGAATTTCGCTTGAAAGCAGGGGAGGTGCGTAAAGTTGATTTGCTCTACGATAATACAGCTGCTGCCGGAGTCATCACCATCCGCGCTGAACGTGAAGGCGGCATGAAGCCCATCGAAACAAAGCTTCCAACAAAGCTTCCCACCATCAATCCCGGTATTGAATCATACCTCTTGCAAATGCCTGTCAACTTCGCCTCAGAGTTGAGTAGCAGCTACAGCGTCCGCGGTGGAAGTTTTGATGAGAACCTGGTATACGTGAACGGTATTCAGGTCTATCGTCCGTTTCTGGTCAGGGCAGGTGAACAGGAAGGATTGAGCTTTCCGAATCCGGACATGGTCAGCAACATTCGTTTTAGTGCAGGTGGCTTTGCAGCACGCTATGGCGACAAAATGAGCAGTGTGCTGGATATTCAATACGCCAGACCGGATAGCGCTTATGGCTCCTTTACCCTAGGATTGCTTGGAGGCTCTGTTCATACTGCAGGTATTTCCAAAAATCGCACGTTCACCCATAATACGGGGATTCGCTACAAAGACAACTCCTACGTGTTTAACTCGCTCGATGTGCAGGGAGATTACAAGCCACGTTACTACGACGTTCAGACTTACCTAACATGGCGCCCCGAACAATACAGTCCATTCGAGTTGAGTTTTTTGGGGAACTATCAGAACAACCGCTATCAGTTTGTTCCCAGCACGCGCAGCACGGATGTGGGTACCATCAATGAAGCATTGCGTCTGACAGTCTATTTCGATGGTAAAGAAGAAACTCGCTTTGAAACCATGTTCGGTGCGTTCTCTGCGAAGTACAATCCCTCACCGCAGGCTCAGATGAGCATCACCGCCAGCGCTTTTAATACCTACGAAACAGAGTACTTCGATATTCAAGGTGCTTACAGTTTGGATGAGCTCGAGCGCGATTTGGGCAGTGATCAGTTTGGTGAAGTCTTGCGCAATCGCGGCGTCGGTGGCTTCCTTGATCATGCGCGCAATGCCTTGAGTGCAACAGTGCTCAACGTGAATCATCGCGGATTTGTAGAGCATGAGGCGAAGAAGAATGTGTTCTCCTGGGGATTTGATGCGCAGCAAGAATACGTCTACGATAAACTGCGTGAATGGTCGCTGGTAGATTCGGCAGGCTATGCCTCTCCGCGTCCGCCGGATTCGTTGGGATACACCAACCCGGCAGTACAACCTGATCAACAGATTTACCTGCACGATCGGATTCGTGCTGTGAACGATATCAACTCGCGACGACTATCTGCCTATGTGCAAGATGAAAAGCGCTGGGTCATGGACGACGGTTCTATTTGGACCATTAATGCGGGCGCGCGTGCCAATTACTGGACCTTCAACAATCAATTGGTGGGTGGCCCTCGCGTAGCTATGAGCTATACGCCCGTGTGGATGCAGAAACGCACGATGGCCGATGGGTCGATTGATTCATTGCGCAAGGATATCATTTTAACGGCCGCATTTGGTTACTACTGGCAACCGGCTTTTTACCGCGAAATGCGTGATTTCGGTGGTGCTGTCAATCCTGAGATTCGAGCACAACGAAGTATTCACTACATCGTCGGAGCCAATTACGTTTTTCAGGCATGGAACCGTCCATTCAAAATCAATTCTGAAATCTATTACAAGCAGCTACGCGATTTGATCCCATACGAAGTGGAAAACGTTCGCCTGCGCTATTTCGCCACCAATAACTCCAACGGTTACGCCTACGGGATGGATGTCATGCTCAACGGCGAGTTCATCAAGGATGTGCAATCGTGGGCGCGACTCTCGTGGATGAAAACGGAGGAGGATTTAGTAGATGATGAATATTACCTCTACCTGAACGCCTCAGGTGATACGATTTACAATGGTTTTACCTTGGATAATGTAGCTGTGGACAGCATTCGTCAAGTGCCCGGATTTATCCCTCGTCCCAACGACCAGCGGGTGAGTTTCAGCTTACTCTTTCAGGATGAAATGAAAAAGAAGCCCTGGTATAAAGTGCTGATGAGTTTTTATTTCTCGACGGGAGTTCCTTATGGTCCGCCATCGCAGGAGCGTTACCTGGATATCAGTCGCACACGCAGTTACATTCGAGCCGACATTGGTTTCAGCCGCGATTTGATTTTAGAGAAAAACAAAGACAAGAACTGGTTCAATCGAACCTTTGATCGCGGTTATGTAGCACTGGAAATATTCAATTTGCTTGGAACCAACAATATCATCAATCACCAGTGGATTGAGGATGTAAACGGCAGGCAATACGGCATTCCAACCTACCTCACCGGCCGAAGACTGAACTTGCGCATGAGTTTGAGTTTCTAAGGTTGTAATTTCGCGACACAAATTTTTTTGATCATGGATGAGGAACAAATTGAACGCCTGCGCGCACGTCTCAACGAGATTCATGTATGGCCGAGCATATTCATGTTCAAGTTCATTTTACCCTCCGACCCGGTGCGATTGACTGAATTGAAGTTGATCTTTGGTGAGAGCGCAGAAATCAAGGAAAGGCTTTCTGCAAAAGGAAATTTTACCAGTGTAACCATTCGTGAAATGATGCTCAACGCGGATGATATTTTCGATCGCTACAGACGTGTAGGAGGCATCAAAGGAATTATTTCACTCTAATTGATGATGGATACTTTAAAGGATGTTTTGCTCGTATTTACAATTGTGTTGCTGGTCTATGTGCTCTACCAGCGACTGTTGCAAGTACTGGGGAAAAAGCAGAAATCAACACTTTATGCTACGGTGGGTGAAAATTTGAATTGGAATGGTAGCATGCTTCTGTTGCAGCTCGAGGCTGCTCGCACGATGGAGCTTGAAGTCGCTGTGAAGGATGCTGATGGAGTGGAGTTGATTCGTCAAGCCGCGCGAACTCTCGCGATTGGAAGCCATGAGATTGAAGTCGATTGTTCATCGCTAACCAAGGGCAGGTATTACGTTTGGCTAAAAACACCGGCACAGGAGTATTCACGCTATTTTGAAATTTCAGAATGAAGTCGCTGCGTATTGTATTTATGGGTACACCGGAATTTGCCGTTGCCTCACTCGAGGCATTGCATCAGAGTGCTCATCACGTAGTAGGTGTGGTGACCGTGGCTGATAAGCCGGCCGGCAGAGGCCTGCAGATGCAGATGAGCGCAGTGAAGCAATTTGCAGTCGCCAACGACATTCCTGTGCTACAGCCGTTGAAATTGCGTGATCCGGATTTTCTCGAGGCATTAGCCGAATGGAAAGCTGACTTATTTGTAATTGTTGCCTTCCGAATGTTACCTGAAGTCGTTTGGCAAATGCCACCAATGGGTTCGATTAACCTGCATGGATCGCTGCTTCCGCGCTACCGCGGTGCCGCGCCAATAAACCGCGCCATCATGAATGGTGATCGGGAAACGGGCGTCACCACATTTTTCCTGCAACATGAAATAGATACAGGTCGCGTGATTCGCCGCGAAACCATTGCCATTGGCGATGACATGACCGCCGGTGAACTGCACGATGTGATGATGATCGCAGGCGCACGTGTCCTGGTGGAAACAGTCGACGCCATTGCTGATGGCAGTGCCGAGGCAACCGCACAAGAGAACTTGTCGGCTCCGGGCGCTGATGTGCCTTCAGCTCCTAAGATTTTTAAAGAAGATTGTAAAATTGATTGGACACAATCGGTGCTCGAAGTCCATAATCATGTGCGCGGGCTTTCGCCGTATCCGGCAGCTTGGACAGAAGTAAATGGTAAGCTATTCAAGATTTACCGCGGTATTCCGTTGGTCGGTAAAACCATGAGTACTCCTTTTGAAACTGACGGTAAGGGTGCCTTTTTGTTCCGCTGTGCGGATGGCGCATACAGTGTATTATCCCTGCAGCCCGAAGGGAAAAAGCGCATGGATGTTGAAGAGTTTCTGCGCGGTTGGCGCTCTTAATCGAGTGTTTATTTCCCACACATAGTAACGACATACTGAAGAATCAAGTCTTCTGTGGGCTTGTCTATTCTCGCTTTCGGGGCCATGCGCTTCACATGCTTTCCCCATTGCTCTTCATTGTAAGCGGATGGACTTTTCAATCCATGGCATTTTCCGCAGTTATCTTCATACAGCGTTTTCCCTTGATTGAGCGTGGCGAGCGTGGCACCGGGGTATTTCGCTGCTGCGCGAGCAGCATCGTTATCCGTCATGGCAACGGTGGTTTTCTTAGCGGCGCAGGCTGCAAGCAAAAGCATACAAGCAGCGATGATGGAAATCTTTTTCATGTATTAAGTCGTTGGTGGAATTGGTAATCGAAACGAGAAGCGCGAGCCTTTTCCGGGTGCTGAATCAATGTGCAGTGTTACTTTGTGTTTGGCTAAAAACTCGGTGACGAGCACCATGCCGAATCCTCTTCCTTTCTCGCGATTGGTTCCGCGGGTGGTGAATTGGACGCCTTTAAGAATGTTGTCTATTTGCTCTTGCGTCATGCCGACTCCGGAGTCTTGAATACAAAATTCAATCTCTTGATTAATTGTTTTTGCGGTGATGCTAATAATACCGCCCAGCGGGGTGAACTTGATAGCATTGCCCAGCAAATTTCGGAATACACTACCGATCATATTGGTATCGGCCCAAATGTGCAATCTCCCGGGAACATCGAGCTTCACTTGAATGTGCTTACTGGTGAGTGAATAGTCGTTGTTGGAAAGTAATGCGCTAATCAGCCTATCTACCTCATAAACTTCCTGTTTGATGTTGAGCTCGTCTTGCTGCGTGCGCGTCCACTGGAGCATATTATCAAGCGTCTCGAGTGTTTTGGTTGCGTCGATTTTCAGGTTGTGCAAGAGATTCGCCTGATCAGCTTGGCTCAATGACATTTGTTCAATCACGTCTACGACGCCGATTGTTTTGCCGATATCACCACGGATATCATGCGACATCATTGATAGGAGTTTGTCTCGCGTGCGCATGCTGCCGAGCATGATTTTGTTTTGCCGGGCGTTCTCCGCGCTTTTGGTTTTCAGTTCTTCCAGGATCGTTTTATTCAAGCGAATAATGGTAAAAACAATGTATAGACTAAATGCAAGTGAGCCCGACAAGTTGATGGTCCAGTAGACATGGATACTCTCATTGATGAGTGGATGATGATCGGCATGATTGTGCAAGAGCAGGTACACCGGAAGGCTGAGAAAGGAGGCCAGGATGATGAGAAAACCGTATTTACGTTCATTTTCTTTGAAAACGACAAGAGAACTCAGCGCCAG
>JBKCDO010000159.1:0-1062 GCA_046304755.1 Flavobacteriales bacterium
ATTGATCAGGTGCCTTGGCCGGGTAGTGGAGAGATTGATATTATGGAGCACATTAACAATGAAACTCGTATTTATGGAACGTCTCATTGGAATAATGGTGGATTGAATTCAAATTCCGGGAGTATTGTAACGCCGGTCACAGGATTCCATGATTACACCGTGGAATGGGATAGTTTATCGATTCGTTTTATTATGGATGGAGTGCAGTATCATCAGCACATGATTAATGCTTCGAACGGTAGTTTGGATGAGTTTACCAAACCGTTTTTCTTGTTGCTGAATGTCGCGGTAGGCGGAAATTGGCCGGGCTATCCCGATGCTTCAACGGTTTTCCCCGTGCAGATGGATGTCGACTATGTACGAGTTTGGCAACAAAATACGTCCACGGGTTCACCCATAGCAATAAGCAATTCAATTACAGTCTCGGTCAATCAGCCGCAACTATGGTATAGGGATTTAGACGGTGACGGCTATGGTGATGCCGCGAATACCCTAAGCGCATGTGTTCAACCTGCCGGATATGTTGCAGGTTCAACCGACTGCAATGATGCGTCGGCCGCTGTAAATCCGGGTGCTGCAGAGTCATGCACCACGGCCACTGACGATAATTGTAATGGCCAGGTCAATGAAGGTTGTTGCACAGGGGCACCTTCGGCGCCTACTGCGATTAGCGGTCCTTATGGCGTGTGTCGTAATTCAACGGGTAACGTGTTTACAGCCGCTGCAGTTGCCGGAGTGACGTCGTATCAGTGGACATTGCCCACGGGTGCAACAGGCAGTTCAACTACGAATAGTATTACCTTGAGTTTTAGTTCTACGTATAACACCGGTAATCTATCGGTACGTGCAATTGGTCCCTGCGGAACGAGCGCTGCCTTCACGCGATCGGTAGTTGCGAATACTGCAGTTCCTGTTTCGCCTGCTTCTATTGCAGGTCCAACGACGAACGTTTGTGCGGGCAGCACCCAGACTTATACGTGTGCTGCGGTGGCTGCAGCCTCGAGTTATCAATGGACGGCCCCAACGAATGCGACGATTGTTTCCGGGCAGGGTACGCAAACC
>JBKCDO010000160.1:0-5651 GCA_046304755.1 Flavobacteriales bacterium
CAGTCCCCACTCCCCATTACCCTCCAAAGGTATTCCTGTTCCGTCTGTCCCGGCGTTGGAATAAACTCCGCTTTGCACCCCAACACATGAAGATCCATGATGGTCGAATATCCCGGTCGGCAGATGATATGCCCGGCAGATTTCAATACGCCGGCCAATTGTGCATCGGGAAGATGTGATACCAGGCGGACATTACCCTCTTGTCGGTCGAATGACTCATCGGGTGTTCCGCATACCATCAAAGCGCTCCTTTGAGATCCAAGCAATCGATGCAACAGTTGACGCTGAAACTCGGATCGTGTTGGTTCAGGTCCCGAAATCAATGCAACAACATCATAACACGGAACATTTTCTTCAGCAAAAACTTCCGAAAATCGCGACTGTGGACCGATGTAACGTACATTTTGAGGTACACCACGACCATGAGATAATTCACCACTAAGATTAACAGCACCTTCATAATCCGGCACAAGACACTGATCAAAGCGTTGAATATAGTGGTGTGTCATCCAATATAATAATCGTCTTGCATACCATGGCGCGCGAATAAACAACTGATGCGTGATGATGAAACACGGGATTCGCTCGTGATACAATCCATAGCGATTATCGCTATACACTTCGTCAATGGCATGACGTTCGGCAAACTGCGCGAGCCAATCATGCTCTGCACGAATCACACGCAATAAGCGCGGAGATTCTTTCAAAAAGTGAAACTGCATGGATCCGCTAATGGGATAGGTCACCGCGTAATCGGGGATATCGGTATGAACCTCGAGCTTCGGAAAGTAATTCGCAAGCCAACGGGCACTGCGGCCGTTGGAAGCCAGGTACACGTGATGACCTTCTGCAAGCAAACGATTAATGAGCGGCACACAGCGTGTGGCGTGACCCAAGCCCCAATCGAGCGGGGCGACCCAGATGTTTTTAGGTGTTGGACGAGTACTCAAGACAAGTGCATGTTCACAGCCTCTACAGCGCGAATCTCCGGAACAGCGGCGCGAATGGCGCCCTCAACTCCCGCCTTCATGGTCATGACACTCATTGAACAACTGCTGCAGGCGCCGTGCAATTCCACACGAGCTGTAAGATCTTCGGTCACCTCCACCAACGAGATATTACCTCCATCAGCCTCCAGATACGGGCGAATGGTATTAAGAGAATCGTTGACTTTATCGAAAATAGATCGTTGACTCATACATCAGGGTTGTTCGGTTGAAACGGCAGGATGGGGCTTCTTACGAAAAGGCAGCATCCGCATCTCGCGTTCAAAGGTATCCAAGATTGCGTTTAAATGTTCGACCGCCGGCGTTCCTTCTTGCATGATGGCCGGACGACCGGCATCACCTGCCTCGCGAATGCTTTGAATCAACGGGAGAGGTCCAAGGAATGGCACCTCCAGTTCCTCAGCCAGATGCTTGGCACCTTCCCTTCCGAAAAGATAGTACTTGTTTTCGGGCAATTCTTCCGGTGTAAACCAGGCCATATTTTCAATCATGCCCACCAAGGGAATATTGATGGCCGGCATACGAAACATGTAAGCGCCTTTGCGGGCATCTGCCAGCGCGACGGTTTGCGGAGTGCTCACCAACACTACTCCGTCGAGCGGAATGGACTGCACGATTGATAAGTGAATATCACCCGTACCCGGCGGCAAATCCAGAAAAAGATAATCAAGCGGTCCCCAATGAGCATCGTTGACCAGCTGATTAAGCGCCTTTGTGGCCATCGGTCCGCGCCACACCGCCGCCTGATTGACCTCGGCAAAGAAACCGATGGACAGCACCTTTACACCGTATTGCTCGATAGGTTCCAGCATGCTCTTACCGTCAACGTCGATTACACGAGGCTTATCATAAACCAGATCAAACATTGTCGGTGCAGAAGGTCCATAGATATCAGCATCGAGCAAACCCACTTTGTACCCACGGCGAGCCATACCGGCGGCCAAATTCGCACTCACCGTGCTCTTTCCAACCCCACCCTTTCCGGAGGCTACTGCGATGATGTGTTTCACACCCGGCAGCACCTTGCGCAATTCCCCATGACGGTCATCACCGCTGATCGGAATTACATCGCATTCTACTTTGAACCCCTTGCCCAGCGTGCGTTCGATAGCAAAGGTGACCGCCTCTCGCATGCGCAGTTTACTATGCATCGCCGGGTTGCTCACCTTCACTTCAAGCTGAATCTCCTGCCCTTTTACATCAACGATTTTGACCAGATTCAAGGATACGATGTCCTTTTTCAAATCTGGCTCAATGACTGTGGAAAGGGCGTCAATAATGGCTTGGCGGGAGATGCTCATAATCAATCGGAAAATTGGACCGCAAAATTACGTATTACAGATGACAGATTACCGATGAAGGATGACGGATGACGGATGAAACTCCTTTATACCCAGTACCCAGTACTCAGTACCCATTAACGCGGCTCCCAATAAACCACCTCAAACTCCACCACTCGATCATCCTTCACACGCACACCCTCGGCTTCAAGGAGCTCCTGCATCTGCATGGGATAGGCAAACATCATTTTACCGGTGAGCATGCCTTGTCGATTGACCACCCGATGAGCGGGAATGTCGGGTTGAGTGTGTGATGCATTCATCGCCCAGCCTACCATGCGCGAACTGCGCGCTGCACCCAAATATTTGGCGATAGCACCATAGGTTGTGACACGTCCGGGAGGAATGAGCCGAACAACATCATACACGTTTTGAAAGAAATTCGGGTCTGTCATGATACCAATCGGATACGCACATACTTGGTCTTCCGCCCTTCATCTAACCACATCTGCTCGTAATACGTGCGAAAGTTGAGCACCTGCTGCCAATAGCTATCTAGCGTTTGCATGTAGTCACCGTAGATGTCGAATGAATGCGTTTCAATCGCATAGCGCGGGTCATTTCCAAACTCCGACAATGCCATTTCATAGACCTGTGGATTGTCGTGCTTGATATGAATAAAACCGCCAATCTTCAGGAAAGAGCGGTACTTCTCGGCGTAGTATTTAGAAGTGATACGACGCACGCCTACTTTATCCTGAGGCTGAGGATCACTGAAGGTTAGCCATATCTCATCTACCTCATCCTTGGCAAAAAAAGACTCAATGAACTCGACACGTGTGCGAAGAAACGCCACATTGGTCAGGTTTTCCTGTAGAGCCTCCTTGGCGCCCTTGTGAAAACGATGGCCTTTGACATCCACTCCCAGAAAGTTCTTATCGGGATGCAAACGTGCCAATCCAACCGTGTATTCCCCCTTACCGCAACCCAATTCCAGCACCAACGGACTCCGATTGCCGAAAGCCTTCCCGTGCCATTCGCCTTTCATGTAGGTCGCTCCTTCCTTAATGATTGGCAAGAGCTCAGGCTCGTATACATGCGGAAAGGTTTTATTCTCCGCCCATTTTTTGAGTTTGTCTTTTCCCATTTCAAAAAAAAAACCATCGCCTCAACGATGGTTCTGAATTTCATTTCACAAAAATACTACTCAGAGAACTCGAATTCCTTTCCGTCGATAATGACGATCTTTCGCTTCTCCGTGCGAAAGTTGGTATAGTTCGCGCCATAACCTGTAACAGAACATTCGTAGACTTTCACAATACCTAAGTAGTTTTTCTTGGTCATCACATAATTGGGGTGAACCAAGAAATCATAATCTCCCTGCGACAAAGCCTTGTAAGCTGCCGCAGCGCGAACCTCATCAGCGCGAGACATTCTGCGCTTGGCTTTACCTTCTGTTGAATAAGCAATACCATCGGCGAATGTCTTATCCCCGTTTACTTTAAACGAAAAAACATAGGTGCTGAAACTTTCTCCCTTGAGTTTGGACTCCTCATTTACCTTGATATCGGCTTTGATGGGATCCAATTGTACTTCACGTGATACCACAGGTGACGACTGAAATCCTTTGTTGGTTGACATGCAGCTTGCCATCGTACATAATGCTGCAAGTGACAAGATGCTAAAATGCTTTCTCATAATGTGTAGTTGATTTAGTGAATGATTATTCTTTCGTTGCAAACTTCTCCACTACTTCCTGCGTCACGCCGGTAATGCTGAATCCGCCATCGTGGAAAAGATTCTGCATCGTTACGTAGCGTGTAAGGTCGCTGAACATTGCAACACAGTAATCGGCGCAGGCATTCGCATCAGCATTTCCAAGCGGCGACATCGCCTCGGAGTAATTGATGAAGCCGTCGAAACCTTTCACACCGCTGCCGGCAGTGGTAACCGTGGGTGATTGTGAGATGGTATTGATGCGCACTTTCTTGGCAGTACCATAATGGTAACCGAAACTGCGGGCGATGCTTTCAAGCAGGCTCTTCGCGTCGGCCATGTCGTTGTAATCAGGGAAAATACGTTGGGCCGCGATATAGGTTAAAGCAACTACCGAACCCCAATCGTTGATAGCGTCCTTCTTCCAGGCAGTGGCGAGCATCTTGTGCAAACTGGTCGCGCTCACATCGAGGGTTTGCTTGTACCACTCGTAGTTCACTTCTGTGTAGTGTTTACCCTTGCGCACATTGGGACTCATCCCGATACTGTGCAATACGAAATCTACTTTACCACCGAAGTGCTCCATACTCTTGGAAAAAAGGTTGTCGAGATCTTCCAAATTGGTAGCATCAGCCGGAATAATCGGCGCATTGCCAATTTTAGCAGAGAGCTCGTTGATTTCACCCATGCGCATCGCAATCGGCGCGTTGGTGAGCACAATTTCTGCGCCTTGCTCATAGGCCTTCTCGGCCACCTTCCAGGCAATCGACATATTATTTAGCGCACCACTGATGATGCCCTTCTTTCCTTTGAGTAGTTGGTTTGACATGAGGTATTTTGTATGCGGACAAAACTAATCGGATTTGTTAAAAGTCCGAAGTTCCACTACGCGGAATTCAGAAACTACTTTCGTAGAACTAACTTTCCTATCTTTGACAAGCATAGCGTTAACAATGAAAATCGAGCGAAATAAAAACGAGATAACTATTACAGTTTCCGGCGGCCTAGATAGTTTTGGCTTACAGCGTGTAATTAACTACATGCAATATCTTGAAATGACATCCAAAAGCAAAGCAAAACAATCCGATGTCGACCTTCTTGCAAACGATGTCAATAAATCTTGGTGGACAAAAAATCGTAACCGGTTTGTGAAATGAAGGTGGTAGTGGATGCCAACATAGTCTTCAGTGCAATTCTGAATACTAATGGCAAAATCGGAGATTTATTGATTAACTCCAAGAAACACCTCGAATTCATCGCTCCTGATTTTCTCCGCAAAGAGCTTTACAAGCATCGTCAGCGCATTCAAAAAATATCCGGATTATCAGCAGATGAAGTCAGAGAAATCGAATTCATCATTTGCAACCAAATTCAGTTCATTTCAGAGCAGCAAATCCGACCAACAATTTGGTATGTAAGTGAAAAATTATTGTTTGACATTGACCCCAATGACACTCCATATGTAGCTTTCGCAAAGCAGTTCCGATGTAAAATTTGGAGCGGTGACAAACGATTAATCAAAGGTCTATCGAAAAAAGGATTCCATAATACAGTGACAACGGAAGAACTCTTTGAATGGCGGAAAATTAAATTATCGCGCGGGGCATAGCCTATTCCGACACCGCCTTAGCCGCTAACCATCCCGTCG
>JBKCDO010000161.1:0-10770 GCA_046304755.1 Flavobacteriales bacterium
ATACGCCATAGCGCTATCCGTCTTATTTTCGCGACGCGTGCAAAAAATGCACTTTGCGTGATTATGAGTATCGAGATTCCCAGCAAATACGAGCCCCAAAACAGTGAAGACAAATGGTATGGCTACTGGATGAAACACGGGCTGTTCAAGAGCACCCCTGACCATCGTGAGCCTTACACCATCGTGATTCCGCCGCCAAACGTAACGGGCGTACTGCACATGGGCCATATGCTCAACAACACGATTCAGGATTTGTTGGTTCGCCGCGCACGCATGCAAGGCAAAAACGCCTGCTGGGTGCCCGCAACAGACCATGCATCGATTGCAACTGAAGCTAAAGTTGTGAATAAGCTGCGAAAAGAAGGCATCAACAAAAGCGACCTGAGCCGTGAAGCATTTTTGGAACACGCTTGGGAATGGACGCACAAGCATGGCGGCATCATCCTCGAACAGCTTAAAAAATTAGGCGCCAGTTGCGACTGGGATCGCACGCGCTTCACGATGGACGAGAAATACTACGACAGCGTCATCGACACCTTCATCGATCTTTATAAAAAAGGAAAAATCTACCGCGGTGAGCGCATGATCAATTGGGATCCGGCGGCACTTACAGCACTTTCTGACGAAGAAGTGATGTACCGCGAAGTGAACTCAAAGCTGTATCAAGTGCGCTACGCCATCGTCGGTAGTGAAGAATATATCACCATCGCGACCACACGTCCGGAAACTATCTTGGGTGATACTGCTGTTTGCGTGAATCCCAAAGACGAACGCTACAAGCACTTGCATGGCAAAAAAGCAATCGTGCCCTTGCTGAATCGAGAAGTGCCCATCATTGCTGACGACTATGTAGAGATGGAGTTCGGAACCGGTTGTTTAAAGGTTACGCCGGCGCACGACATGAACGACTTCATGCTCGGTGAAAAGCACGGATTGGAAGTCATCAATATGATGAATGACAATGGTACAATCAGCGAAGCCGGTCAACTCTACATCGGAATGGATCGCTTTGAAGTGCGCACCAAAATTGCCGAAGACCTTGCCGCTGCAGGCAATTTGGTCAAAACAGAAGAGTTGACCAATAAGGTTGGATTCAGTGAGCGCAGTGATGCTGTGGTTGAACCTCGACTTTCCCTGCAATGGTTTGTCGACATGAAAGACCTGAGCAAACCTGCGCTCGACCATGTCATGAACGACGACATTAAATTCTTCCCACCGAAATTCAAGAACAGTTATCGCAACTGGATGGAGAACATCAAAGATTGGTGTATCTCGAGACAGTTGTGGTGGGGACATCGCATTCCGGCATGGTATGCGGCCGATGGATCGTTTGTAGTTGCAAAATCGCAGGCGGAAGCATTGGAGCAATTCAAGTCGCAAGGCATTGCAGCCGACGCCAATTCCATCCGACAGGATGAGGATGTGCTTGATACCTGGTTTTCTTCTTGGCTTTGGCCCATCAGCGTGTTCGATGGTTTTTACTCGAAAGAAGAAATCGATTATTACTACCCTACCAATGACCTGGTGACCGCCCCTGAAATCATGTTCTTCTGGGTAGCACGTATGATCATTGCAGGTTATGAATACAAAGGCGATTTGCCCTTCCGCAATGTTTACTACACGGGTATCGTGCGCGATAAGCAAGGACGTAAGATGTCGAAATCGCTTGGAAACTCTCCTGATCCCATAGACCTGATGAAGCTCTACGGTGCCGACGGCGTTCGTGTAGGCATGTTACTTTCTTCTCCTGCCGGTAACGACCTTCTTTTCGACGAAGGTCTTTGCGAGCAAGGCCGCAACTTCGCCAATAAAATTTGGAATGCCTTCCGTCTGGTCAATAGCTGGGAAGGTAAAGTGCAGTCCGACGCTGTTCAAAGTCCGGCAGCAGCAATTGCCGTGAAGTGGATGCAAAGTCGATTCAATTCGGTGCTCAACCAGTTGAATGAGGATTACGACAAGTTCCGCATCAACGAGGCGCTGATGAATACCTATAAACTTGTATGGGATGACTTCTGCGCGTGGTATTTGGAAATGGTGAAACCTCCATTTGGTAGCGCCATGGATCGCACTACGTATGAAGCGTCCGTCGAGATTTTAGAAAACTTGCTCAAAGTGCTTCATCCATTTATGCCATTCCTGACTGAAGAAATTTGGCAATTCGTTCGCCCTCGAGAAGAAGGCAAAGGCTCCATCTGTGTTGCTGCATGGCCATCATCAGGTCCAATCGATGAGCAACTCACCAAACAATTCGATGCGTTCAGTGAAGTCGTCATTGGAATTCGCAACATTCGAAAAGACAAGAATATTCCGAACAAGGAAAAAGTCAAACTGCTCGTGAAATCAACGGCCTCGGCCGACACTTCATTTGACGCAGTCGTAATGCACTTGTGCAACATCGAATCCATTGAATATGTCAACGAAAAACCAACGTCGTGTTATTCATTCGTAATGTCCGGTGCCGAGTACTTCGTGCCATTTACAGACAACGTGGATGTGGAGGCTGAACGCACGAAAATCCAACAGGAGATTACTTACTTACAAGGTTTCCTGAAATCAGTAGATGCAAAGCTGAATAATGAACGCTTTGTAAGTAAGGCGCCTGCGGATGTGCTTGAAGTGGAACGCAAAAAACAAAGCGACACACTGGCTAAAATTAGCATGCTGCAAGAACAATTGGCTTCGCTCTAGGCTACTTCAATACGGAAAAGCGAATCGTAAGTCCTGTGCCGGGGACAGATTGAAGGCTGACCTCACCGCCCATGCGGTGAACCAGCTTCTTCACCGTTGCTAAGCCAAGACCATTGCCCTTTTGACCGTTACGATCGTGCGGCGTAATGATGCTGAACAACTGAAACAACTTGTGATGCTGTTCTTGTGGAATACCGGGACCATTATCGGATACTTCAAACAGGTAATGACTCATCAACTCTTCTATGCGAATGATTACATGCGTCTGAACTTTGTCACCATATTTCAGCGCGTTGGTTATCAGATTAACTAAGATTTGAATGACTGCAGGCCTATAGCAATGCAGTTCCTGCAGTGTGGTTTCAAAGTCGATGATGAGATGTTCCTCTCCGGCAAAGAGTTGGGCCAGTTGGCTGCTCAGCGCATCCATCGACAACAATTCCTTGGGCACCTCGGTGGTGGCATCCAGGCGATAGTATTCCAATAAACCCGAAATCATTCCCGACAATTGAAGACTAGAGCCCTTAATGGCAGACATCATTCGAAGACCATCTTCGCGCAATGCCTCCGCGTGCGAATCCATCAAAAGCTCGGTCAGCGCAGAGATTCCATTGAGCGGTGATTTCAAATCATGTGCAGCGATAAATGCGAATTGCTCCAAATCACGGTTTTTTTCTTCCAGCTTTTGCATAGATTGTTCAAGAGACATCTTGCTTCTTCGTAACTCGAGCAAAGCCATGACTTGATTGCTGAGTGCCTTCAATGCGGCGAGTTGTCCTTCAGTCAATCGCTTGGGCTGCTGATCCAACACACACAAAGTACCCAACGCGAAGCCTTCTTCATTCACCAAAGGAATACCTGCATAAAAGACCAGATTCGGATTGTCGGTTACCAATGGGTTGTCGTAAAACCGATGATCAAGACGCGCATCTTCAACAATGAGCGGTGCAGTTGCAAACTGAATAGCGTGTCCGCAAAAAGCGAACTCGCGAGGCGTTTCAGGCGCTTCCAATCCAACGCGTGATTTGAACCATTGGCGGTTATCATCAACTAGCGAAATGAGCGACATGCTGCATCCACAGATTTCCGATGCAATCGCTGTAAGTTGATCATATTCTTTCTCTGAAATGGTATCCAATACCGCATACGAACGAAGCGCTTTGAGGCGCTCAACTTCATTATGCGGTTTTTCAGGAATAATCATTTGATGGAGAATAAATCGTGATTAGCCATCAAAAGTAAAGGAACCGCTTGCTTATAAAGATGATATATATCAAAATAACAAGGGCCGCATGATGCGGCCCCTGTTAAAAATGAGTAGAAAGTATCTTAGTCTACCATCAACTTCAATGAACGGGTATGTGAAGCGGATGAGATGTTTACAAAGTAAGCTCCATTGGCTAACGCAGCTGTGTCAATAGTCAATTGCTGCTTACCGGGATTGCCCATCCCGGCATTCCACGATTGGATAACGCGACCGCTGACATCGGTGAGGTTAATTTCCAATTTCGATGCAGTGCGATTGGTATAAGAAAGCACGGCCACTTCGTTCGCCGGATTTGGGTAGATAGTGGCTCCGTAGAAATCTGCATCCTGCTCATTGATGCCTACAGTACCCGTCATGTTGATGTCATCGATGTACAAGTTGTTGGGATATTCTCCTGCACGGAATGCGAACATCATACGGAAGCCTGAATTGAGGTAGGTTGATGGCACATCAAACGACTCTTCTCTCCAATCTGCAGCACCGTTTGGAACAAATGGTATCGCTACGCTTCCGGCAGTAACCAGATCATAACCCTCCAGGCTTACACGAGGTGTTGCCGACCAAGTTTGACCACAGTTATTAGAGATATATACTTCAAACACATCGTTGATGCCAGCCAAATCAGTGCTCTGGGTGGCATAAGCATACTTGAATGTAACTGTAGCGTCATCAACATTTGAAAGATCCATCGAAGGGGTTACGAGTTCATCAATGTCATAGCCACCCTCATCGATGTTTGTCATATCCATGTAAATCGCATTCAAGACTACACTGGTATTGTTGGAATACCCGGCAGAAGAGGTCTGGCGCCAAGTGGACAAGTTATTATCATGATTCACCGGCACGTAATGGTAGTAGAAATTCTGTGGAGAATCAAAGCCATCCTGCATGAGTGGACCACCTGTTTCTGACCAGATAGGGGCAATAACCACACACTCTTCAATTGATTTTGTAGTAGATCCCTGGGCGTTGGTTACAATCAAGGTAATTGTCTTGCGACCCGCGCTTGTAAACGATACCGTTGGATTCTGTTGGGTGCTGGTTGCAGGGTTACCGTCTTGGAATGTCCAGGCATAGGACTCTACAACCCCGTTGGTCGAATTATCGCGGAAATCAATATCCTCATCTACGCAAGCGAACTTGGTCACGGGATAAAAGTCAGCATTTGGTGCACAAGTCAATGCATTATCATCAGTACCTGTAAGCGCACGATTCAATTCCGTTGAAAGACTACTGCGGCTGGATATTCCGGAGGACAATGCCAAGCGCATACGATCCTTTTGGCCATTGGTAAACATGTGTGAGCAGTACGAGTAGTCCATATAGTTCTGGATATTCTCAACCACACCGTAAGTACCAACCAACTCAACGTTATCGATGCTGAAAGAACCGATAGCGTCTTCTGCGTTGAATGCATAAATACGGAAGGTAATTGGGCCTGTCAAATTAGAATAAGTAGCACCACTCATGGTCGCCTTTGCACCTGTAACTGCTACAGCGGTGTCGCCTGTAAAGAAGAACGTATTCACCGGATTTGGCGCCGTTAACATGGAGAGCTGCGGATTAGCCGGGCTAACCGCCGCTGTGATATTAGCAGCAAAATTGTTGGCGCTTGAGCGAATCACAAAATTGCGGGGACCGCTAGCTGAGCGCTCAACATTAAATCTAACCTCGGTGAGTGACATCGCACTGCCTGGACGGGGAGTAACGGTGAATTCGTAGTAATCTGCTGTGTTCAACGCACCGGTCATTTCTGAGTAAGAAGTTGCTCCATCGGGAGCTCCATCTGACCAGCCGCTGAAAGAGAATTTACCGCTTGCATTCGGGTTGGTTGAAACGCCACTTGCCAAAAAGTGACTCATTTGAAGGCGTGTGAAATTTTCTTCGCCCAACAGGGGAACCGGAGGCGTGGTTGGATCGGTGGTACCACCGAGTCCCGCACTAATTCCTTCAAAATCGTAGAGCACGTTCGTAATCGCAGTGCTGCTGCAGGTAAAGTCTTTCACGTTTTGGCAGTTATCGCTACCTTCAGTAACAGGGGTGTCGTTTACTCCATCATCGCCGCATTCCACGCCCGGATCGTTGGTACTTCCCCAAGGGTGTGCAAGATCCAAGTAGTGACCAACCTCGTGAGTCAAAGCCCTTGACGCAAACTCAGAGCCTGTTCCAACGCGGCCAATATAATTATGTCGAATAATTACACCATCTGCAAGTGCAGACTGACCATCAATAACCGATGAAGGATACTGACTGTAACCTGCAACGCCATTTTCCATGTTCGCTACCGTCCAGACATTGAGATAACGCTCACGTGGCCATTGATTGAGTTTCGAGCCATTGTCGCCAACATACGTTTCAATCGTGTAGATACGCTCGATACCATTGGTGCAATTTCCGAGGAAATCCTTGGTAGCTAAGCGAAACTCCAATTTCACGTTGGCGATAATGGTATCAAAACCACTGACAACCTCAATGGTATCCGCATTGAGTTTGTTGTAGTCGCGGTTCAGAACTTCCATCTGATCGAGAATCTGCGCATCGGAGATATTTTCCGGACCATTCATGTGCAACACGTGGAAAACAACCGGAATGACCAATACAGCCTCGGGTTCACCGTTGCGATTGGTGCGCCATTCAATCATTTCTTCATTCATCAGTCGCTCGTAATTATCTTGAGCCTGAACCAGGAAAGGATTGCGGGAGCGTGCGCGGTTATTCATGATGTCCGTACCACAGCGATATTGCGCCAGAGCGGCCATTGTAGTGATTAAACCTAAACCAAGCGTAAGTAAGCTTTTTCTCATGTCAATTCTGAAATTTAGAAGTCACAAATATAAACGCGATGTGAAATGCGCAAAATTTAGTTCAACGCCGAAAATGTCGACTACGCAAAATACGCTTACCAAGACATTTACCCTACTAGATCCCGAAAAGCACTTAACGATTGTTCAAGAGATTTTACCATATTTGCTTTCGTGAAATCGCGCATCCTCGCCTTGCTGCTTACGCTTTGCATTCTTTCCCAAGTTGGAGGAATATGGGTGCTGTATACAACGGCCATTGCAGTTCATAAACAGAACAAAGAACTGAGAATGAGCGACCAAAGCAAATGGATAGCCCGTGTGTTCAGTTTAGACAGCTTCCATGCACTGCTGGAAGGTGAAGACGAGTTAGTCATCGATGGAGTCATGTTCGATATTGTCAGCGCTACCGAGCACAATTCACTTGTTACCGCGATTCTGGTGGAGGACCGAGCAGAGAACAAACTCAAAAACACCCTGAGCGGTATCCAAAAGAGCCATAGCGGTTGGTCTGAAACGGCACGGATGGCTGTATCATTTGGAATATCACCTTATGTCATGCCTGTTCAACCGGCTATGGAACAGCATTTCAATCCCTCCACCGAAATTGAACATGCCTCATTTTACCTTGTTCTGCCGGTGACTCATGCATTAAGATCTATCGATCATCCGCCATCATTGGAAGTGTGATTCATTATTATTCTCCCGACCTGTATAGGTTGTGGAGCTATCCACATTTTTCCAAACTTCAAAAATTCACCATGAATTTAAAATCCATTCTCGTCGGGATGGTTGTCGGTTGCTTGGCCTTATCAACGTTGAAAGCGCAACAAGACACTGTTCCCAACGACATACAACTCAATGAAATCGTTATCTCCTACAACAAAACAGAGGAACGTAAAAAGAATATTTCACAACAGATAGAACTCATCGATGCCAAGGCCATAACACGCGCACAGTCGCAGACCACCGCCGATCTCATTGCGCAAAACGGTTCTGTTCTGGTTCAAAAAAGTCAGCAAGGCGGCGGCAGTCCGATCATCAGAGGCTTCGAGGCCAGTCGCATTTTGCTGGTCGTCGATGGTGTCCGTATGAATAACCTCATCTACCGTTCAGGTCACTTGCAGAACATTATGACTGTGGACAATATCAGCCTCGACAGGGCCGAAATTTTGTTTGGCCCGGCATCTACACAATACGGCACGGACGCGCTCGGCGGTGTAATTCATCTCATCACCAAAAAGCCTTTGCTGAGTATTGATGGTTCACCACTGACCAAGGTTGGCGTTCGAACACGTTATTCAACGGTGAATGAGGAATCCACATCCGGTGTTGACATCAATCTGGGGTGGAAGCGTTTCGCCAGTCGGACTATAGCATCCTACTCACAGTTCGGGGATTTGCGCAGCGGCATCAAGGCCAATCCTTTCTACGACGGCAGCTATATTCAACGCAACAACTACATCGACAGTAATTTCGATAGGCCCGGTTCGTATGGAATCGATAGCATCATCACCAATGATGACCCTTCGCTACAAGTTCGGTCAGGCTATAAGCAATACAATCTGCTTCAGAAGTTTCGGATTCAACAGAGCGATAATGTTTCGCATCAATTGAATCTGCAGTATTCCAATTCGAGCAACGTACCGCGCTATGATCGTCTCACCGACATTTCAGGTGGTGCATTGAAGTGGAGCGAGTGGTATTATGGTCCTCAGGAGCGCGCTATGTTCAGCTATGATTTGGATATAAAAAATGCATCAGGCTTTTTTCAGACCTATCGATTCAATGTTAGTCACCAGCTGATAGAAGAAAGTCGCCACCAGCGTCGATATCGTAAAAGCGAGCTGCAACAGCGTTTCGAAAATGTCGCTGTAAGCGGAGCCAACTTCTTCGCACAACATAAAGATGAAAAGCATGAACTCCAGGTCGGGGTTGATGGTCAATGGAACAGTCTCCAAAGCACGGCATCAACAACCGACATCTACACCGGCGAAACAGGACGTCTGGACACGCGGTATCCCGATGGCGACAACACAATGGCATTGGTGGGTCTGTATGCCGGTCATCTGTGGAAAATCGGCGGTAAAACAAATATTACCGACGGCCTTCGAATAGGCTACAGCCGTTTGCATTCGACCATTCTTGATACTACGTTTTTCCGTTTCCCATTTAACGAAATTCAGCAAAACACGCCAACCTATTCCGGTAACCTTGGAATCATCCACAACGTTTCGGATAAGCTTAAGATCTCGGGATTAGTATCAAGCGCATTCCGGGTTCCGAACGTCGATGATTTAGCGAAGATTTTCGAGTCGCAAGCCGGTGACCTAATTGTTCCAAATCCAAACCTGAAACCGGAAAAGTCACTTAGCTATGAGATTGGTGTAAATGCCATTATCGGTAACTTGCTGCGCTGGGATAACAACCTTTATTACACCAACTTCATCGACGCCATTCAAACAGAAGCCTTCACCTATAATGGTTTGGACAGCATCAATTATGAAGGCTCGATGAGCCGTGTTCTAGCTGCACAAAATTTAGGCAAAGCCTACATTTATGGATTCAGCTCAGCGATAAAGACTACACCTATACACAACATAAGCCTGTCTGCCTCTGCGAACTATACCTATGGCCGATTAAAAACCCCCGATGGTGAAGCTCCGCTCGATCACATTTCGCCCCTAATGGCCCGGATGAGTGTGCTATTTGAAAAGGATGAATTTTTTGCCGAAGGATATGCGTTGTACAATGGACAAAAAAAGCTCGAAGACTATTCCGACAGCGGCGAAGACAACCTGAACTATGCAACGGCCGAGGGCATGCCTGCCTGGTACACCTTAAATCTTAGAGCAGGATATTCTTTCGAAAATGGCCTCGCTATTCAAGGTGGAATTGAGAATATTCTGGATACGGAATACAGGGTATTTGCAAGCGGGTTGAGCGCTCCCGGACGAAACCTTTATCTTTCCGTTGGACTCAATTTTTAATCATCCTAAACCATCGCAGCAATTTTACTTGCTGCGGTGGTATAGCTATTTCATCACACCAATGAAACATCCGCTTAACTTTGGCCGTCCCAACTTTGTTGGATGCACATACCACCCATGAAACGTAAAAAAAGCGAATTCGTCAATCGCGAAATATCGTGGCTTTCCTTCAACGACAGAGTGCTTCACGAAGCATCAAACACATCAGTGCCATTAGTTGAACGGATGCGGTTTCTGGGAATATTTTCCAACAATCTCGATGAGTTTTTTCGGGTGCGCGTAGCCACTTTACGCAGGGCCTCGGGCATCTCCAAAAAGCCCATTGACCCGATGGACTTTGACCCTGAGGAAACGCTGCTCGAGATTCAGGAAATCGTCAACACGCAGCAGGAAAAATTCGACCACACCTTTCATCAACTTATTCATTTATTGTCGAAGGAAGGTGTTCATCTCATCAACGAGAAGCAGATTAGCAAAGAGCACCTTGGTTTTTTAAGCAGCTATTACTCCGAAAAGGTAAAGCCCTATTTGGTTCCGATTATTCTCAATAACCGTGTGCCCTTTCCTCAGCTCACCGATGGAAATATTTACCTGATTATTGAACTGAGTCGCAAAAACCGGATGCAAAGCTCGGTACACGCGCTATTGGAGATTTCCGATAAGCTGCCTCGTTTTGTTGAACTACCGGCTACGGAGGCGAAGCAGACGGTCATTTTCATCGATGATTTGATCCGATACTTTCTCAGCGATTTGTTTGTTTCGTTTGACTTCGACAAGATTGAAGCGTGGGCTATAAAAACGACGCGTGATGCGGAATTGGACATCGACGACGATCTCTCCAAAGGATTAATTGAAAAGATGTCACGCAGTGTCACCCAGCGCAAAAAAGGAGAATACGTGCGGATGAATTACGATAACGCCATACCGCATCACCTGCTGGATCTGGTGCTCAAACGCGCCCGCATCAAAAACATCGAGAACATTACCCCGGGCGGTCGCTACCATAACAAGCGCGACCTGATGC
>JBKCDO010000162.1:0-6789 GCA_046304755.1 Flavobacteriales bacterium
CACTTTATATTGAACAAGAGCAGTCAGGCCCTCGCTTGACTGTTCTTGTTTCTGTTTAACTTGCATCATCAAACAAAACTTAAGGTATGAGTCTCCATGAAATGGGAATTCCTAGTGTCGATTTGAATGATTTCATTCACGGCACTGCAGAGCAAAAGAAAAAGTTCGTTGCTGAATTAGGTCAAGCCTATGAAGGCATCGGCTTCGTCGCTGTTAAAAACCATCTTATTGCAGAGGCAACGGTCGATCGTCTCTATTCGCAGGTTAAAGCCTTTTTTGATTTGTCAGAGGAGACCAAGAAGAAATACGAAATCGTTGAGCTGGCCGGTCAACGCGGCTATACTTCCTTCGGACGTGAACATGCCAAAGGCAGCAATGCCGGTGACCTGAAAGAGTTCTGGCATTTCGGTCAAGAAGTGACCGATGGTGATCCGATTAAATCGGAGTATCCTGCCAATATTTTCACGGATGAACTTCCCGGATTTAATGAAGTGGGCATTCAAGCCTACCGTGATTTGGAAAACACCGGTCGTTATATGCTCCGTGCCATTGCCACTCACCTTGGGCTCGATGAGTTTTATTTCGATGATAAAATCAAGAATGGCAACTCGATTCTTCGTCCAATTCACTATCCGCCCATTACTTCAGAGCCGAAAAGCGCCGTACGCGCGGGACAACACGAGGACATCAACCTGATTACACTGCTCATTGGCGCATCCGCTGACGGATTGGAAGTGCTCAACAAAAAGAACGAGTGGGTAGCCGTAACGGCCCTGCCCGATCATATAGTGGTGAATGTGGGTGATATGTTGCAGCGTTTGACCAATGGCAAACTCAAGAGTACAACGCACCGCGTGGTGAATCCACCGCGCGAAAAATGGGGAAGCTCACGCTTCAGCATTCCGTTCTTTTTGCACCCACGCAGTGAAATGCGGCTGGATTGTCTGCCATCGTGTGTCCCGGCCGGTGAAAAGCCGCACTGGGAGCCTATTTCCGCAGGAGAATTCCTCGATGAGCGATTGGCTGAAATCGGTTTGAAGAAGTAACCGAATATGAAAGTTCGAATCAGTGACCAGTCACTGCGCATACGAATTTCACCGGCGGAAGCTCAGCAGTTGAGTGAAGGGAACACACTGCAAACCCACCTCCAACTCAATACTATCGATGTTTTTTCTGTTACGCTCCAAAGCTGGAACCTGTCCATCGGAGAAGTGCATGCAGAGGAAAAATCCCTCATGCTCTCTATACCGAATGCAGCCGCGCAAGACTTGGCCCATCAACCGGGTTATACCTTTTCCGGCGAGCAACAAAACGAACCATCGGCACCCTTGAAATTCAGTGTTGAAATTGATTTAGAAAAAGCACCCCAACCATGACCCCTCACCTACTCATGCTTATGCTCGAGATACTGGCCATCGGAGCTCTCGTTTCTGTAGTCATTTACTTATTCAATGTCTGGATTAAGCACCGAGAACGTTCTTGGATGTTTGTGCTGAAGCAGGATAATAATAAAGCACTTGCACCATTGCGCATTAGTGCCTACGAGCGCATTATCGTCATGCTTGAGCGCATCACACCGCAAGCGATGGTCATGCGTATTTCGGCAACTTCAACGAACGCGGCCTACCTGCACATGGATTTGACCAAGGCCTTGCGTGAAGAATTCGAGCACAATATATCGCTTCAGATGTATGTGAGCGACGAATGTTGGGCCAAGGTGAGGCGCGCCCGCGAGGAAACCGGGGAGCTCTACAAAATCGCATTCACCCGCGTAAAAGCGGATAGTTCAGCGGCAGAATACGCCCGCGAAATTCTACACCTCGAAGCAGCTGTCGGCAACAGTGCCATTCGCGAGGCAGTGGTTGCGGTGAGAGCGGAGATGGGGAAGCACTTCTAAGGGCGAAGGGCGAAGGGCGAAGGATGAAGGTATTTTGAAGTTAGCCAAGATTAGTCAAGTTGTTTACAACAGTCTTTTTGCGGTAAAGGCGCCATTGGTGATGACCTTAGTTTGGACGTCTAAAATGAGAATAAAATCGCCACTGAACGTGCCTGTATAGGTTTCGACTCCATTGCTAATTGACCGGGAAATCGTAACTGTGCCCGGATTAGCGATATAAGTGTTGTCATCGAATAAACGCAACTCAGTCTCCAAGGCCGGCGGAACGGTCAATGTGGTGTCACCTCCATAGAAATATGGAATCAAGAGTGAAAAATACGAACTGTCAGCTCTTGTGCCGCTGACACCAATGGAAGGAGTTCCCGAGAAGTTAGTGATAACTGCTGCTACATAGTCCGGCTCTGCCGCCCAGTCAACACCGTCTATGGTAGCCGTAAAAGAACCATTCAAGTTTAAGTTGTTGTTTCCACCTGTATTGGTATCATCATCCTCTTCATCTTTTCTGCAAGAAACCAATGAGGTAAGTCCAATAGCTAGAAAAAAAAGCAAAATATGTGTTTTCATGGCGTAATGATATAAGTGGTGAAGTAAATTGATGTGTCAAAATTATCGCTATCGCCTATTGCAAGACAATAGCACGTTTTTGTGATGCCTTGTTAAAGAGAAGCCGAACTAAAGACTCACCACTCGCCACTCGCCACTCGCCACTCGCCATTGAACATTCCGTATTATCTTTGCGCCCGGTTCAATGAATAACCAAACTCACACTTGACAATGACTCAAATCGGACACAAACCTGAGGGGGCCAATTTGGACTACCTCGGACTCAAACATGTAGCCACTGCCTACTGGAATTTACACCCGGCAGAGCTCGTAGAAGAAACCATCGGCCTTGGACAAGGCGTACTCACCGATACGGGAGCGCTGGCCATCGACACCGGCGAATTCACCGGACGTTCGCCCAAAGACAAATTCATCGTTGCTGATGACACCACCAAAGACACCGTGTGGTGGGGCGGACAGTTTAACCTCCCTTTTGACCCTGAGAAATTTGATCGTCTGCAAGCGCGCATCTGTGCTTATCTGACCAACCGCGATGTATATGTGCGCGATATGTTTGCCTGTGCCGACGAGCGCTACCGCATTGGCGTGCGCGTCGTGACCGAATACCCATGGAGCAACATGTTTGCCTATAACATGTTTATTCGCCCTACGAGCAATCAGCTCGCCAGCTTCACACCCGACTGGAACATTATCTGTGCACCGGGCTTCATGGCCATTCCCGATCAGGATGGCACCCGTCAGCACAACTTTGCGATACTCAATTTCACCAAGAAAATCGCCATCATCGGTGGTACCGGTTATACGGGTGAAATCAAGAAAGGAATTTTCACTGTGCTTAACTACGTCTTGCCGCAAGACAAGAATGTGTTGAGCATGCACTGTTCAGCCAACATTGGAGCACAGGGTGATACAGCCGTGTTCTTTGGTTTGAGCGGAACAGGAAAAACCACGCTTTCATCTGACCCGAATCGTCAATTGATTGGCGATGACGAGCACGGCTGGACCGACACCACTGTCTTCAATTTTGAAGGTGGTTGCTATGCCAAGACCATCGATTTGACGCGTGAAAAAGAGCCGCAGATTTATGATGCCATCAAGTTCGGAGCTATTCTGGAAAACATCGGCTTTGAGCAAGATGGCGTTACTCCGGATTATTCAAGCAGTGAGAAAACAGAAAACACCCGCGTAAGCTACCCGCTTACACACATCGATAATACCGTAAATCCTTCAGTGGGTGGCATTCCAAAAAATATCTTCTTCCTGACGTGCGATGCTTTTGGTGTATTGCCTCCGATTGCTAAGCTTACCAAAGGACAAGCGATGTATCAATTTATCAGCGGATATACAGCGAAAGTTGCCGGAACAGAAGCAGGAATTACCGAGCCCACCACCACATTCAGCGCTTGTTTCGGAGCCCCATTCCTTCCACTCCACCCTACCAAATATGCTGAAATGCTCGGCAAGAAGATGGAGGAAAGCGGAGCACAAGTTTGGCTTATCAATACGGGCTGGAGCGGCGGCGCTTATGGCACCGGTGAGCGCATGAAGTTGAAGTATACGCGCGCCATGATTACTGCCGCGCTTGAAGGCAAGCTCGACAGCGTATCCTATGAAACGCATGATGTTTTTGGCTTGCAAATGCCAACGACCTGTGCAGAGGTTCCGGCTGAGTTGCTCAATCCACGCAACACCTGGAAAGACAAAGCTGCCTACGACGCAAAAGCCAATGAGCTTGCTGAGAAGTTTGTCAAGAACTTCGATAAGTTCAAAGAATTTGCGAATGACGAAATTCTGGCTGCTTCACCTAAGCTCATGGCGAAGGCATAAGTCACTTTTCCAACAAAGACTTAACAACGCCCCGCACTAGCGGGGCGTTTTCTATTTTCACCAAACATTTTCAAATTTCCTTTGTTTTCTGCGCATGATCATCAATCACTCTCCTCTTTTCCGCCGCATACTCGCTACGGTTTTTTCCATCTGCAGTATTGTCTCTTTTGCGCAAACGACTTCCATCTCAGGTATTGTAACAGCCTTACCCTCCAATGAGCCCGTTCCCTTCGTGCCCGTAATTATTCAAGGCACCACCACCGGATCAACCACTGATGAAAACGGTAAATACAGTATCCCCAATTTAGAGCCCGGTTTGTACAACATCGAATGCGCCGCCATTGGGTACAAAAAAGCCATTGCATTTGAAGTCGAAGCAACCAAAGATCGTCCTGCAGTGGTCGATTTTCAGTTGGAAGAAGTGACCAATGAGATAGGACCCGTTGACATCGTATCCTCCCGTCGAACCAACGAGGACGAATCCCCTGTCTCGGTACGCTCCATTGGCGTGAATGAAATCAAGCGCAATCCCGGTGGTGACCGCGATATCTCCAAAGTGATTCGCACTCTGCCCGGTGTGGCTGCTATTCCTAGTTTCCGCAATGACCTCATCATTCGCGGAGGAGCAGCCAACGAAAATCGTTTCTACATCGACGGCATCGAAATACCGAACATCAATCACTTCGCTACACAAGGTTCCAACGGTGGTCCGCGCGGACTTATCAACGTTGATCTCATTAACGAAGTAGAGTTTTACTCCGGGGCATATCCTGCGGCTCGCGGCAATGCACTCAGCAGTGTGATGGAGTTTCAATTCAAAGACCCCAAGCGCGACAAGTGGGCCAGTAATATCATTGTGGGCAGCAGCGACATTGGTATTACACTGGAAGGCCCTACAAGTAAAAACTCAGGCCTGACTTTCTCAGCGCGCAGAAGCTACTTGCAGTTTCTGTTCAGTGCGTTGGGGCTTCCCTTTTTACCGGCCTACAACGACTACAACCTCAAGTGGAAATGGGACATCAACGATAAGAATAAACTCTCGGTTGTATCGCTAGGAGCACTCGACAATTTCACATTGAACCTCAAACTTGCCGAAGACACTGCCAATGAAAATTTCAACTTCAATCGCTATTTGCTCGACAATCTGGTCATCAACAATCAATGGAATTATGCCTTTGGTGTGAAGTGGGATAATTACGGAGACAAAGGAAAATGGACCGTTGTAGCGAGTCGCAACATGCTGCAAAACGATGCTTTCAAGTATTACAACAATGACGAAACACTACCGCGCAAGTTTGATTACAGCAGCAGTGAGCAGGAAAACAAGTTGCGTATTGAACGCAAGATTTCCGGTAATGGATGGAAATTGCTTTATGGTGTGGGCTATGAATACGCGCAGTATTTCAACTATTCCAACCTGAGTGAATACAATCCGATTATCGCCGATACGTTTCGCGTGAGTTATCGCACCACGCTCAACATGCACAAATACAGTGCATTCTTGCAAAGCAGCAAAACGATGCTGAACGAACGTCTTACGCTTTCGGCAGGTTTGCGTGCCGACGGTAATGACTTCAACTCGGAGATGAGTAATCTGAAGAACCAAATCTCTCCGCGAGTTTCGTTGCGCTATGCCTTTGCGCCGCAGTGGAGTTTCAATGCGAATGCAGGTATCTATTACCAGCAGCCAAACTACCTCTCGTTGGGTTACCGCATCAACGATGAGTATGTCAACCGCAACATGCGCTATGTGCGCAATACGCAAGCGGTGGCCGGTGTGCAATACAGCTGGGACAAGCGCAACACGATTATCTCCCTGGAAGGTTTTTACAAATACTATGAGCGTTATCCTATCAGCGTGAACCGTGGCATTAGCATCGCTAATCTGGGGGCGGATTTCGGCACTGTAGGTAATGAAGCGCTTACCTCCGATGGTTTGGGTCGAGCCTACGGAGCCGAAGTGTTGTATCAGCAGCGCTTCTTCAAAGGCATGTATGGTATTTTGGCGTATACGTATGTCATCAGCGAGTTTACCAATGCTGCTGGCACTTGGGCGCCTTCGAGCTGGGACAGTCGCAACCTGATAAGCATTACAGGCGGTAAGCAGTTCAAGAAAAACTGGGAGGTCGGATTTGTGTTCCGTTTCAGCGGTGGACTGCCTTTCACGCCTGATGATGAAACCGCCTCGATGAATATTCAGAACTGGAATGCATTAGGTGTAGCCATTACCGACTGGTCGCAACTCAACACGCAGCGCGCAAGCGCCTATCAGCAGCTCGATATCCGTGTCGATAAGAAATGGTACCTCAAGCGCTGGACACTCGACTTGTACTTCGACATTCAAAACGCCACCGGTTATCAAACACAACTCAAGCCATTACTCGATGTGCAGCGCGATGCATTGGGTAATCCTGTGGTCAATCCGAATAATCCCTCGCAGTATCTGCCCAACTCTATAGCGAATACGAATGGTACGGTGCTGCCGAGTGTGGGGATTATTG
>JBKCDO010000163.1:0-18317 GCA_046304755.1 Flavobacteriales bacterium
CAACAAAGATTTACGCAAAGAAATCGAAGCCGGCAACTTCCGCGAAGACCTGTTTCACCGATTGTCTGTCATCGTCATCCGAGTACCGTCATTGAGTGAACGAAAGGAAGACATCCCCATGCTCGCCGATCATTTCCTTAACCTCATTGCGGAGGAATATGGACAACCAAAAAAGGAAATCTCTGCATCGGCGCTTAAGGCCCTTCAGGAACTCAAATGGACGGGCAACGTGCGTGAATTCCGTAACGTGATGGAACGACTTGTCATCCTTTCAGGAAAAACCATCGACGACAAGATGGTGAAGGCCTACGCCATTCCTCATTTCGGTTAACATTTCATCGCCCCCGGTTTAGCACTTGTTCATATTCCGCGGTAAGTTCTAGCGCGGTAGCGAATTACTTTCGCGAGGTGAACAATTCAACTAATTTCCTAACTGATCTCAACGAGGCTCAGCGCGCTGCTGCAGCCCATATAAATGGCCCACTCATGGTGATTGCCGGAGCCGGCTCCGGAAAGACACGCGTGCTCACCTACCGCATCGCCAATTTGATTCATCAAGGCGTCGATCCCTTTCAAAGTCTGGCGCTCACCTTCACCAATAAGGCTGCGCGTGAAATGAAAGATCGTATTGGTAAACTCGTCGGCGAATTCGAAGCACGTAACATCTGGATGGGCACGTTTCACTCGGTGTTTGCCCGCATCCTGCGCATCGAAAGTGAGCGTATTAACTACCCCCGAAACTTTTCTATTTACGATACGGCTGACTCCAAAAATCTCATCAAGGATATTATCAAAGAAATGGGGCTTGATGATAAAATCTACAAGCCTTCCCTGGTATACAACCGCATATCATCCAGCAAGAACAACCTTATTTCCGCAGCAGACTACGCGCGTGATCCGGAAATTCAAGCGGACGACCAAACGTCGGGCAAACCAAAGATGGGCGAAATCTACATCGCCTATAACCTGCGTCTTTTCAAGGCCGGCGCAATGGACTTTGATGATTTGTTGTTCAAGACGAACGAACTCCTGCGTGATTTTCCGGATATCCTACACAAGTATCAGCATAAGTTTCAATACATCCTGGTAGACGAGTATCAGGACACCAACTTCTCGCAGTACCTCATCATCAAGCAACTCGGTGCAGCATTCGAGAACGTCTGCGTAGTAGGTGATGATGCGCAAAGTATCTATGCATTTCGCGGGGCCAACATTCAGAATATTCTCAACTTCCAAAACGACTATCCGGAATACAGCCTGTACAAATTGGAGCAGAATTACCGCAGCACGAAAACCATCGTGGAGGCAGCCAATTCTATCATCTCCAAGAATAAAGAACAAATCAAAAAGTCGGTTTGGACCGCCAATGATCAGGGCTCGCTCATCAAAGTGCATCGCGCCATGACCGATAACGATGAAGGAAACTTCGTCGCGAATCAGATATACAGTATTCGAAGCGAAGAAGGCGCTGACGCTTCGCAATTCGCCATTTTATACAGAACCAATGCCCAGAGCCGTTCGTTTGAAGAGGCCTTACGCAAACTGAATATTACGTACAAAATATTCGGAGGTCAGAGTTTCTATCAGCGCAAGGAAATTAAAGATGTGATTGCTTACTTCCGTCTAACGTGCAATCCCAATGACGAAGAATCGCTCAAGCGCATCATCAACTATCCGCGAAGAGGAATCGGCGACACGACCATCAATAAACTAATCGTTGGTGCTGCGGAACGCAACATCAGTATTTGGGAAATGATTGGCCGTGCGCATGAAGTGGGTTTAAGCGGAGCGACCATGCACAAGGTGAATGAATTCGTGCTGCTTATCCGCAGCTTCGCCGTTCAACTCGATACTAAAAACGCCTACGATCTCGGGCACCAGATTGCATCAGAGTCAGGACTCTTGAAGGAACTCTACAGCGATAAAACACCGGAAGGCCTGGCGCGCTATGAGAACATTCAGGAGTTGCTCAACGGTATGAAAGAATTCAGCGATCGTGAAGATCCTGAATTCCCGGAACGTATTCCGGCTTTGGGTGATTTCCTGATCGACATTGCCCTGCTGACCGATGCCGATAACGAGAAGGAAGACGATCAGGGTAAAGTGTCGATGATGACGATTCACGCAGCGAAAGGTCTTGAGTTTCCTTATGTCAACATCGTCGGGATGGAGGAACAACTCTTCCCTTCGCAAATGAGCATGAATTCGCGGGAAGAACTCGAAGAAGAGCGTCGCTTGTTTTACGTTGCACTCACACGTGCAGAGAAGAAAGCGACCTTGAGTTATGCGCTCACACGCTACCGTTGGGGACAATTACAACATTGCGAAGCCTCCCGTTTCATTGAAGAAATCGATGCGCAATATTTGGAAATGCCGGGGCCTGAGCGACCACAGATGAGCACACCGCGCACGATTGATTTCTCGGCAGAACGCGGAAATTTCTTCAAAAAAGGAAACTACGGCAGTAATCCTCCGACGCCAAAGCCACCTGCGCCATCCGAACCGATAACCCCTATGGCACCTCCCCCGGGATTCAAGCGAGTTACCAACACACAAACACAAACCGCAATTCCCCTGGAAGGCACCTTCGCCTCTGCAAGCGATATCCAGGTTGGTGTTGATGTCGTGCACGATAAATTCGGAAAAGGAAAAGTAGTTGCGCTCGAAGGCCAAGATGCTGACACTAAAGCCACGATCTACTTTCCATCAGCAGGACAAAAGCAATTGTTGCTCAAATTCGCTAAACTTAAATTAGCCTGAACCACCCATGTCATTTTACAGAACACTACAGTCACTTCGCATCCACAACCGCAAAGGTGTGGCCGTGCTCATTGACCCTGATAAGGTTCACGATGAAAGCCGCATGAAAGCAATGGCGGAGTTACTGCGTCATACCGACGTAGCAGCCGTTTTTATTGGCGGTAGTTTACTCACCCTGGATCACTTTCACCAATGCCTGAAACTGGCCAAAAAGCATCTTGAACATCCACTGGTGCTCTTTCCCGGCAGCCCTGATCAGGTGAGTGATTATGCAGACGCAATTTTACTCCTGTCACTCATCTCAGGACGCAACGCCGAACTCCTCATTGGGCATCATGTTAGTGCTGCTCCTAAACTGAGCAAATCGTCTCTGGAGATTATCAGCACCGGCTATATGCTCGTGGATTGCGGTAACAATACCACCGCCACGTATGTGAGTCAGACTTTTCCCATACCGTATCACAAGCCCGAAATAGCCGCCGTTACAGCCATGGCCGGCGAGATGATTGGCATGAAATGCATGTATCTCGATGGCGGCAGTGGTGCTCAAATGCCTGTATCAACGCAAATGATTAGTGCAGTGCGCAACGCCGTGGCTACACCCATCATCGCCGGTGGAGGAATTCGACATGAAGAACAAGCGCGTGACGCATTTAATGCCGGCGCTGACCTTGTGGTCATCGGTACTGCTGTTGAGGAAAATCCTGACTTGCTCTTCTCTATCTCCAATGCGGCAACATTTGCCGGTTGATTACACCTCTTTCAATATGATACGTCGCCCGTTCAACTTGCATCAATGGATTACCGACAACCGCGATTTGCTTAAGCCGCCCGTCGGTAACAAAAACCTCTATCACGAATCCGGCGACTATGTGATCATGATTGTGGGCGGACCCAATGCCCGCAAAGATTATCACCTCAATGAAACTGAAGAACTTTTCTATCAGCTCGAAGGCGATATCGTGGTCGGTATTCAGGAAGATGGAAAGGCCGTCGACATTCACATCAAAGCCGGAGAAATGTTCTTACTCCCGGCCAACATCCCTCACCAACCGCGCAGAGGAGAAAACACTGTCGGACTTGTCATCGAATGCAAACGCGCCGATCGCCACATGCTCGATGGCCTTCAGTGGTACTGCGAAAAATGCAACCACCTGTTGCATGAATACCGCTTTGTACTGAACAACATCGAGACAGATTTCCTCCCGCGTTTCCGAGAATTTTATGGAAATGCATCTTATCGTACGTGTAATTCCTGCGGACATGTTATGGAAACCGATCCACGCTTTGTCTAACAAGCAACCATCCCCGGATTTTTTTAGTCATAATACCAAACCTTTATCCATCATGAAATCATTGGCAATCCTCTTTGCTTTCCTTGTTTCAGCCTTGTTCACCCAGGCCTGTCCAACCGCAATTGTTTCCGTTGAACAATCCTGCAACAATTACCTGTTTTATTTACAGGAAACACCCCAAGGAAATGTCATCTGGGACTTCGGTGATGGAAATACTACCACCGGCGGAATCGAGATATTTCACGAATTTGCCACAGACGGTGTCTATGTTATCTCCGCTACATTCTCCGGTCCGGAGTGCCCGGAAACACTGATGTTGAGCGCTTCGGTTGAAGTAAACTGCGGTGCCGTCAATGAATGCCCGACCGAAATGTGGTCGGGTCCCGGAACTGAATGCGGCGTGATGAATTTCGAAATCGGATCATTCGTGGATGGTGAAGTGGTCATCTGGTATCCCGGTGATGAAACAGGTGCCGTCACGGGCGGACATTTCTTCAGCCATGCATACGCCAATCCCGGCACCTATACGGTTTGCGCAATCTACAGCACACCGCTTTGTCCTGATGGTGTAGAATTATGCACTCAAATTACCGTTGAAGATTGCAATCCTTCCTTGTGCCCGACAGCCATCGTAGCGGAGTCAATCGACTGCGATTCGTATGTATTCCACGTCACCGACATTGATAATGCTGAGGTGGTTTGGAATTTCGGCGACGGCGACACACTCGTCGGAGGTGTCAATGCCGATCATTCGTGGGCTGCCAATGGTGTCTACATCGTTACCGCTGAAGTGAACGCTCCCGACTGCCCCATCATGCCTCCGATCAGTGTCATCACCTTAGTGTATACTATTGAAGTGAACTGTGTGTCTGAACCTATTTGCCCAACTGAAATCTGGGCTTTTGAAACAGCAGAGTGCAACATTATGGAGTTTGAACTGAATACATTCAGTGAAGGCACCGTCATTTGGTATCCGGGCGATGAATCCGGTCCGGTAGAAGGAGGCCAATACTTCACGCATACATATGAGTTTCCAGGTATCTATACCGTTTGCGCCTACTACACCGGTCCATCATGCCCGGATGGCATTGAGCTATGCACTAATGTGGTTATCACTGAATGCAACACCCAATGCAATGACGTCATTCTGGGTATAGACAGCTACGTTCAGGATGGAGGCACAACTGCACTTATCTACAACATATTCAATGCTGCTTCCGGAATGATTGCGGCAAATGGTGAAGCACTTTATACACTTGATGACCCATTCTTTGATGCTGCGCTTTGCTTGCCCGATGGATGTTATTACTTGAGCATCGACAATAATCAACCGATAATGCCGGGTCAGAACCTCGATATTTTTCTGACCATGAATGGAATGAACCTACTCGAAACAGCAGAGATAATTTACCAAGACGATATTAGCATCACCTACTTCTTTGGCGTTAACTCTGACTGCGTTGGACAACCGGAGTGCTTTGCGTCATTCGAAACCGTTTATACGAATACTCCGGGTCATGTTGAGTTCATCAATTCTTCAAGCTTTTCAGGTGTAGGTGAATTTTCGTGGGATTATGGAAATGGCACCGTCGGCGACACATTCGGCGGTAATGTGCAGTATGAGACCAATGGTGTGTATACCGTTTGCCTGACCGTTACATCGGGCACCTGCCAAAACACCTATTGCGATTATGTCGTCATCGAAAACATGGAAGTACCCTGTCAATTCAATGAATTCGATGTCATCGTAGAAGCCAACTACTTCGAACCTATGACTGAATTGCTTGAATTCGCTGTTTCCGTTCCGCTCGGACCGGTGGTTCAGCTGTATGTCGAAACCAATGGAATGATGAATGACACCCTTTCGCTTTGCATCCCCGACGGCTGCTATGAAGTCAGCATCAATTCTGCGATTCCGGTGCAAGCGCTTTCTATCATTTGTTCTTTCGAAGGAGAAAACATCCAACAACTTGGAGATCTTCAACTGCTCATCGGTGAAACTAGTTCGGTGGCCGCCATTGGTGTGAACATGGATTGCTCCATTGGTGTGGAAGAAGAACAGATCCAAACCGTCAACGCTTATCCAAATCCTGCTTCCGACAACATCCAGTTCTCATCGAACAAGAGCATAACATGCATCGAAGTATTCGATCTTACCGGTAAGTGCATCCTTTCGACAAAGCCCAATCAACTGCAAACACAACTGAATACTGCCGACTGGAGCAGTGGGTTGTATGTGGCGCATATCACGTGTGACGGGAGGAAGGAGCGAAAGCGTTTTGAGGTGGTGAAAGGGTGAAAAAGTGAATGGTGAATGGTGAATAGATGCACTCGCCACTTGGTTGGTGAGCCACACGGTTGGTGAGCGGAGCCGAACCACGCCACTCGCCACTCGCCACTCGCCACCTGTCAATTGTCAATTGCCACTCGATAATACCATCCGCTGGCGAGCCACACCGGCAGGGCATGCGCGATTTTATTGTCGATGTATGCGATTTTCTTGAGCGAAATAAATGGCGTGTAGGTTTCCATGATGGGCGCCAGGATAAAGGCCGGCTCGAATTCGAGCAGTTTTAATCCAAACCGCTTACAATCATTCTTGATTTGTTTGCGCGTGAAAAAATTCACGTGCGGATCGATTTCCTGATTTAACGCATAGGGCTCTTTCTTGCCCAGTAACTTTTTCACTTTGCCAATGAATCCGTTCAGGCCCATCCGACGCATGATGTACATCGGCTGCATCGCCCATTCAAAAGGCCCCCAGCCATTGGGTATCGTCACTAGAATCTGAGCTCCGGGCTTCATCCGCTTACTGAGATCTTCCAGGATATCACGATAACCGGGAATGTGCTCCAATACTTCGGTGAAAATGATAAAGTCGAATGATGAAACATCAAAGTCACTCAATCGTGAAAAGGTGACATGCACATTCGGCAATGTATTGCGCTCATTCACCAAATCAATGTTGGGCTGATACATGTCGATTCCCACCACTTCTGAATTCGGAATCATCCCCAGTGGAATGGTGATGTTGCCCGTGCCGCAACCAACATCCAGAATTCGAACCTTCTCTGCTGCGGAGACTGTAGCTCGTTGCTCCTGAATAGTCTTCACCAGCCAATTCAACCGCTCCATGTGCACAGGATAAGCAGTGTACTCCGTAAGATGATCGAGCTTAAGCCCGTGAGGATGCATCGTTTTCATAAGTTTATCCTTTTCGGAATTTTTTAATCCAACGGACCGCAAATGGCGGCAACACATCATTGGCGAAATTCACCAAACCATTGTAACGCTTCATGTCAGAGGAATCAATTCCTTCGCGTGCCGTGAACGTCGTAGTAATGCGTGTGCGGTTTTCAGGACTAATTTCATCGGCCGGACGACCATTGGTATAGTAGTATAGCGCAAGACTTCTGCGTGAACGATCCGGCGGACAGGTCAACGCATCGGGATGTCCATGCCAGCTGTAATCTGTCGTTGAAAAAATCGCCATACGGTTGAAGAGCGGAGCAATGCGCACCGCGCACTTACTCATATCGCGCTCCCATAACTCAAAGTGGCCGCCGTATTCCTCTTTCCAATCTTCATTCAAATAAACCAGCACATTGATTCTTCGATCCAGGTTCATCGCCCGATGTTTATGGAAATCCACATGCACTTTCAAAAAACCACCCGGCTTAATTTGATGATAACCGCCTCCTTCCAAATAGGGATCGGGAATGAGGGTTTCTTTGATACCGGTCAAATTCTGGAGATACTCCAGAAAGGGTTGTGAATTCAACAGGTGAACAAGCATCCGCGCTCCCGGTCCCAAACGGCCTTCTCCCTTCGAGGCAAACTTGCTCTCATTGGGGTTTACGTAATTGATATCGCCTGCCTCCTTGCCCAATTCAGGAAACTCAGAAAGCAACGTGCGCAGTGCTGTGGCATCAAAAAAATCATCCATCACAATGTGAGGGAAAGGATGTGCGCCCATGTATTGGGCGTGCTGCTCTACGCCAACGGCGGGCATCTCATCGATGGGACGCTTAAAAAAATTCATCGCAATCAGATTGTAGGCGGCAATTTAGACAGGAATTCAGGCTGCTTGCCTAAATTCGCGAACACTAATTACGGACACCAAGAAACAATCATATGAATTTCAACAAATTGAATGTGATCACGGGATGGGCGATGGGCCTCATCGCTACTATCGTTTATGCTATCACGTTGGAACCCACCATGCCCTTCTGGGATTGCGGTGAATTCATCTCCTCAGTGTATAAGCTCGAAGTTGGTCACCCACCGGGAGCACCGTTCTTCATGTTGATTGGTCGCGTATTCTCCGCTTTTGTGGAACCATCCACCGTGCCGGTGATGATCAATTTCCTCTCTGCACTTTGCAGCGGACTCACGATTGTCTTCCTGTTCTGGACCATTACCCACATGGCCAAAAAATTCTTGCCTTCCGGCGTTTCAGAACCCAATGGCGGACAGCTGTGGGCCATTATCGGTAGCGGTATTCTCGGCGCCATGGTTTACACCTTCTCCGATACCTTCTGGTTCTCTGCCGTTGAAGCCGAAGTGTACGCGATGTCATCGCTCTTCACTGCTGTGGTATTCTGGGCCATCCTCAAATGGGAATCCGAAGTTGATGAAGGTGGTGAACTCCGCTGGCTGGTGCTCATCGGCTACCTCATGGGCCTTTCTATCGGTGTCCACTTGCTGAACTTGCTGGCGATTCCGGCCATTTGTCTGGTGTATTATTTCAAGCGTTACCCGTACAGCTTTGCAGGACTGTTGGCCACAGGTGTGATTTCATTGTTCTTGCTTTTCCTCATCAACACAGGGGTTATCATCTGGTTTGTACAGATAGCAGGATTCTTCGAGCGCACCTTCGTCAATAACTTTGGAATGCCTTTCAATAGCGGCGGAGTGTTCTATCTGTTGCTGGTGGTGGCGCTGATTAGCCTCGGGTTGGTGGTGACTCACAAGCGACAAATGGTATTGGCCAACACCCTCATCTTGGGTATCACCATGGCTATCCTGGGTTATACAACCTTTGCGACCGTCATCATCCGTTCCAACGCCAACCCTCCGATGGATGAAAACAATCCGGAGAACTTATTTGCCTTGCTTTCTTACCTCAACCGCGAACAGTATGGTGATCGACCACTCGTATTCGGACAGTATTTCAATACGCCGCAAGACCTGGAGGATCCGTACAAAGATGGAAGTGATGTTTGGGTAAAGTCGTATAGTGTTCGCGAAGACAATACACGCAACAAACTTATTTTATCAAGTCGCGACCGCTTTACCGCCGAGCAATATGTGCAAACGCATCCGGAAGAAAAACTCGTACTCGTCGAAGAATACATTGAGAGCGGTGAGAAAAAAGGAAGTGTTCCGAACTACGACAAAGACTTCTGCGGGTATTTCCCGCGCATGCACTCCAATCAAGGTAACCACATTAAGGATTACAAAGAATGGAGTAACTACCAAAATTGGAACACCGAAAAGGGCCAGGAAAAAGTAAAAAATTCCGAGCAGGCCATCGACCAATACGAAGCTGCATTGAACTACTACGCCCAAACCAACAAAATGCCGCGTGGGATGGAAGATCAAGAGCCTCGAGCTATGCTGAAGAGCCTCGATCGCATGCGCGAAAAAATGGTCCCTACCGCTGCTGAGGACTTCCGCTTCTTCACCAGCTATCAGGTAGGCCACATGTACTGGCGCTACTTCATGTGGAACTTCGCCGGTCGTCAAAACGATCGTCAGGGCCATGGCGAGTTCACTGAAGGAAACTGGCTTTCCGGTGTAAGCATCATTGATGAAGAACGCCTCGGCAATCGCGAAAGCATTTCGGATAACGAGCGCAACAATGCAGGATACAACACCCTATTCTATTTGCCCCTGATTCTCGGACTCATTGGACTCGTGTTCCAATTGATTCGCAGCCAGAAAGATTTCTGGGTGGTAGGACTGCTATTCATCCTCACCGGTTTTGCCATCATTGTTTACCTGAATCAAACACCTCAGCAGCCCCGTGAGCGTGACTACGCATTCGCCGGTTCATTCTATGCATTTGCCATTTGGATTGGTCTTGCTGTTTATGCATTGTATCACGCAGCAACGCGCTTCACGTTCCAGCATTTGACCAAGATGGCATCCATGACTGTAGGTGGTTCAATCATCATCATGTTTGCCGAACGTCTGGCAACCGGCAGCAATGGTTTTGGTTATTCACTGCTCTTCATGAGTATTGTGGCAACCGCCCTTTTTGCACTTATGCTGGGCATTGGAAAAGTGATGCAAGGTGAAACCATCAGCAAGGCGGCGGTTGCGCTATTGATCTGCCTGGTGACGCCGACCTTAATGGCGTATCAAAACTGGGATGACCATTCCCGCGCAAACCGCAAGACAGGTTTGGCCATGGCCATCAACTACCTGCAGTCGCTGCAACCGAACGCCATCATCTTCACTAACGGTGACAACGATACCTTCCCACTGTGGTATGCGCAAGAAGTTGAGGGCATTCGCACCGATGTGCGCGTAGTCAATCTTTCACTGTTGAATACCGACTGGTACATTGATCAAATGAAGCGTCAGGCATATGATGGTGCTCCCGTGCCATTCAAAATGACGGAACAGAAATACCGTCAGGGAACACGCGATGTTCTGTTCGTAGATCCAAATCGTGAAACCAAAGGATTCATGCCCCTTTCTGAAGCCATGAAGGTTGCATTGGATGATTCGAAAACAATCGATAACGGAAAGAACAACATCGCTTATCTGCCTTCTTCGAAGTTCTCACTCAAGGTTGACAGTTCAGTAGTAGAAAGCTACCGCAAATACCTCAACGAAGGTGATTCTTTGGTGAACGATATTCAATTCAGCTTGACCGATGCCGGTGGTCGCCCGCGATCCTATATCACTAAAGCCAACCTCGCTGTTCTTGATTTGCTCAACAATATGGACTGGAATCGCCCGGTTTATTTCGCTGTAACAACCGGTGGTGATTCCTACATGGGACTAGAAGCCTCCTTCCAGCTCGAAGGACTTGCATACCGTCTCACGCCTATCAAACATGCTAAGAATCCGAATCCGAACATCGACGGTGGCGTTTCTTCCGAACTCATGTACGAGAACATGATGAATAAATTCCAGTGGGGTAACATGGACAAGGAGAAAATCTACCTGGACGAAAACAACCGTCGCATGACGACCAACTTGCGTCTGCAGTTTGGTCACCTCACCGAACAACTCATCGCAGAGGGCAAACTCGAACAGGCGCGTGAAGTGCTGAAGCGTTCTATGGATGTCATGCCGGAATACAACGTTCCATACGAACAACCACAAATCATGTGGCAAATCATCGATATGATGTACGAAGCTGAAGATGATGAAAACGCTCTTCAACTGAGCAAGCGTATGATTGAATTGAATAACCAGGAACTCGCCTTCTACCGTAGCCTGGATGAAAACCACCAAAAGCTGATTGAAAAAGACATCAGCATGCGTGTTCAAATCAACGACCGTCTCACTACGCTTGCCCGCAACAATGCCCCTGATAATGCTGAATTCCAGGCGCTGGATCAGGAAGTGAAGTCACAGCTCGAAGAGTTCCAACTTACTTCCTACCAAGAATACCTCGACCAGGAAAAGAAAATGCAGGAGATGAAGAAAAAGCAAGACTCACTCATCAAAGCCAACAACGCCGTCAAGAGCACTTCCGTTTCTCTGGAGGGCCCTTCAGGGTTGATTAAAAAATAAAAGCTGATTTGACGAAGGCGCGCCGTGAAATGATCTTTCGGGCGCGCCTTTTTCTATTACTGTTGTTAATCCTATCTTCGTCCCCGATTTAATCCTGCTATTCATGCTCAACGCTTTCTTTGAAGTATTCACGACCCTCGGCGGAATCATCAGTCTGTTTACACTGGTGATTTTGGAAATCGTATTGGGTATCGACAATATCATCTTCATTGCGATTATCTGCGGGTATATTCCCAATAAAAAGGATCAACGTCGCGCTCGTTTTATCGGATTGATGTTGGCGCTGGCAGTTAGGATTCTATTACTATCCACCATCAGCTTTATCACCAAAATGGTGGATCCCTTCTTTCACATTGGACACATCCCCATCACCGGACGTGGCATCATCCTCTTTGGTGGCGGAGCCTTCCTGATCATTAAAACCGTTACGGAAGTCTATCACAAATTCAAAATCGCGGATAAAGAAGAAAGTGCAAAGTCACGTCAATTGACCTGGACGCAAGCCATCCTTCAAATCACCCTCATCGATATCGTATTCTCTTTTGACTCCATCATCACTGCCGTGGGTGTAACCTCTGACAATCCGAACGCAGCGCTGGCACTCGCCACGATGATTATGGCGGTCGTGGTAGCGATGATTGCGATGTTACTCTTCGCGCCTTACGTCAGTGATTTCATTGAAAAATATCCGACCATCAAAATGCTGGCTCTTGCGTTCCTTGTCGTGATTGGATTAATCCTCGTGCTTGAAGCCTTGGAAGATGCGCACGTGCTTCACCTGCCCGAAGGTGTCAATATCAAGACCTATGCATACATCGCACTCGCATTCTCGGTGATTGTTGAATCGCTCAACATACGCCTCAAGCACGTGAAAGAAAGACGCGGCGTGAATTGATTAGTACACGACGAAACAGATATAAAAAAAGAGGCTGCCTTCACAGACAGCCTCTTTTTTTGCTTTCAGTTTAAGGAATCAATCCACGTTGTCGTGGAGGAATGGATTCTCACGCAGTTCCACTTTACGTTGGCCGGCCTCATCAACCGATTCGTTCAGTGAGTAACGTGAAATATTGCTTTCAGCGCTATGCGGTGCGCTTTCCAGTGTAATCTTCTTACGAGCGTAAGCAGGCTCATTCTCGAGCTCACTCAAGCCATTCGGCGTCTTCAACTTAATGGTGAATTCGCGAATGCGCATTTCACGCTCCTTATTGCGTGCAAGCAACTCGTTGCGGTTCGGACGATCACTCACCACCGGTTCTTCTTTATGCATCAGTGATGCGGCAGGAATCTCATCTACTTTCACCGAGGTGATTTCATTCAGGCTCTCGCCAAGATCCAAATAAACGGGTTGATCGACTGTCAACTCTTCCTCACGCATTTTCAAGGATGACAGCACCGGAACATCTTCAATGTCGGTGGCTTCTTCATTGATCTTATTCTCAACGTCAAAGTCAAATTCAACAGGCGCTTCTACTGTCTTCATGAAAGGCTCTGCAATCGGCTCCTCACGAACAGGCTCCTGCTTCAGCTCAGGCATTTCAGGCAATGGGCGCTCCACTTTGGCAACCACTTCCTTCACCCCTTCAGCTTCCAACCACAGTTTCTTCGGTTCTTCTTCGACTTGGCTCCAACCTTCTTTCTTCTTGGCTCCTGTGAAACCGGTTGCAATGACTGTTACACAAACATCATCACCCAACGAATTGTCATTGCCATAACCCCAGATAACTTCAGCCGACATGCCGGCTTGATCCTGAATGTAATCCGTGATTTCGCTGATTTCATCCATCAGCAATTCATCGTTACCGTGGGTGATGTTCAACAACACGAAGTTTGCTCCCGTGATATCACTGTCATTCAATAGTGGTGACTCCAACGCCAATTCCACAGCCTTGCGTGCACGGCCTTCGCCGCTGGCGCGACCGGAACCCATGATTGCCTTGCCGCTATCTTTCATCACGGTCTTCACGTCGTTCATATCGACGTTCACAGTACCGATGAGTGTGATCACTTCTGCTATTCCTTTCGCTGCTGTGCAAAGCACTTCATCCGCGTGGCCGAATGCGGCCTTCAGCGTCAGGTTGCCATACAATTCACGCAACTTATCGTTTTTGATTTCAAGCAGTGTATCAACATTGGCACGCATCTCATCCAAGCCGAGTTTCGCCTGGCTATCGCGCTTCTTGCCTTCAAACATGAAGGGCACGGTCACAATACCAACGGTAAGAATGCCCATGTCCTTGGCCACTTTGGCAATCACCGGTGCTGCGCCGGTGCCTGTTCCACCACCCATTCCTGCAGTGATGAAAACCATCGTGGTATTATCGCTGAGCAATGCTTTGATTTCATCTAAACTCTCGATGGCTGCATTGCGACCAACTTCCGGTATTGATCCGGCGCCGCGACCCTCTGTAAGGGTGCTGCCCAATTGCACCTTGATCGGCACAGGACTTTTATCCAACGCCTGAGCATCGGTATTGCACACGATAAAGTCTACGCCTTTAATGCCTTGTTCGTACATATAATTGACAGCGTTGCTGCCTCCTCCGCCAACACCAATCACCTTGATGATTGAAGAGCTGTTGGCAGGCAAATCGAATTTGAATGAGTTTTCCATGTTGGTTGATATGGGTTTGTCGTTCGTTATCAGCACCTTTAGGCAGATCCGGATAACCGTAATTTGATGGGTCTAATAAAAGCCAACATTCACCCTTGTTCCGGAATGACTTTTCAAAAAAGTGAACCTCGGAATGTTAGTAAAAGCAAGGCGATTTCAGCAGCGAATACTCCTTATCGCCTTGAATTCGATTATATCACTTCAATCAAAACAAGTTTCCCCTATTTTCGCAGGGTCTAAACGTTTCCCCCCGCGCAACCATGCTCGAAACCATCAACGATAAGCTGAATCTTCAGCCCTATAACAGCAACCGCCCTCATTTGATTATTCCGGAATACGGACGCAACATCCAGCGTATGGTTGAATACGCGCTCACTCTGGAAGATCGGGAAGAACGTAATAAATGCGTCCGCGCTGTCCTTAGTGTAATGGGTCAACTGTTCCCGCACCTGCGCGACATCGAGGATTTCAATCACAAACTGTGGGATCACTTGCACATCATGTCGGGCTTCCGCCTCGATGTGGATAGCCCTTACCCCAAGCCGGATAAAGAGCACTTGGCCAGCAAGCCCGAACCCATGCCTTATCCGAATAATCAAATTCGCTTCGGGCATTACGGACATTACGTGGAATCCATGATCCGCAAGTGCGCAGCCATGGAAGAGGGAGAAGAAAAAAATGCCTTCGCTTTATCCATTGCCAATCTGATGAAGTATAACGCGACCAACTGGAATCGCAACATCGTTCATGACGATGTCATCTTGAAAGACCTGGCCATGTTGTCCAAAGGCTCCATCCGTCTGGAACATGTAACGCAGCTTCAAACCGTGAAACCCCTGACCGTAGGAGGTTTCAAGGAATATGAAACCGAGCGCTACGGTAAAAAGAACAAGCACAAGTTCAACAAGAACAACAAGAAGAAGAAATTCAGACCACGCTAAGTGATTTTCATCATTCGGTCTGCTGACTTTCTTATGACAAAATAACGGCGTGACGTGAAAATCTTTGCAATCCAAAGATCCACCGCGTGAACGAGCTTCGAGTTGTTGCATTAACCCACAAACATTTCTCACTGGAAACCATCGGCATGTTCCACCTTGCCGATGACCGTCGTCAGGAAGTCCTCTCCAACGTTATCAAGCATACGGGTATTCAGGAATTGATGTACCTCTCGACCTGCAACCGTGTTGAGATTATCTTCACGTTACCGCATTACGTTTGTCCGGGCGTTACAGCCAACATACTTAAGCTGATTCAGCCCAATCTCCAGGAATCCAAAATTAAGAGCATTGCAGGCGGCGCAGAACGCTTCAACGGGATCGAAGCCGCAGAACACCTGCTGAATGTGGCCGCCAGCCTTGATTCTGCCATCATTGGTGAGCGTGAAATCATCACCCAGCTGAGAAAAGCCTACGAAGAATGTGATGCACTCGGACTCACCGGTGATGATTTGCGACTGATGATTCGTCAGTGTATTCAAACAGCAAAAGAGGTTTTCACTTCCACTGATTTGGCGAAAAAACCGGTAAGTGTAGTCTCTCTTTCCTGGGAACAATTCCGCACATTCAATTTGCCAACTGACAGCCGTATTCTCCTCATCGGCGCAGGACAAATCATCCGCAACTTTTCGAAGTTTCTTTTTGAAAACGACTACCGTAATCTCACGTTCGTGAATCGTACCCTTGCCAACGCGCAGGCATTGAGCGACAGTTTTGGTGGAAAAGCACTTCCCCTGGATGAACTCTCACAATTCACCGAAGGGTTCGACGCGCTCATCAGTTGCACAGGTTCAGATACGCACGTAGTAGACGCCCATCTCTACGAAACGATCCTTCGTTCGGAAACATCACAGAAGATTATCATTGATTTGGCGGTGCCAACCGATATTCATCCGGACGTGGTGTCAACGTTCAACGTCGATTACCTCGACATGAATCAAATCCGCGAGCGCGCTCAGGAAAATATTCAATACCGCGAGCAAGCCATCGCCGATTGCCTTCCCATTATACAAGCCGGTTTGCGCGAGTGCGAAAAAGTGCACAAGGAGCGACGCATCGAAAAAGCCATGACCTCTATTCCGGAAACTATCAAAGAAATCCGCAGCACAGCACTCGGTTCTGTTTTCGCGAAAGATTTGGAGACACTCGATGACCATTCCCGCGATGTACTGGAAAAAATCATGAACTATATGGAGAAAAAATACATCTCCATCCCCATGAGAATGGCCAAAGAAGTGCTGCTCGACGAGGTCAAAAAGAACTGATCACGCCTACCTTCGCGCAAATTTTTCGGCATTGAAAACCCCCATCATCATTGGATCCAGAGGCAGTGACCTCGCATTATGGCAGGCACATTTCGTGCAAGCCGAACTCAAAAAGAACCGTCTGGATTCACGCATCGAAATCATTCAAACAAAAGGCGATGCTATTCAGCATTTGAGTTTCGATAAGATTGAAGGCAAGGGTTTTTTCACCAAGGAAATTGAGGAAGCTCTATTGCAAAAGCGCATTGATATCGCTGTTCATTCACACAAAGACCTGGAAACAACTTCGCCGCAAGGACTTCTTGTGGCGGCCGTGAGCCATCGTGCCGACCCACGCGAACTACTCCTCATCCATCCCGATGCCGTTGATGAATCCAAGCCACTTCGCTTGAAGTTAAACGCCATAGTTGGAACATCCAGTGCGCGCAGAAAAGCCCAGCTCCTTGATGCGAGAGCCGATATCGCACTGAAAGACATTCGAGGCAACGTTCCTACACGTGTACAAAAATTGCGCGACCGTCAGTTCGATGCCATCATGCTGGCCAAAGCCGGTATTGACAGACTGGAACTGAACACAGACAACCTAATAGCCGTCGCGTTGAATATTGATGAATTGGTTCCCGCCCCGGCTCAAGGCGTGCTGGCTATTCAATGTCGGGACGACGACGATGAATTGATTAGCGCTTTGCAAGCCATTCATCACCCTGATGTGCAAGCCAATATTGCCATTGAACGCAGCGTCCTGAATCAACTGCACGGCGGCTGTCAATTGCCACTGGGTGTGCATGCCATTCGTCATAATCAGCAGTTTCATGCGCATGTAGCTTTCGCCACAGCATGGAATCAACCCATCACCAAGTTTCAAGTGTCGGGAGCCTCAACCGAGGAAGTCATCCGAACCATACTGCATCGCATCAACAACCGGTGAGACGCTCCGTTTTTATATCGCGAAACATCAGGGAATGCCAACCACTATATGAGGTCCTGTTAGCTCATGACTATATCGTCGATGCACGCTCACTCATCACTGCCCGAGCGGTAGCCTTCGACCCGCAGCTCCCACCCTGCGATTGGATTTTCTTCTCCTCTTCCAATGCAGTTCGACATTTCTTCAATCAGCATCCCATCCTTCAACAACAGCGCTTCGGTGCTTTGGGAGAAGGAACAGCAGAAGCACTGCGGGAATATGTGCAACCTTCGTTTGTAGGCGATGCTATGGATATCGCCGACTCTGCTTACCGAATGGCTTCTCTGGTTGAAAACGACACCATCCTATTCCCGGTGGCTAAGCACAGTTTGAAAACCGTACAACAGGCTTTTCCCTCCGCACAGGTCATCGATCTCATTGTATATGAAACCGTGGAAACACCGGTGGTTATTGATCCGTGTGATCTCTATATTTTTTCCAGCCCGAGTAACGTGCGGTCGTTTTTTCATTCCAATACCGTTGACCCACAAGCCATCCAGACAATCGCTTTCGGTCACAGCACCGCTGATTGCTTGCGTGGATTTGACGTAACGCATATCACGATTCCACAATCGCTCGACCCTGCTGGGATGCTGCATGCAATAAATCGGATTTTTCAGGGTTAAGCACGGGCAGCTTATTTTTGAACCCTATCCATCAACC
>JBKCDO010000164.1:0-8611 GCA_046304755.1 Flavobacteriales bacterium
TGTTTTGACACCTTTCATTGCCGGTAGATTCAACATAGGTATTAGTCAACCGCCGTTTGCTTCCCTATTATCCTACAATCATATAATCCTACAACCCTTTCCTTCATCTTTGCAACTTCAAAATCGCGTATGAAAAAGAAAATCATCGTTCTTGGTGCGGGCCTGGTTGGTTCCGCCATCGCTGAAGACCTGAATAAAAATCATGATGTGACCTCTCTCGATCCCTCGCAGGACCGATTGGATGTCATGGCCGCCAAAGGAGTCAAAACGCTGAAGGGCGATGCGACGGATGCAGCGGCACTCACCTCCGTGATTGCCGGTTTTGATTTGGTCATTGGCGCAGTGCCCGGGTTCATGGGCTACCGCGTATGTGAAACGGTTATCAAGGCCGGGAAGAATATGGTCGACATTTCCTTTTTTCCCGAAGATCCTTTTGGGTTGGATGCGTTGGCTAAGCAACACGGCGTGACCATTGTCACGGACTGTGGTGTTGCGCCCGGCATGGGGAATATTATATTAGGCTATCACGATACACAGATGAAGGTTGAACGCTACGAGTGTCTCGTAGGGGGATTGCCGGTGGTGCGCGAATGGCCGTGGGAATACAAGGCGGTCTTCTCGCCTATCGATGTGATTGAGGAATACACGCGACCTGCACGTTATGTTCAGAACAGCCAGGAAGTGGTGCGCGAAGCCTTAAGTGAAGCCGAACTCATCGAATTTCCCGGATTAGGCACTTTGGAGAGTTGGAACAGCGATGGTCTGCGCTCCTTGATTAAAACGATGGCGCACATCCCGGATATGATTGAGAAAACACTGCGTTATCCCGGTTGTATCGAATACTTGAAAGTCCTTCGCGCCGCTGGATTTTTCTCGTATGAGCCCGTTGACATCAATGGCACCATGGTTCGTCCGATTGATCTTACATCCAAGTTGCTGTTCCCGCAATGGAAACTCAAGCCGGGAGAGGAAGACTTTACCATCATGCGCATCCGTATCGATGGGGAGGAAAACGGGGCGAAGCGCCGTTATTCGTATCACCTGCTCGACCGATTCAACCGCGACACGCAGACCATCAGCATGGCTCGCACGACAGGTTATACCTGCAATGCTGTGGCTGAATTGGTGTTGGAAGGAACCTTTAAACAACCGGGCATCAATCCTCCGGAGTATGTAGGCCGTGCCGCCGGATGCTATGCACGCGTGGTGGATTACCTCGCTCAGCGCCATGTTATTTATACGATTGAATCATCAGTTTTATAGTCATGAGTTCTAAGGAAATTCTTGCACGCCTGGAAAAAATGGGCAGTGCATCGATCAAGAAAGTGTACATGAATCATGGTGCCGTCGAGCCCTTTTTCGGGGTGAAGGTGGGAGACATGAAAACCATCGTGAAAGAGGTGAAGCAAAATCACGCGCTGGCGATGGAGCTCTATGCCAGCGGCAATTCGGACGCCATGTATCTGGCGGGATTGATCTCCTCGCCCCAAGAAATGAGCAAGAAGGACTTGCAATTGTGGGTGAAAAATGCCAAGTGGTATATGCACAGCGAATACACGGTGGCCTGGACTGCTGCGGAAAGTGCATTCGCGCGCGAGCTCGCTATGGAATGGATTGCCTCCGCCAACGAACTCACTGCGACGGCCGGTTGGTCAACGTATGCTTCGCATATCCAAATAACGCCTAACGAAAAGCTCGATATCAAGGAAATCTCCGCGCTGGTAAATCAAATCGAGAAGGGCATCGCTAAGGCGCCCAATCGCGTCAGGTATGTGATGAACGGCTTTCTCATCATGGTCGGAACGCAGGTGCAGGAGTTGCACGCTCAAGTGCTCGCAGCCGTAAAGAAAATCGGCAAAGTCGAAGTCGAAATGGGAGGCACGGCCTGCGCTGTTCCCGATGCAGTATCCTACATAGCAAAGACAGTCGATAAAGGTGGGTTTGGAAAGAAGAAGAAGACGGCGAAGTGTTGAGGAGGAGTGTAGGATTGTAGGATTGTAGGATTGTAGGATTGTAGGATCCTACAATCCTTTATCCCTTCTTTCGCTCAAAGTAACGGCTGAAATAATAGAAGCAGGCCGCAGCGAATACGGTAATCACCGGTCCGCCGAATACGGCAATATCAGTGTTTCCATTATTAATTAAATAGAGATTATAACCCACCCCTGCCGCAAAAGCTGCAATAATGGCGATGATGAATTTTCTGTGATTGGACATAGTGTTTTCTTGATTATGTTATTCAGTTTCAAACATAACCGAAATCGGAACGAATCATAGAAATCACACATAGTGAAAAATCATGGATTGTTTGCGCCCCCTACAATCCTACAATCCTGTAATCCTACAATCCTGTAATCCTACAATCCTAACCACTGTTAGAAAATTGTGAATTACCCACGCCCTCCCCTGCTGCATCTTTGCGTTCTATGGCAGAGCAATTCATCGTTTCGGCAAGAAAGTATCGCCCCGATAGCTGGGAGACGGTTGTGGGACAAAAACACATCACCACCACGTTGCAGAGCGCTATTGCCAATCAGCAGATTGCTCAAGCTTACCTGTTCACTGGGCCGCGTGGTGTAGGGAAAACCACCTGCGCTCGAATCTTCGCCAAGGCCGTCAATGGCGCTCTGGGCGAACAACTCGAAGATATGCAGTTCAATGTCTTCGAGCTCGATGCCGCTTCCAACAACAGCGTCGATGATATCCGCACCATCGTTGACAGTGTGCGCATCCCACCACAAACCGGAAAGTACAAGGTCTATATCATCGACGAGGTGCACATGCTGTCGTCGGCCGCATTCAACGCCTTCCTCAAGACGCTCGAAGAACCGCCGGCGCACGCCATCTTCATTTTGGCTACTACCGAGAAACACAAGATCATCCCTACGATTCTCAGTCGCTGCCAGATCTTCGATTTCAATCGCATAAAGATTAAAGACATCGCTGATCACCTGGCCTCTATCGCTACCAAAGAAGGAGTTCAAGCCGAAGCCGAAGCATTGCACGTCATTGCGACCAAAGCCGACGGTGCCATGCGCGATGCGCTTTCCATCTTCGACCAGGTCGTGGCCTTCTGCGGACGCAGCCTCACCTACTCCGCGGTTATACAGAACCTCAACGTTCTCGATTACGATTACTACTTTAAACTTACTGATCTCATCCTGGCCGAAGATGTAGCCGGTTGCCTTGTGCTCTTTGACGAAGTGCTCAACAAAGGCTTCGACGGCCACCACTTCATTACGGGCCTTGGCGGACATTTCCGCAACCTGCTGGTGAGCAAAGACGCGCAAACTATTCCGCTCATGGAAGTCAGCGAATCAGTCGCTGATAAATACAAAACGCAAGCTGCCAATTCAGACCTGCGCCTGCTCATCCAGGGACTGCAGATGATCAACGAATGCGACACGCAGTTTCGGGCCAGCAAGCACCAGCGACTGCTGGTCGAACTCACGCTCATGAAGCTCGCAAGCATTCTCTACAACCGAGAAGGCGAAAAAAAAAAGTTCAGACTGAAGCCGTTTAGAGGCACTCCTCTAGTCCAAGGACGCGCAGCAGCGCGTCCTGTGCCGCTGCCTTCAGCAAGCGGCATGCAGGCAAGTGAAGGGCTTGTGCCTGATGGACGCGCAGCAGCGCGTCCGAAACAGGGGCTTTCGACGAATGACATTCAGGAAAACGGTGGGGCAACTCTAGGTAAGCGGCATCTCATCTTGCAATCAACCGAGTCTGTGAGCATCAAGGGCGTAATGGCCAGGCGTCAACAACAGCAACAACAAGTTGCCGAGGAATTGCTGGAGATCGCTGATGAAAAACCAACCCGCGAATACACTACCGACGAATTGCGTATCGCCTGGAATCGATTTGCCGATGAACGCATGAGTCATAATATGCAAGCACAAAGCGCTTTCAAGGTGGCTGAAGTGGAATTGAAGCTCGGCAACACCTTGCGTGTGGCGCTTCCAAGCGTAACACAGGAAATGTATTTCAAAGAGTATCGCAATCAACTCGCTGAGTATTTCCGCACGCAATTCGATATCCGTGGCATCGATTACAAAATCGAAATCATGCGCCCCGACGAAATCAAGTCGACCTACCACACAGCCAAGCAGCGCTTCGATAAACTGGCGCAGGAAAATCCATCGCTGGAAACGTTGCGCAAAGCATTCAATCTGCAGATCGACTTCTGATTCGTATGCGCATCGACAAATACCTCTGGAGTATCCGTGTATATAAAACCCGTTCGCTGGCCAGCGGTCAGTGCAAGCTGGAGAAAGTTTGGCTTAACGGAGAGCTCACCAAGGCAAGCCGCGATGTCAAGCCGGGCGACGTCATCACCGTGCGCAAAGGTCCCATTCATTTTTCCTACAAGGTAATTTCCTTCCCGCGCGCGCGCGTTGGAGCCAAGCTCGTTGCCGCCCATGCTCAAGACGTCACCAAGCCCGAGGAACTCGCCAAACTCGAAATGATCAAACTGCAATTCCGCAATGAACGCAAGCGCGGACTCGGCAGACCCACTAAGAAAGAACGCCGCGAACTGGATGATTACACCGATTTCGACTTCGAAGATGAATGGCTTCAAGAGGAGGACTAAAGTCGCCGCCGTTTAGTGCGTCATCGGCGTATCTTGCGCGCTCATGTCAGCCGTTACCGAAGGCAAAAAGCCTGCAATCTTGTTCATCCTCATTACCGCACTGATTGATTCCATCAGCATCGGTATTATCATTCCTGTCTTCCCTAAACTCATCATGAGTATGGAACAGTGTGATGAAAGCCGCGCCGCCGTCATCGGCGGTTGGCTGATGTTCTGGTTTGCCATCATGCAATTTGTGATGTCCCCCATTTTGGGCAGCTTGAGTGATCGCTTCGGCCGTCGTCCTGTGCTGCTTCTTTCACTCTTTGGTTTCGGTATCGACTTTTTGCTTCTAGCCTTTGCGCCAACGCTCTCCTGGTTATTCGCCGGTCGTATTCTGGCAGGTATCATGGGCGCCAGCTTTACCACAGCTTCGGCTTACATCGCAGACATCAGCAATGATGACAACCGCTCCAAGCACTTCGGCATGCTGGGCGCTGCTTTCGGCATGGGATTCATCATTGGCCCCGGTATTGGCGGTTTGCTCGCCCAGTGGGGTGTGCGCGTGCCTTTTATCGCGTGTGCTGTTCTCTCATTGGTAAACTGGCTTTACGGATACTTTATCCTACCTGAATCGCTGGCTCCTGAAAACCGCCGTCCTTTTGAATGGAAGCGCGCTAATCCCATCGGTGCATTCCTCACCATTTCCAAGCATAAAACCATCCTGGGTTATCTCGCCTGCTTTTTCCTGCTCTATCTCGGTGCACAGGCTGTGATGACCAACTGGCAATACTACACGATGATGAAGTTTCAGTGGACTGAGAAAGCCATTGGCATTTCCATCATGACCGTAGGTATCATCGTCGCTTTTGTGCAAGGGGTGTTGGTGCGTGTGGTCAATTCGCGCATCGGTAATTCGAATGCCATGCTCGTGGGGCTGACGCTTTACACCATTGGCATGGCCGGATTCGGACTGGCACCTACAGGCACGTTTATGATGCTCGCGATTATTCCCTATTGCCTGGGTGGCATCAATGGGCCTGCAATTCAATCGCTCATGACAGAAGCTGTTCCTTCCAATGCGCAAGGTGAATTGCAAGGGCTCATTACCAGTGTGCAAAGTATCACTTCGATTATTGGTCCTGTGATGATGGCCGGCATCTTCAGTCACTTTACCGGCGGATCTTCAGTGTATTTCCCGGGAGCGGCCTTTATCACGGCTTCTTTCCTGATGCTGATGGCCCTTGTTATTGCCTGGATTACGATTCAACGTAAAAAGAAAACTGCCTGATGTTGCACAAAGCCCTCTTTCTCGATCGCGATGGTGTCATCAATCATGACCCGGGTGACTACACGATGTCGCTCGAGGAATTCATCATCCTGCCCACTGTCATTGAAGCACTACAACTGGCGCGCAGCAAAGGATATCTGTTATTCATCATCACCAATCAAGGGGGAATTGCCAAAGGACTTTACACCCACGAAACGGTGCACGAGATTCACGATTTTCTGCTGCGCACTTGTCAAGATGCCGGTGTTGAAATCAATCACATCTTTTATTCGCCACATCACCCCGAATTCGGAAATTCACTGACGAGAAAACCGGAGCGATTGCTCATGGAACGCGCTATAGCCCGATACCGCATCGATCCGATGCAAAGCGTGATGATCGGAGATCGGGAACGCGACATCCAATGCGCAGCGCAAGTTGGCGTAAAAGGAATTTTGATTGCGACCAACTCCGCCCTGATCGATGCGGTTAGAACACTCGCTTAACCCAACGCATGAACTACGTCTTCCATAAAGGAGAATATCTTCAGGATGTGCAAGCCGCCATCACGAAAGACAATCGTGCGTTTCGTTTTGCTGATGGTTTTTTCGAAAGTATGCGTGTCATCAATGGCAAAGCTCTTTTTCTGGAAAACCATTTTTCCCGCGCCATGGACACGGCTGCCATTCTGAAGATGGCGCCGCCCGAAGGCTTTTCCATCGAGGTGTTGCGCGGCCAAATTCAAGGATTACTCGAGCGCAACGGAATTACCCAAGGGGGCCGATTGCGCATAACGTTCTATCGTCAATCTACCGGCTTCTACATGCCCAAGCAGGACGTCATGACTTACTACATCGAGGCTGAGCCACTTGCAGATAATGCATTTGTCATGAATGCAACGGGGAGGATGGTTGACATCTACACCGATTTCAAAAAGGACATCACCAAGATGTCTGTTTTCAAAACGCTCAATGCACAGCTCTATGTTATGGCAGCCATTCATGCCCGCGATAAAGGACTGGACGAGGCGCTCATTCAAAACAATAAGCTGGCGGTTATTGAATCAAATTCCAGCAATATTTTCATTGTCTCCAATGGCGTTCTCTACACGCCTACCCTGGAAGACGGTCCTGTTGCCGGAACCATGCGCATGAACATCATCAACCTGGCCCTGGAGAATAAAATCAAGGTCTACGAATGCACGTTGAATCCCCATAACCTACTGGCCGCTGATGAGATGTTCATCACCAATGCGGTGCGCGGAATCGAGTGGATTGGGGGCTATCGCACCAAGCGTTATTTCAATGACATGTCGCGTCGTATTCTAGACCTGCTTAACCAGCACGCCGTTGCTTACACCAAGGCTTGAGGTTCGCTCATAACCGCTTTGCATTCTTTCAGAAATTTCCGTTCGGTTTTGCTTTATTTTGCGGCCTCGTCACACAATCGGCGATCGATTTATGAAACGCAAAAATCTTCTTATCACCCTTCTATCCCTGGCATTGGGAGTATTCGTTTTTGTTTCCTGTAAAGACAGGAAGGAGGAAGACGTTGTGGTGGATCCACCTGTCGTTTGCAGTCTACCCAATGGAACAATCAAATGGAAAGACAATGGTGTGGAGTACTGCGCCAACGGAGTCATTTTGGCTGATCAGGGCATCATTCTAACTGTTTACGGGCTTTCCGGTCTAGGTCAATCGATGACATTAGAAATGGATAGCGTCTCCGTTGGAACCCATGCATTAACTGCTGATTACAATTACCTGCTTTACACGGATGCATTGGCCATTGCCTATGAAGCAACCAACGAACAGCCGGGAACGATGACCATCACCAGTCACAATGAAACGACCAATCGCATTGAAGGCACATTCCAAATCAATGCGGTGAATCCGCTCAATGGTGTATCGAAGCAAATCACCGATGGTCAATTCAGTGTTACCTACACTGAATAAACCTTGATCTACTTCAACGCAATCATTTCAAACGACATATACCTTCGAACTTAAATAATAGCGACTATGAATTCCTTGAAAGCCTATTTCCCTTGGTCAGCCCGAATCATTATCTCCATCCTGTTCCTCATTTCAGGTATTTCCAAGATGTTTCCCATCTGGATGTTTGAAAAGCAACTGGTCGACCTGGGCATTTGCGGCTGGTGCGAAGCTCCCTATTTCTCGCGCTTGCTAATCGCCCTTGAAATGGCCATTGGTATTGGCATTCTGCAAAAGCACTTCTTACGTCGTTTCATCATTCCGGTCACTGCCTTTACGCTTGTTGCGTTCTGTGTTCACCTTTCCATTGAAATGGTGAAGCACGGTGCAATGAATGGCAACTGTGGTTGCTTTGGTCAGTTGATTCCGATGACACCGCTGGAAGCCTTTATTAAAAATGTGCTCACGCTGGGGTTATTGTTCTACGTTTACAAGAACTCAGAGGAAAACCCCAAAGGCAGCAATCGCTTCATGGTGCCCATGTTCATCTATGCTGTGTCTGCCTTTGGCATGTTTGCGCTGTTTCCTTTTTGTCCTTGCGAAACTGAGAGCACTCCCGTTGTTGAAGAAGTTGTAACCACGGAAGTAGCCGCTGTGGACACTGTTGCACAAGTAGCCGTCGATACCAACACGATTGTGACCTCTCCTATCGAAGGCAACAATATCCAACAGGCTGCAGCGGAAGTTCAACCGCCCAAGGTGAAGTCGCGTTTCTCCGAGTTCAAATCGATCGGAGGTAAAGCGGTTAATTTGGATGAAGGAAAGAAACTCGTCTGCTTC
>JBKCDO010000165.1:0-22929 GCA_046304755.1 Flavobacteriales bacterium
CATCAAGCCTTTACCATAAGTAATAGAGTGAAACATTTTTCCTTCCGGTAAATCCTTCAACTTGGTTGCATAATCAGGAATACCCTGGATGTGGCCATTCTTGGAAATCGCTCCATCACCATGTCCCGCCTCGCCGTGGCAATGCGTACACATGTAGGTATAAATTTCTTTACCACGCAGCACGTTCTTTTTGGTCGCCTTGATAGGGCTCTTGATTTCAGCAGCAGCGCGCTCGTAATCTTCCGGAGTGTTATTGAGCGGATAAGGCATTACGAAAGGCATCAGCTCCGCCTTCACGTAAGGAATAGTGTTGGCAGCAGGTACGCGTGATTTCACTGCAACCAATCCTGCTGCATCCTTCATGTCCTGTGTCCAGTCCATGGTCTTGTTTGTACCATAATCCACATAGGCCTCCAACGCAGGAGAGCGATACATGTCAGGCATATATTCAACGCCTGGTGAGTTGGCGTCCTGACGGCACGATGAAAGTGCGAATACGGCTACAGCCGCGATCCCGAAAAGGGTTGTGTTACGCTTCATCTCAATAGTCCTTTATGCTAAGTTCAAATACGTTTGTCGCGCGGATCTTCGCTTCAAGATCTTGAGCCGACATGTGATTATCTTCTGTTGTGATTTCCATCACAAACTTGTCATCCGTTGTGCGTGGATCCGGGTTGTCGGCAGGCATTCCGGGTAGTGTGCCATTGCGCAACAAGTACGTGATGACCATTCCGTGTGCTCCGCAGAACACCGAAAACTCGAACATCACGGGAACAAATGCCGGAGCATTTTCAATCCAGGTAAAGTTTGGCTTACCGCCAATATTCCAATCCCAATCGCTCACCATTAAGAACCACGTACCCAGAATAGCGAGTGCTGTTCCTGTGCAGGCATACATGAACGAACAAATCGCCAAACGCGTGCGCTTCACACCGATAATAGGATCCAAACCATGCACCGGGAATGGAGAGAAAACCTCCTTCACACGAATGCCTTGAGCAACGAGTGCACGAGCAGCGTCCAGCAGTGTCTGGTCGTCATCGTACATCACATGAAATACTTTATTTGCCATAGTACTAACGCGTTATTGCTTAGTGTTTGTTTTCGTTTTTGTAGCTCTCGCCCGATGTCTTCAAAATGGTCTTCAATTCGTTCAACGCCAATACAGGGAAATAACGAGCGAACAACAAGAACAGGGTGAAGAAAATTCCGATGGTTCCGATGAACATACCGATATCAATCGGTGATGCCTTGAACTCACCCCATGCAGCAGGCAAGTAATCGCGGTGAATCGACGTCACGATGATTACGAAACGCTCGAACCACATACCGATGTTTACGATGATTGACATCACAAAGGTGAAGACGAGGTTCGTACGGAGTTTCTTAAACCAAAAGAGCTGTGGAGAGATTACGTTACACGTCATCATGCTCCAATATGACCAAGCCAAAGGACCTGAGAAGCGGTTGATGAATGCATACGATTCGTATTGAACACCACTGTAGTCAGAGATAAACAACTCTGTCAAGTAAGCAACACCCACAATTGAACCCGTCACAATGATTACGATGTTCATGTATTCAATGTGCTTGAGGTGAATGTAAGCCTCGAGCTTCATGGTCTTACGCATGATGAGCAAAAGCGTCTGCACCATTGCAAATCCGGAGAAGATCGCACCCGATACGAAATATGGAGGGAAGATCGTCGTGTGCCACCCCGGTACGATTGACGTAGCAAAGTCCATCGATACGATGGAGTGAACCGAGAATACCAGCGGTGTTGCAATACCGGCCAACACGAGAGAAATTTCCTCGAAGCGTGTCCAATGCTTAGCGCGTCCCGACCAGCCGAAACTGAGAATGCTGTAAAACTTCTTCATCCATGGCTTGGTCACGCGGTCGCGAATGGTTGCAAAATCCGGAATCAAACCGATATACCAGAAAACCAATGAAACAGAGAAGTAAGTCGAGATCGCGAATACGTCCCACATCAACGCTGAGTTGAAGTTAGGCCACAACGAACCAAACTGGTTTGGCAACGGAAGTGTCCAATAAGCCATCCATACGCGTCCCATGTGGAATACAGGGAATACAGCGGCCATCATTACAGCGAAGATGGTCATCGCTTCAGCAGAGCGGTTAATCGCCATGCGCCAGCGCTGACGAAACAGCAGGAGCACAGCAGAAATCAATGTACCGGCGTGACCGATACCTACCCACCATACGAAGTTGGTGATATCCCATGCCCAGCCTACAGTTTTATTCAGACCCCATGATCCGATACCCACACCCACCAGATAACTGATGACGCCAACACCATAAAGCGCTACAATCAGCGCAATGGTGAATGCAATCTTCCATTGCTTGGGAGCCGGACCCACAATTGGATTTACGATATCGTTCGTGATATCATGGTAGGTCTTGTGACCTAGAATCAGCGGCTTTCTTATGTTGGATTCTTTGAACATCTCGGTTGGTTTCTAAAAGGTTTAAGCTTCTGATGCTTCGATGTTGCGCACTTTAGTCATGTAATAAATATTCGGCTGAATACCCACTTCTTCGAGTGCGTGATAAGAGCGAACGTTGTTGGCGCGAGCAGCATTCTTCGATGAGCTGTCGTTCAGGTCACCGAACACAATAGCGTTTGTTGGACAAGCTTCAGAACAAGCAGTCTGAATCATGCCGTCCAGCACAATGGTACCATTGCGCTTCGCTTCGGTCTTACCGGCCTGAATACGCTGCTGACACATGCTGCACTTCTCCATCACACCGCGTGTACGAACGGTCACATCCGGATTCAATACCATGCGCAGGGTATCATCTTGTGCCGGGTTCACCATCGCAAATTTGTCGTTTGTTACATAGTTGAACCAGTTGAAACGACGCACTTTATATGGACAGTTGTTTGCGCAATAACGTGTTCCGATACAGCGGTTGTAAGCCATGTTGTTCAAGCCTTCATTGCTGTGAACGGTGGCTGCAACGGGACAAACTGTTTCGCAAGGAGCGTGATTACAGTGCTGACACATCATCGGCATATGCACCGTGCGTGGATTCTCCTCCGGACTCTCCATTTCGCGGTAAGCCGCGATAGTGCCTTTACCGGTTGCTTCTTTTGTATTGGCGAGGGTATCAGCAATATCAATGCTTTGATGCTCTGAAGAGAAGTAACGGTCGATACGCATCCAGTGCATATCGCGGTGACGCAACACTTCATCTTTACCAACCACAGGAACGTTGTTCTCAGTATGGCAGGCTGTGATACAAGCACCACAACCCAAGCAAGAGCTCAAGTCGATCGTCATACCCCAACGGTGACCAACGCCTTCAACGGGATGGTCGCGCCACAAGTCCACAGAGCGAATTCCTTGACGGTCGTTCACATCGATTTTACCATCCTTATTCACATCTTCGTGAATAGGAAGGGTGACCGCGAGGTTATAAGATGCATCCCCACGCTTGGCGTCCTTTTCAGCCAAGTAGGTAGCAATTACAGTTTCTTTGATAACAGAATCACGTCCCATAACGGTGGCGTGCATCTGTGTAGTTGCGATAGCATATGTGCCCGGAGCCGACGCAATCGAAACATCTGAAGATGAATACGAAGCGTGTCCTGCATTCATTGCCACCATTGGATAAGCGTTTCCGCCGATAGATTGACGCTTATCGCCTTCCATCAAGTGAACGCCGGCCTTACCGGTTTGGTAGGCCGCCTTACCAATCTCTTCGTTGCCGGCACCACGACCATAACCGAGAGCGATACCAAGAGTCTTGCGCTTCTGACCCGGAACAGGCATTGCAGGCAAGGTGAGTGACTTACCATTCACGGTAACGTTCACCAACGATGCACAGTCGCATTGACCAATATAAGTTTCAAGGCCCATCTCCTTCATGTCAGCAGGAGCCATAGTCACGTAGTTGTCCCAGGTTACTTTGGTAATGGGATCCGGTGTTTCGTGCAACATCGCATTGTTTGCGTGATTGCCCGCACCCATTGTCACCTTTTGGTATAGGGTAACTTCCCATTCGCCTGATTTCGCAGAAGACACAGCTGCCAATGCATCTGCAACATTCATCGCAGGGGCGGCTGGGGCAGAAGCTTCAACAACAGGAGCTGCTGAAACAGGAGCTGCAGTTTCAACGGCAACAGCCGAGGCCACCGCAACTGCTGCAGCAAACGTTCCGTTGTGTACAGCTGTATTCCAATTGTTATCAGTCTTCAACATGGTTGCTACATAGCCACCATTGTGCGTTTGACGCATGTAATCGTAATAAGCAGAAGCGTTATCGCTCCAGCGCAAGAACGACTCTTGTGCGTAACGACTATTGTACAGCGGATTGATGGTAGGCTGCGCCAAGTCGGTGCGACCCTTCATCGGGCTGTAATCATTCCATGATTCGAGGTAGTGATTATCCGGAGCCATGTACGTGCAGCGGCTCGCTGTTTCGTCGGCAAACAGGTTAAAACAAACAGAGGTTTTTACCTTTTGAAGACCGCTGTTGAATTTCTCGGCATTCATCCAGCTGTAGGCGGGATTCACACCGTAGACAATCAACACATCAACACTACCGGTATTCATTTCTTCCACCAATGCAGCCATGCCTTCATCGCTACCCTGGAAGAGATTCAATGCGTTTTTCGTATCTACTGTCTTGCCGTTGTTTCCAAGTGCGGCATTGATTGCAGCAACAATCATTTGAATGTTTGGGTCATTCGAACCCGCAACAACCAATGACGATCCTGCATTTTCCTTTAATGATGCAGCGGCGGAAGCAATTGCGCTATCTGCGCCTTCCACTCCGGCGGCACTTCCACCTGTTACTGCTGCATAAAGCGCAGCAGCTACAGCACCTTGTTGCGATGGCTTGATAGCAGTGCGCACATCGCTGTTGGAGCCTGTGAGCGACATGTTGCTTTCAAACTGGTAATGCTTGCTCATCCACTCGCCTTCAGGCTTGCGTGTTTGAGCGTATTGAGCCGTGAATGCGGCCGACATGAGCCATGTACCGAGGAAATCGGCTGAAATGCTCACGATTGTTTTTGCTTTACTGAAATCGTATGCAGGAACAGAACCACCGTTCGCTTTAGCCAATCCGCTGTAGGAAACAGCGTCATACTGAACGTGCTTCACTTTGCCGGCGTACTTCGCGCTGAACTCATTGATTGCACGCTGAGTACTTGGGCTAATAACCGTATTTGACACAATGCGAATGCTATTTGCAGCGCCCAGAGCGGCCTTCATATCAGCATCCAGTGAATTCCAATCGATATCCGCGTTTCCTTTTTTAGGACCCCTCAAACGTGCGCCGTCATACAAACCAAGGACGGATGCATTCATGCGGGAATTCAATCCGCCGCCGGCAATTCCGTGATCCTTGTTGCCCTTGATGTGAATAGGACGGCCCTCGCGTGTTTTCACCAGAAGATTACCGTAGTCGTTGCCATCGTAATACGTTGATGCGTAGTAGTTGGCAACACCGGGTGTGATTTCTTCCGGTTTTACAACGTAAGGAATCGACTTCACCACCGGGGTTTCGCAAGCTGCAAGGGTTGCAGCAGCCAAACCAAAGCCCATGAACTTCAGGAAGTCACGGCGGCCGGTGTTCGATTCATTGAGATTTTCATCGTTGAGAAAATCTTGCACGCTTTGGTCACGCTTGAATTCTGAGGTAAGCGCTTCCTGAGCAGCCGCAGTTCCCTGCAACTCATCCAGGCTCGACCAGTATTTCTTAGTTATTCCCATGGAGGTTAATCCGTGTTATTCGATTTATACTATTAATAGTGGCATTTGCCGCATTCCCAACCACCCAACTCGCGAACGGTTGAAGAACCGTCTTCCATGATCTCACGCAACGTACGCTGACCAACTTCAGAAGCTTTGTAACGCTCATGCATTTCTTGATAGTAAGCACTTCCGGCCATGTCAACTTCTTTCTTGTTGTGGCACTCCAGGCACCATCCCATCGTGAACGGGCGCTTTTCGAGTTTTACCAATCCCGTAACGTCTTCTTGTGAATTGATTTCATCAGCGGTTGGGACGTGACCAACGGTGTACATGTTTTGAGGACCGTGACAGTTCTTACAATCAATCTTTCCAACTGTTACGTGAGCAGAGTGATTGAAATAGACGTGATCAGGAAGGTTATTTACCTTATTCCAAACGATTGGCTTCTGCTCGTAACCGGCGATATACGTACCGGAAGTTGGGTCAAATCCGATGGCATCGTAAATCTTCTGGATTTCAGATGTCCCGGTAATTGCGCCCTTCTTGATTCCTTTGTGGCAGTTCATACACACGTTCACCGAAGGAATACCGGCATGCTTTGACTTCACAGCACTGCTGTGGCAGTAGTTACAATCGATTTCGTTTTGACAGTTGTGGATGGCGTGAGAGAACCAAATAGGTTGATCGGGAGTGTAACCGTCGTAAACACCGATATCCATGAGACTCTTGTAACCAACAACAGAGAAGTAGCAGAATAAGAACAAACCGATAACAGAAACAAACTTGCGGTTGGCCCACATCCAGGCCTTTGAAGACTGCCAGTAAGACAGCTCAACAACGGGAGGAAGACCCTCACGCTCGTTGATGGCGTTTTTCAGTGACTTTGAAATGTTAGCCGCAGTTACCGCGATAATAGCGAGGATAGAGCCAATGATAATAAACCAGACCGTTCCGTCGCTTTCCTCGTTCTTCTCTTTCTCAGCGGCGATTTCCTCAAGGGTCATGCATTTGTTCACCGTGGCAGCACCTCCGGCAGGAGCGGCAGCGTTGGCTGCAGACTTCACGTAGGTTAAGATGTCCTTGATTTCAGCTTCAGAAACTGCCTGACCGGCCATCCAGCCATAGGTTGGAACATACTTATCGACAAGCCCTTTGATGTAAGCATCACCTGTTGCAGCAGCTGCTTGAGGATTTTGAATCCACTTCACGATGAGTGCATCCTTTCCTTTCCATCGAACATCGATATCCTTCAGGCCCGGCGCGGCAAGAACCTCCTCAGAGGTTTTGTGACACGAGGCACAGTTAGCTTTAAATAATGATTCCCCTTTGGCGGCATCACCACCCTCAAAAACACCACCGAAAGCGTTGAAATTGAGGAAGATTGCAGCCGTAAAAGGGACCAGAATTTTGCTGATAAAACTTCTTGAAAGCCTTTTCATTACTGATATTTTAAACTTAATGGCAGGTTTAATCGCGCGGCAAATTTATACGTCAGGTGCGATTGACATTCGTGTGACAAAAAGAATGTTAACAATTTAAAATGGTTCTAAATAGAGTCTGAATCGGGCTGTTTATCTCACTGTTTATCAACTCACATGTACGTTTCATTCATCATCAGTTTTCTGCGCATTTCAACAGCATCAGCAACTCAACCCAAATAAACAGCTGAGCGCCGGTTCATAAAACCACGGATTGGCCAACGGAAGCTGACAATTACTTTTGCCCTATGTCCCATCGCCTTTGTTTATTCCTCCTTTCACTTTGTGCAACCGTCAGTGGTGCATTTGGTCAAGTCGATTCTCTGCCAACAGCGCCCGGTAAGGTTGAGTTTGTGGTTGACAGCTCAATTGTCAAAATTGAAAAGAGCGCACGTAAATTCAAGGAGCTCAAAGGTTATCGGCTTCAACTATTTCTGGGTCCGTTGGAAACCGTTAAAGCCGAGCGCAATAAATACTTGGCCTTAGGGCTACCTTATTCTGCCTACATCAAGCAAATTGTGCCGGAGCACGCGCTACAGATAGGCGATTTCCCCAGTAAGCTGGAAATGGAAAAATGCCGCAATGAAATCGAGGCTTATTATCCTGATGCGCTTGCGGTAGTGGAAGTCATCGAACCCCCAAAATTCAGCAAGCGCCCTAAGCAGAGTCGGTGAAACGAATCGTGAGAAAAATCACTACCGCACGATTGCCTCACTCGACGACCCGCCCGCTAACTTTGACCCAAATCACAACCGACCATGCCATTTTACCACGCCTTAGGAAACATCCCGGATAAACGTCACGTCGTGCATGAGAAACCCAATGGGGGCATGTATTACGAGCAACTCTTCGGAACAGAAGGCTTCCACGGGATGAGTTCGTTGCTTTATCATGTGCACCGTCCTACAATGATTCGCTCCATTGGTGAGCCTGTTTTTGCAGGACCAAAAGCTGCAGTCGAGCATAATATTTCCCCCATGATGCTCAAAGGTTGGAACGTCGCGCCAAAGGCCGATTTTCTGGACAGCCGGACGTACATGCTTTTCAACAATGACCTCAACATTGCCCTTGCTGCACCGCTAGACAGTTTGAAAAACTATTTCTACAAAAATGCGGATGCAGACGAGCTGCTTTTTATCCATGAAGGATCGGGCACATTGCGCACGCTGCTCGGCAACCTCACTTTTAGTTATGGTGATTATTTGGTCATTCCTCGCGGGATGATTTATCAAATTGACTTTGATACGCCGAACAATCGGTTATTCATCGTTGAGTCCTATTCACCCATTGTTACTCCGAAACGCTACCGTAATAATTTCGGTCAGCTGCTTGAGCATTCTCCTTTCTGCGAGCGCGACATCCGTCGTCCTTCACAGTTGGAAACGCATGATTCGAAAGGCGAATTCACCGTAAAAATTCGCAAGCAGAACATGATGCACGAAGTTGTATACGCCTCTCATCCTTTCGATGTCATTGGGTGGGATGGCTACAACTATCCCTACGCATTCAGTATTCACAACTTCGAGCCGATTACGGGTCGCATTCACCAGCCGCCGCCGGTGCACCAAACCTTCGAGGCGCATAATTTCGTGGTGTGCTCTTTCTGCCCGCGTTTATATGACTACCACCCCAAGTCAGTTCCGGCGCCATACAATCACAGCAACATCGACAGTGATGAAGTGCTATACTATGTTGACGGCGATTTCATGAGTCGCAATCACGTAGAGAAAGGTTACATCTCATTGCACCCGGGTGGTATTCCGCACGGTCCTCATCCCGGTGCGGCTGAGCGCAGCATTGGACAAAAAGAAACACAAGAACTCGCGGTGATGGTGGACACCTTCCGACCGTTAAAAGTTACGGCCGCTGCCCTTGGGATTTCCGATGACACTTACAAAACAAGTTGGTTAGAGTAAAAGCAAACTAATTTTGAACCTATGAAAACCGAAACCTCTTCTCCGGAGTTGGAAAAAGTTGTAACTGATGCGGCGGATTTCCTGCCATTATTAGGAACTGATTACGTTGAGTTATACGTGGGCAATGCTAAACAGGCGGCCTACTATTACATGAGTGCATGGGGCTTTCAGCCACTTGCCTATTGCGGCCTAGAAACAGGCGTAAAAGACCGCGTTTCATATGTGCTGCAGCAGGATAAAATCCGTTTGGTGTTGACCTCTGCCCTTCAGCCCGACGGTCCTATCAATGCACACGTCAATGCGCATGGAGACGGCGTAAAGGTCATTGCACTTTGGGTGGATGATGCCACCAAAAGCTGGGAAGAAACTACCTCGCGCGGCGGGAAGAGTTGTTTGAACCCTGAAACACATATCGATGATCACGGCAGTGTGGTCCTTTCCGGAATTCATACTTATGGAGAAACCCTGCACGTGTTTGTGGAAAGAAAGAACTACACCGGCGTTTTCCTGCCCGGCTACAAGCCCTGGAATCCATCATATCGTGCGGCTGAAGTCGGCTTGAAATTCGTCGATCACATGGTGGGCAATGTGGGCTGGAATGAAATGAACCAATGGTGTGAGTTCTACGCCAAGGTGATGGGATTCGCACAGCTGGTTTCATTTGACGATAAGGATATCAGTACGGAATACACTGCGCTCATGAGTAAGGTGATGAGCAATGGCAATGGCCGCATCAAGTTCCCGATTAACGAACCGGCTTCGGGCAAGAAAAAGTCTCAAATCGAAGAGTACATTGATTTCTATCACGGAGCCGGAGTTCAGCATATTGCCGTGGCCACCGATAATATCATTGAAACAGTCACCGCACTGAAGGCCCGAGGTGTTGAGTTTTTACACGTGCCTGAAACATACTACGACGACGTATTGGACCGTGTCGGCAAGATTGATGAAGATTTGGCTCCGCTCAAAAAGCTAGGGATTCTCATCGACCGTGATGATGAAGGCTATCTGTTACAACTCTTCACCAAACCTGTGTTGGATCGTCCGACCATGTTCTTCGAAATCATCCAGCGCAAAGGTGCCAAAAGCTTTGGCAAAGGCAATTTCAAGGCGCTCTTTGAGGCCATTGAGCGTGAACAAGAGCTTCGCGGTACGCTTTAATAAGGGCGTTCAACAATCGTGTAATCTATTCCGGGACGTGCGAATGCGCGTCCCTTTTTTTTCGCGTTCGCTCAACCAATGAATTTCATGTAGTGAACGCACAGAATGCTTACGTGTACTTACCGCTATCGTATTAATTTCGCGCCCGCATGAATACAACTGTTACCATGAGTTATGTAATGATTGCAACATTGTTGCTCGTTGCTTTGGCTTGCGTAATTACCGACAGCGCGGAGCAATGGCTACCGGGAAATCGTCGCTACGTCATGGCAGGTGTGCTTTTGGTCTATTCGGGAATTCGCTGGTATCGACTGCGAGCCTTTCAAAAACAATTGCAGCATGAACAAGACTAACGGTTTTCTCATTCTCGCATCGACCTTCGTGATTTCACTGCTGAGCTGCAATATTGCTCAGGACAAAAAGGAAGAATCGATTACCTCAGGCTCGCTGCGCATCGCGGTCGATGAATCCTATTCATTGCTTATGGATACAGAGGTTTTCACGTATACCCATCTTAATAAATACGCAAGCATTTCCTCTCAGACAGCCCCCGAAAGTGATGTTTTCAAAGCGCTGCTTGCCGACAGCGTGCAAGCTGCTGTGGTAGGAAGAGCGCTTACAGAGGAAGAGCTAGCCTTTTTCAAAAGCAAACAGCGGGTGCCCGAGAGTATTTTAATTGCACGGGATGGCATCGCGCTCGTTGTTCACCCTGAACATGCCGACTCTGTGATTCACCTCGATAAAGTAAAAGGTATTTTCTCCGGAAGCGATAGCTTGTGGAGTCAGGTACAACCCGGTGGTTCCAATGCTAAAATAAACGTGGTGTTTGATAACCCCGGTTCGTGCAATGCCCGTTCACTCAGTGAAAAATTCGGTGTTGAACAATTCCCTTCCTGGTGCTTTTCGGAAGAAACTACCGAACGCGTTATCGCCTACGTGAACGCTCATCCCAACAGCATAGGAGTTATTTCATTGAGCTGGATTAGTGATGCTGAAGACAGCACCTGTGCTGCATATCGCAAACTTGTAAAGCCCCTCGGAATTGTAGACCCAAGCAATGTGATTAAACCCGAATTGCCGCGTCGTCCATTTCAAGCCTATGTGTTTGACGGAACCTATCCTCTTCGTCGCGACGTGTATTACATCCGCACGGGTCTGAGAGGAACGCTTGGCACAGGCTTTGCCAACCACCTCATAGGCGAGAAGGGCCAGCTCATCATCCACAAGATGGGAATGGTGGCCGCAAAAACTCCAAACCGAACCGTAAAAATTGTAGATCAATGAACCTGTATAATTTCACCACCATGTATAAATCCTTGTTACTTGCGGTAATTGTTGCGCTCAGCACAATCACCCTGTCGGCTCAAACCCGCGCGGAAGCCATTCAAAAAACATTGAGTGAACGATTCGAAGTTGCCGAAAGCGAACTCAACGCACTCATTTCAAAAGAGCCAACTGTGGGCGACAATTACGCTGCGGCAGGATATAACTATTTCGCCTGGGGCGTAAGTGACCAGGACGATGCTAATGATCTGGCCGAGAAACTTTCTTCTGCTGAAAAGTGCTTCCGCAAAGGCATGGAAGTGGCTCCAACAAATCCAATCAACTACGTTGGTTTAGGTCATTTATCAGCATTTCGCGGTGATGCCGCAACATTTTCAGCACAGTTAACGAAGGCTGAGGAAATAATGAACACCAAGTCAAACAAGGTAGACAAATTGACCAAGCAACAAGCCTATTTGAAGATGGCAGAAGCGTGCTTGATGGAAAAGAATATTCAACTTGATAAAGCCCTTGTCTATTTGAACACTGCGCTTCCATTCAACGACAAAAACCCGGAGGTCTATATTCAATTGGGTGACTACTATCGTTTGCGTGATGGTATCAATCAGAGCAATGCGATTGCACAGTACAACAAGGCCTTGGAAATGGACTCCAAATCAACTCGCGCCATTCTTCGCAAGGGAATGCTGTATAAGCGCGTTCAGAACTGGGATGAAGGTTTGAACTACTACAATGAAGCCATTGCACTCGACCCTTCCTTCGCGCCGGCCTATCGTGAGAAGGCAGAACTTTTGAAAGATGCAGCTCGCTATCCACAAGCCATTGAAGCCTATGCTCGCTACAAAGAACTGAATAACAACTGCCGTGTGAATCAACGCTACGCGATGTTCGTTTACCTGGCAAAAGATTACAAAACGGCTCTGACCGAATTGGAAAAGGCACTTTCCTGTAACGATAAAAACGAGTACATGTATCGTGTATTGGGATACACTTGTTATGAAACCGGCGATTACGCTAAAGGTCTGGAATACATCAACACCTATTTCGAATTGGCAAAAACTCACGGTCGTGTGAAGGTTTCGGGCAGTGACTATGGGCAAAAAGGAAAGCTCCTTTCAAAATCAGGTCAAGACTCTTTGGCGGTGGATGTTTTGAAGCAAGCAATTCAGGAAGATCCGACCTATATCGATGGCTACAACGACATCGCTTCCATTTTGACCAAGCAAAAGAAATATGGCGATGCGGCTGGCTATTATCAGATGAAAATCGAACGCTCAGAAGCGCCTGCGCCATTGGACTATTACTACCTCGGTCAATCGCGTTATTACAATAAGGAATATCAATTGGCTGACACCGCGTTTGCACTTGCCGCCACAAAATACCCTGATGCCAATTTCTGGAGAGGTCGCTGCAACAACCGTCAGGAAGTAAATCCGGATCAACCGGTTGCCGGTCTGGCCAAGCCACACCATGAGAAATTCATTCGCCTCGTTGGTTCAGACGCGCGTTCGATTGAAGCCAACAAAAAGAATTTGATTGAAGCCTATAACTACTTAGGTGTTTATTACAGCATCAATAAGAATTACGAGTGTAGTAAAGCGGCGTTCAATAAAACACTAGAACTCGATGCAGCGAACAAAATCGCGACAACCCTAATTGCCGATGAAAATCTGGTAAAGGCCACCGGAACTTGCGAATTGATTCCGGCGCAATAAAAAAGATTCAGACAACTCTTTTGAAAAGGCAAGGCTTCGGCTTTGCCTTTTCTTTTTTCATGAGCCTGCTTTGGGTCTTAATTCTATTGGTTGAACTACATTCGCTGTGCTCAATTTGAATACTCAGCAGTATGGTTTCGAAAGAAGTAATGGACAAGGCATCAGCATGGCTCAACTCAGCCATTATCGATGCACAATCCAAGGATGCCATCCGTGAAATGATGGCGAACGATGAAAAGCAACTCACTGAATCATTTTACAGTGATTTGGAATTTGGTACCGGCGGCCTCAGAGGCATCATGGGTGTCGGAACGATGCGCATGAATGTCTATACCGTAGGCATGGCTACACAAGGGTTGGCCAATTACATCCTGCAACAATTTCCGGGTCGAATTTGCAAAGTCGCTATCGCGTTTGATTCGCGCAACAACTCGCCGCTCTTTGCTCAGACAGCGGCAGACGTGCTTTCCGCCAATGGGATTGAGGTATACATGTTCTCTGAATTACGTCCTACGCCCTTACTCTCTTTTGCTGTTCGTGAGCTAGGTGCCGTTGCGGGTATTGTTGTGACGGCATCGCACAATCCGAAAGAATACAACGGATATAAAGTCTATTGGGAAGACGGTGCTCAAGTGCTGCCACCACACGATAAAGGCATCATCACCGAAGTGCGCAAAGTCACCGGTCCTGACGCCGTGAAATTCCATGGTGAAGCTTCGCGAATTCACACCATCAACGAACAGGTAGAGTTGAATTATATCGCTAAGGTTAAAGAACTGATTCATGCTCCTGACTCAATTGCACAAGCGCAAGGGTTGAAGATTGTTTACACCTCCATTCACGGCGCGGGAATCACCATGGTTCCAAAAACCCTGGAAGCTGTTGGATTCAGCAAGATTCATATCGTTGAATCGCAAGCCACACCTGACGGCAATTTCAGCACGGTGCAATCACCCAATCCCGAGGAAAAGGAAGCGCTTACTCATGCGTTGCAACTTGCCGAGGAAATCAACGCTGATCTCATTATTGGCACTGACCCCGACACTGACCGTGTGGGCATGGCTATTCGCAATGACGAGGGTAAAATGGTGTTGCTCAATGGCAATCAGGCGGCTTGCCTACTGGTGTATTATCAGTTGGAACGCATGAAAGAGAAAGGGCAATTCAACGGTAAACAATACATCGCGAAAACGATTGTTACAACGGATCTGCTCGAAGAGGTAGCCAAATTGCACAACGTGAAATGGTACGACACGCTGACGGGATTTAAGTACATCGCCGGAGTAATCCGTGAGAAAGAAGGCAAGGAAACCTTCATTGCCGGAGGCGAAGAGAGTTACGGTTATTCGGTAGGTGAGTTTGTGCGCGACAAGGATGCTGTGCTATCCTCTGTGGTGCTTTGTGAAATAGCGGCGTGGTGCGCTGCGCACAAACGAACCACGTGGGGCTTACTCATGGAAATCTATGAGCGTTGCGGGCTCTACCATGAGTCACTGCTTTCCATTACCCTAAAAGGACTAGACGGACTTCAGCAAATTCAATCGAAAATGGCCACACTACGCAGCACTCCTCCAAAGGTCCTTGCCGGTTCACCTGTGATTGAATTGAGGGATATTCAACAATGCACAACCACTGATTTGCGCACCGGAAAATCAACGCCCATCGAGCTTCCCGCTTCAAACGTGCTTCAGTTCGTTCTGGAAGACGGTAGTAAAATTTCGGCACGTCCGAGTGGTACCGAACCAAAAATTAAATTCTATTTCTCGATGAAAGCTCCATTCAAGGGTTCATCACTCTACGCCTTACAAGTGCAGGAAATGGAAGCGCGAATGAAACACATCCAAGTTGAATTGGGTATGGCCTAACAACCGCACGTGACTGCTTACGCTCGCAATATTCTCTTGTTGATTACCGCGTTATTTCTACTGCGGTTGTTTCATATTACCGATCCACCCATAGAGGTATCACACAATTGGCGGCAGACGACATCGCTTATGGTGGCGCGCAATTTTCATCAGCTCGACGCGAACATTCTTTACCCAACCATTGATGAAACGGGTGAAAATCGCGGAGTTATTGGCATGGAGTTTCCGGCAATTCCCTATCTCATCCACTTGGTTTCTATACCCCTTGGCTATGATCATTGGTATGGGCGTCTCATCACTTTGTTGATCGTGAGCATTGGCAGCTGGTACTTCTTTGCATTGCTTCGATTATACACAACAGAACGCACTGCAGCATTGGCAACTGCTGCCTATTGCTTCTCTTCGTTATTTCATTTGGGAAGGAAGGTAATGCCCGATCCAAGCAGTTTGTCGCTCATCCTAGTTGCGCTCTATTTTGGATTTACCTTTCTTCGGCAAGGTGGATGGTGGCGATTGTTCTGCTTCACCCTTTTTGCCTTATTGGGTGCTTTGATCAAAATTCCCTTCGGGCTTTTCCTGGCGCTCTTGGCCATTCCGTTTTTCGAGAAAAACATCACAACGTCTGCGCGATTGGCTATTGCATTCGCCAGCATTCCCGTATTGTATGGCGTGTGGTGGTGGTATTTCGATTGGAACATGCATCTGGCGGAGCAGTTTGGTCAATGGTATAATTCAGGAAAGCCGATCTCACAAGGAGCGCACGAACTGGTAGAGCATGCGGGAGAGGTGTTTGAGCGATTTTACTTTTCGGCGTTTCACTCATACGTTCTGGGAATTGCAGCAATCGGAGGATGGATTTATTTGCTCTATAAACGCCATCGCATAACCATTGTAGTATCCGCCATACTCATGCCGTTAATCGCGGTATATATGATGAAGTCCGGCAGTCTCTTTTCGCACCATGGCTATTATGCACTCGTTGTGGTTCCGGTTATGGCATTCATTCTGGCCAACTTTCTGGATGCCATTCCTCCACGATGGGCAATCGCTGTACTAACATTAGGTGTTCTGGAGTCCGTTGCCAACCAACAGCATGACTTCTTCATCAAACCACAGGCATTCCTCAAGCTTCAATTGACAGATATTGCCAATACCGTTGCTGAACCTAATGAGCTCGTTGGTTTGGTTTCGAATGCAAATCCCAACGAATTCTATTTTCTGAATCGCAAAGGATGGATTGTCGCACCCGATCAGTGCACGGTGTTGTATCTTGAAGAATTGCACAACCGTGGGTGCCACTTCTTGTTTATGCCGCGCGAACGTAATCAGAACGAGTTACCATTTCCGATCGTATTTGAAAATGAGCACTACCTGGTGTTCAAATTGAATTCATAGTATCTTCGTAAGGATGAAAAAGTGGCTGAGCATTTTCATGATGAGCTTCTATCTCGTAATGAGCATAGGCGTTCAATTGCATTTGCACTACTGCTGTGGTCATTTGTCTGATATTCATCTCTTCGGGCATGAGTCCTGTAATCATACCAACAACGATTCAGATCACTGTTGTAAAAAGAATGACTGTTGTTCATTCATTCATCTCGATTTAAAGGTTGATGACTCTCATCAGCCGGCGTATTCCTTTTCATTCGAACCAATCGATTTTTCGGAGAACGTGAAACCTTCGTTCGAAGGTATTCCTCGCTTCGAATCAGCATCGTCCTATACGTTTGTGGACGATTCCTCGCCGCCCATAGCGCGGCGATTCGTGCTTTATCAGTCTTTGATGCTGTATGCTTGAAAAGTGAAATGGTGAAATGGTGAAGGGGTGAAATAGTTCGTCCCGACAGTCTTTGAGCACCCTTTCACCCCTTCACCCTTTCACTCTTTCACTCTTTCACCCTCCCCATGAAACCCATCATCCTCCTCATAAGCATCCTCCTCACAGCGCTTACCCTCAGCGCCCAAACAACAGATAACAAGCCCATCACAACCTCCTTCTGGGTGGCCGGTGTATGCGGCATGTGTGAGCAAACCATCGAAGCAACAATGGATACAAAAGGCATTCTCAAAGCTGACTTTTCACTTTCCAACAACATGCTGACGGTGACTTATAAGCCGCGCAAAATCAGCGAGAGTCAAATCCACACCTTGCTGAACGAAGCCGGTTATGATACCGAAAAGAGCACCTGCAGTGACGAACAGTACACGCGTGTTCATGGGTGTTGCAAGTATCGCGAACTCGAAAAACACTGAGCACCATGAGACTACTCTTTTCAATAGGTCTGATACTCTCAGCCCTTTCATCGTATGCTCAAGGATTGTCGGGAACAGTTACCGGTGAATGGGCAGACGGTAAGAAAGAAACCCTCGTTGGCGCTAACGTCATCTGGAAGGATACTCGCAGTGGAACCCTGACCAACGAGCAGGGAATATTCCACATTGGGATTCCTCCCGGAGCACAAACGCTTGTCGTTTTCTATGTGGGATTTTTGGCAGACACCATTACCTATACAGGCCAAAAAGAAATCAATGTGTTGTTGAAGCAATCGGGCAGCGGCAAGGAGATTATCATCGAAGGTGAGCGCGCCTCTGCTTTCATCAACTCACGTGATCCGCAGCTCTTTCAAGTATTGAATGAAAAAGAACTCTGCAAAGCTGCATGCTGTAATTTGAGTGAAAGCTTCGAAACGAATGCATCCGTGGATGCAACGTTTGCTGATGCCATCACCGGCACGCGACAAATTCGCATGCTTGGGCTTGAAGGGAAATACACGCAGATGCTTTATGACAATATTCCATCTGTACGCGGACTATCGAGTAGCTCCGGGCTTTCTTATGTGCCCGGTCCGTGGGTGAAAAATATTTACATCACCAAAGGAGTTGGCTCGATTACCAGCGGTTATGAAAGCATGGCGGGTCAAATCAATGTAGCTCTGAAGAACCCCGACACGGCTGAACGTTTTCACCTCAATGCCTATGCGGGTAGTGGTGGTCGGACAGAGTTGAACCTTGTTGTTGGACCAAAGCGTGAGGAAGAAAACGAGATTACCATAGTGGAGATTGAACACGAACATGAGGGGGGAGAAGATCATGACCATGCCCACGAAGAAGAACACGAACATCATCACGACCATTTCAAGGGCAGTTTATTGGCGCACGGTGCGTTTTCGCAACTGCGCACCGACATGAATGACGATGGTTTTCTCGACAACCCACTCTTTTCAAATGTTCTTTTACGAAACGAATGGCACCTCGATGGTCATAGCGGACTGGGTGCTCAAATTGCGCTGAATTATCAATACCTGAACAATGCGGGCGGTCAGTTTGATTACGACCCGAAGGATGAAATTCGCTCTGCGCTTTGGGGCGTCAACACGCAAACTCGTCGTTACGAGGCCTCGGCGAAAGTCGGGTATGTTTTTCCCGGCAAACCGTGGAAGAGTTTCGGAAGTCAGTGGAACGCGGTTTATCACAATCAAGATGGTGACTACGGCTTTCATCGCTACAACGGCGAGCAGCGCAGCGGGCGTGTGAATCTCTTGTTTGCCTCCCGCATTCTGAATGAACACAACACTTTCACCACAGGTTTCAGCTACGTGTTTGATGATTATCGTGATACACTCGCCGGAACGAATCCCATTTTTTTCTTCCATGATTACACGCTCAGCAGGCAAGAGCGCGTGCCGGGTGTATTCTTTGAATACACCCTGAAAGCCGGTGATCAATTCACGTTAGTGACAGGATTACGTGAGGATTTACACAACGTTTATGGGGCACTCTTCACACCAAGACTGCATGCGCGTTATAGCTTCAATGATCATCTGTCGATTAAAGCTGTCGGAGGTATGGGTTATCGCACGCCGATGCTAATCATGGATAACATCGGCATATTGGCCTCCAACCGCGACATCAAAATTGAAGGCGACAATCCCAAGGGTTACTATGGAATGGATATCGAGCAATCGAAAAATGTAGGTCTGCTCTTGACCTGGAAGGGAGATCTTTTCTATCGTCCGGCTACCTTTAGTTTGGATGGCTTTATGACCGCATTTGATAAGCAGGTAGTGATTGATGTCGAGACACCGGGGTTTGTGAAAATGTACAACCTCAAAGGAGAAAGCTTCAGCAACAGCGTGCAGGGTGAGTTTCAATGGTCACCGACTCGCCGATTAGACTGGCGCCTGGCATACCGCTGGCTGGAATCTCGCACGCAATACACCGATGGCTTGCGCGATCGCCCGTTGGTCAACCGTCATCGGGCGTTTACCAACCTCGCTTACGAGACTCGCAAGAAGGCGAACGGTTCGCAGTGGCGCTTCGATGCCACATTACAGTGGATTAGTAAAAAACGACTTCCATTCATTATTCGCAGCCATGATGAACACGCCAACGAAGCGCTCAGCACCTGGACAGCGGATTACTGGCAATTGATGGCGCAGGTCACTTATGTGTTTAAAACGAATCTTGAGCTTTACGTCGGGGGAGAAAATCTCACCAACTTCATGATTCACGATGCCATCATTTCAGCAGAGGACACGTCTTCGAATTTCTTTGACGCCTCCTTGTTGTGGGGACCGGTCTTCGGTCGGATGGGTTACGTGGGATTGCGATGGATACTTCCGTAAGCGACATTACAGCAAACTGAGCTGCACGTATTGGTGCTCAAAATCGAGCAACCAGCGCTTACGCTGAACTCCACCGCTGTAACCCACATAGGTTCCATCCTTACCGATAACTCGGTGGCACGGAATGAGGATAGGAATGGGGTTTTTCGCAATAGCAGATGCAACAGCGCGGGTAAGTTTGATATCACCGAGTTGTCGGGCTACATCTTCATAGCTCACCGTTTTGGCAAAGGGAATTCGCATGAGTTCCTCCCACACCGTTTGCTGAAAATGCGTGCCGTCGAGGTGCATCGGGACATCAATCGTTGTTCCATTTCCGTTGAAGAATAAGGCCAGAGCGTGTAGCACGCGGTGCATGTTGTGGTCGAAGTCATCTGCCGTAGGTTGTTCAACAAACTCAATGCGCGACAGCATGTTTCCATGGCCTTCGACACGAAGCCAGCCCATAGGGGATTGAAAGTGAACAACGGATTTTCGCACGGCGTTAAAGTATAACAATTCAGGCTTCACAAATCGTTCATATTCGGACTTCTTAAATCACTAATTTCGCGATTCGTTAAAACCGCAAAAACATGATGAAAAAACTGGTAGAAGAATTCCCAAATCACCTGCGCGAGGCACTGGCCATCGGACGCGCAGCAACACTCAACCCTTGCAACAAGAAGATTGATAACATCGTTATCTCGGGCTTGGGTGGAAGTGGTATCGGCGGAAAGATTGTAAGTCAAATTGTAGCAGACAAAGCCGGGGTTCCGATTGTGTGCACGAATGATTACGTGTTACCGGAATTCGTGAATGCCAACACGCTTGTCATCATCAGCAGCTACAGCGGCGATACGGAAGAAACCGTTGCGGCACTTCAGAAGGCCATTGCTAAAAAGGCGGAGATTGCGTGTGTAACCAGCGGTGGTAAAATCCTTGCGGCGTCGAAGGAACACGGATTCAACCACATCATCATCCCCGGCGGAAACCCTCCTCGCTCGATGTTTGGATACAGCTCCGTGCAACTGTTCTTCTTGCTGCGTCACTATGGATTCATTGACGGTTCTTTCGAGCAGGAAGTAGAAAACAGCATAGCGCTGATTGAACATAATATCGACGACATTCGTTCTGCATCGCGCAGCATTGCTGAGCGCATTGTTCATCGTATTCCGATTCTCTACAGCGAGGCGATGTACGAAGGTGTTGCTATTCGCTGGCGTCAGCAAATCAATGAGAATTCCAAGATGCTGTGCTGGCATCACGTATTCCCTGAGATGAATCACAACGAACTGGTTGGTTGGACCGGCGGTGATAACCGTGTTGCCGTAATTGTTTTGCGCAATGAAGACGATCACAAGCGCTCACAATTGCGCATGGAATTGTGCAAGAAGTTGATGGGTGAAAAGTGTGATACTATCATTGAGGCATACTCGAAAGGAAAATCGCGCATTGAGCGTTCCATGTATCTCATTCACCTGGGTGACTGGATCAGCATTGATTTAGCGGAGTTGCGTAACGAAGACGCTGTCGCCATTCCGGCCATTATTTTCCTGAAAAACGAGCTCTCGAAAGTGAATTAATTTCACATGAAGAAGCCTGTTGTATTTCACGACTTAGGCAGCATGGATTACAAAGCCTGCTGGGATTTACAAGAGGTTTATTTCAATAAGACCGTTCAAACAAAATTTGATAATCGCGGGAAAACACCCGAAGAACAAGTGGTCACTACTGACCACTTGTTTTTTGTAGAGCATCCGCATGTATACACATTGGGCAAGAGTGGTGATATGGCCAATCTCTTGCTGGATGAAGACGCATTGGCCAAAGTGGACGCCCGCTTCTACGCCATCAATCGCGGTGGCGATATCACCTATCACGGTCCGGGGCAAATCGTGGGCTATCCCATTTTCGATTTGGATCATTTCTTTACCGACATCCATAAATACCTGCGGTATCTCGAGGAAGCCATCATTCTTACGTTAGCTGATTACGGAATTAAGGCGGGCCGCATTGATGGACTCACTGGAGTTTGGCTCGATGAAAACGACCCGAAAAAAGCGCGCAAAATCGCAGCGCTTGGGGTGAAGTGCAGTCGCTGGGTGACTATGCACGGCTTTGCTTTCAATGTGAATGCGGATCTTTCCTATTTCAAGAATATCATTCCTTGCGGGATTACAGACAAGGCGGTGACCTCAATGCATTTGGAGTTGGGTCGATCTCTCGATATGAAAGAGGTTAAAACGCGATTGAAACATCACCTCGGTGAGGTTTTCGAGATTGACTGGGCGATGTAATCATCCGCTTAGAATCGGTTATTTTTGCTTTACTTGAATCTATTATGGACAAACCACGAGTTGGAGTATTAGGGGGCGGATCCTGGGCCACAGCGCAAGTGAAATTGCTGTGCAAGAACACCGATAAGGTGCAGTGGTGGATGCGCAACAAAGAGGCTATTGACCATATTCGTCAGTTTGGTCATAATCCGAACTACATCCAGAGCATTGAGTTCGAACCGGGACAACTAAACGTCACCGACAACCTTCAAGAGGTTATTGATAATAGCGATTACATCATTGTTGCTGTTCCATCGGCTTTCGTGCATGAGGCCTTTCAGCATTACAAGCCAACGGGTCTTGAGAAGAAGGTTTTGTTTTCTGCCATCAAAGGTGTCATCAATGAATTTGATTCTATCCCTGCCCGTTACTTCCACAAGCAGCTTGGCGTGCCTTATGAAAACATCGGCATCGTTTGCGGGCCTTGCCACGCAGAAGAGGTGGCTATGGAAAAACTATCCTACCTGACCATTGGCTGCGCGGATATCAAGAAAGCCGATATCATGGCATCGATGCTCGGGTGTCGCTTCATGAAAACAAACACCACGGAAGATGTATTCGGCGCAGAGCTGGCCGCTATTCTCAAAAACGTGTACGCTGTGGCTTCCGGTATTTGTCATGGCCTTGGCTATGGCGACAACTTTCAGGCGGTACTCATCAGCAGCGCCATTCGCGAAATGGAGCGTTTTATTGATACCGTTCACGAAGTTCATCGCGATGTGAAGAGCAGCGCGTATCTGGGCGATTTGCTCGTTACCGCCTATTCTCCCTATTCACGTAACCGAACCTTAGGCACGATGGTCGGCAAAGGCTACAGTGTGAAATGGGCAACCATTGAAATGAA
>JBKCDO010000166.1:0-14367 GCA_046304755.1 Flavobacteriales bacterium
GCCCTATTTGCACCAAGGCGTCGCCAATCGAGGCATCCCCGTGCGGGTGATACTTCATGGTATTACCAATCACGTTGGCCACCTTGTTGAAGCGACCATCATCCATCTCCCACAGCGAGTGCAGGATGCGGCGTTGCACGGGCTTCAACCCGTCGTGGATGTGTGGCACGGCGCGCTCGAGAATGACATAACTAGCGTAATCCAGAAACCAACCTTCGTAGAGGTTCTGTACCTGAATCACATTGCCGAGGTTATTCTCTTCCGCCTCTCCGTTGATATGTTCGATGTCTTCTGACATAGTATTTACTGCTTCTTATTCTTCAATCAATTCTTCTTTCACTGCTGCTGCCGGATTGAGTTCATCCTTCTCCACCTTGAGGTTTTTGATGATGAAATCCTGACGGTCAGGCGTGTTCTTGCCCATGTAAAACTCGAGCATCTCTTTGAGGTGCGAGTCCTTGCCAATCACCACAGGTTCCAAACGAATATCAGGTCCTATGAACGCCTTGAACTCTTCGGGTGAAATTTCACCCAATCCCTTGAAGCGGGTAATTTCCGGACGTACGCCCAGCTTAGCAATGGCTGCCTGACGTTCAGGGTCGCTGTAGCAATAGATCGTCTCCTTCTTGTTGCGCACCCTGAAGAGCGGTGTGGTGAGCACATACAAGTGCCCATGCTTCACCAAATCGGGGAAGAACTGCAAGAAGAAGGTGATCATCAGCAAACGGATGTGCATGCCGTCGACGTCGGCATCGGTAGCGATGACGATGCGGTTGTAGCGCAGTTCTTCGAGGCCGTCTTCGATGTTGAGTGCCGCCTGCAAGAGGTTGAACTCCTCGTTTTCATACACCACCTTTTTCGTCATGCCATACGTGTTGAGCGGCTTACCGCGCAAGCTGAATACGGCCTGTGTAGATGCATTGCGTGAGATGGTGATGGAACCACTCGCGCTATCACCCTCGGTGATGAAGAGTGTGGTATCGGGGGCTTCGGGCTTGTTGTCGTTGAAATGCACCTTGCAATCGCGCAGCTTCTTGTTGTGCAGGTTGGCCTTCTTGGCGCGGTCGCGTGCAAGCTTCTGGATGCCCTGCAGCTCCTTGCGTTCGCGTTCGCTTTGCAGGATTTTCTTTTGAAGTGCTTGTGCAGCGTCGACATTTTTATGCAGGTAGTTGGCGAGTTCTTTCTGCAGGAATTCGAGCACGAACGCCTTCATGCTCTTGCCTCCCGGCTCGATTTCGTTAGAACCGAGCTTGGTCTTGGTCTGGGACTCGAACACGGGCTCCACCACTTTCACGGCCACTGCCGCGGTGATGCTCGAACGAATGTCGACTGCTTCGTAATCCTTTCCGAAGAAGTCGCGGATGACCTTCACATACGCGTCGCGGAATGCCGCCTGGTGCGTACCGCCTTGCGTGGTGTATTGACCGTTGACGAAGCTGTAGTAGTCTTCGCCGTAGCTGTTGGTGTGGGTGATGGCTACTTCGATGTCTTCGCCGCGGAGGTGAATGGTAGGATACAATTGATCCTCGCTCATGTTGGCCGCGAGTAAGTCGCGTAGTCCGTTTTCACTCTTGAATTTTTGTCCGTTGAAAACGATGGTCAAGCCGCTGTTGAGGTAGCAATAGTTCCACAGCAGCTTCTCCACGTGTTGCGCGCGAAACTGGAAGTTGTGGAAGATGGTATCATCGGGAACGAACATCATGGATGTACCGTTCTTCGAATCGCTCTTGGTGACCTTGTGGTCTTTCGAAATATTTCCTTTGTTAAACTCAGCGACTTTGGTTTCGCCGTCGCGCACGCTTTCCACTTTGAAGTAACCGCTGAGTGCGTTGACCGCCTTGGTACCCACCCCGTTGAGACCCACGCTCTTTTTGAACGCGCGTGAGTCGTACTTACCACCGGTGTTGATTTTCGATACACAGTCGATGACCTTTCCGAGCGGAATACCGCGTCCGTAATCGCGCACAAATACGGTGTTGTCTTTAATGGAAATATCGATGGTCTTTCCGTGCCCCATCACAAATTCGTCGATGGAGTTGTCGATGATCTCTTTCAGCAAGACATAGATCCCATCGTCGTAGGCCGACCCATCGCCGAGTTTCCCGATGTACATGCCGGGACGCAGGCGGATGTGCTCGTGCCATTCGAGCGATTTGATATTGTCTTCGGTATATTGAACTTGTTCTGCCATGGTGGCTTGTTTCAGGTAAAATTGGACATGCGAATTTACGGCGGGGCAAGGGGCGCGGGCGGTTGATAAAACGGGGAGTTTTAAACAATAGGTGCGAAGGGCGAAGGGCGAGGGGCGAGGGGCGAGGTACGAGGTACGAAGTACGGTGGCGACGTCGCCTTCGATAGCTGCAGGGGTGCCTCAATCAACCGCACCTGACCTGCTCCCCTCTCCTTTTGGAGAGGGGCTGGGGGTGAGGCCGTGTTCGCATGCGGAAGGACTTGCCGCCCCTCGACTTCGCTCGGGGACCGCGGGCTGTGCATGAGCAAAGCTGAGGGCCGTTACTCTCAAGGGAATGCCCGCGCCTTTCAGCAGCCCCATCGGGGCGAAATATTGCTAGCTAGAAGAACGTCGTTGGCCAAAGAGCCCCAGCGGGGCAACACACAACAATGGCAAATGACAAGTGGCGAGTGAGCGCGCAGGTTATTCTATTGATAGAAGGCAATGCCATTCGAATACGCTAAAGCACCATCGCCCTTCTGCCAGCCCCAGCGGGGCGAAATCTTACTAGAAGGAAGTCGTTCGCCAAAGAGCCCCAGCGGGGCGACACCAAGGGTTAGTCGCGAAGGCAGCGGACGGAAAAGCCATCTACGTAATAACCATCAAATCTTTGGATTGCGAATGAATCAAAGATAACTCTTCGGAACCAAGGACCATTGTTACCCCCATCAGTTGAAGTCCACAGATAAGCAGCACCACTCAAGCTTCCGAAATTACCCGTACTACCTCGAAGACCTCCAGGAAGAGCAGAGAATCCGCTCTCATTGGTTACTAAAACATCCGAATTTGGCCAAAAACCTGAACCATCTGAAACATATCCCAAAGATCTAACTTTACCACTAGCTGTGGTAGCACCTCCCAAATAATTTTCTAATACAATCCATTCTCCATCCGATGGGACATGCCAGCCCACGGGGCATAACTCACGCGAATCGATACATGCAAACCAATTATACAATTTACCATAAGGGCATTCATAACTCTCGTCATTGTTATAATATGACCATGCACCCGTATTTGTGCTAGACCAAGCGGCATTGTTCAAAACAGCAGCAATCAAATCCCCATTCCGATAGATACTCGTATTTAAATTCTCCGCCATCCACTCTTGAGTACCGATGACGATGGTTTTGTAAACATTACCTTCCTGGTCGGTCATGGAGCCATTGCCAAGATTGGGGTTGTGGACGTTGGGGGCACCACAGCTGTGAAGCGTATTTCCGGTGGTTGTTCCTCCCCCACTTCCTCCTCCTCCGCTGTTATTGCTATTGGCTTGGCTGATCCCCGGCACAATTACAAAACTCCCATCACCCACAAACAGCGTGTCGCCAATGGGACTCACCTGAAGATCTACACTTCTGGCGTGCAGGGCATACGGCACACTCAACAACTGCTGCGTGCCGATATCGACAAAGCCACTACCCAAGTCCAACTCCACTTGCAATAATTTCTCTCCGTTGGACCAATTGACATCTGCAAGGGATACCACGCTTCCCAACTGTGCGGTGAATAATCCCAGCGAATTGGTTTGAAGTGATTGTTGTTCCTGCCATACAACAGTGCCATCTGCAGTTTCATGTCGAATGGTGAAACGTGCCGTGAGGTTCACATTCGAAAGCGGTTCTCCTGCCCCATTGCGGGCAACGCCTTGATGCGGTATTAGCGTTGGTACTTGCGCGTGCATAATGACGCAAAGCAGTATAGCAATTGTAGTGAGGGTTGAGCGCATAGGATTGAAGTTGAGCAAATATAGAATGAGTACTGGGGACTGGGGACTGGGTACTGGGTCACCCAGCAGGGAGTGCTCAGTACCCAGTACCCAGTCCTCAGTATCCAGTCCCCAGTACTCAGTCCTCAGTCCCCAGTCCCCAATCTGTGCATATCCCGTTGTATAACTTTAACCCACACACCACATCGCTTAAAGGCAATTTGCGTTAGCATTGTTACCGTTATTTCTGCAACGAATTACCGCTTATGCCTTTAAATAAATTCTTTATCACCGTTGTGCTGATGCTTTGCACATCGTTGAGTTTTGCGCAAAAGTTTGAAAAATTCACGCGTACTGAAGTGGGCTGCGCCGAGCAGCTTTATGATCTGTTTGAATCAACACGTCAAGGGCGAGGGAAGGAAATCATCGAAGGGCAGTTTGGTCCTGTGTGGCTGCAATTGTCCTCATTCACACCCGAGCAGCGCGAGCAAGTGTACAACACCCTCGATGCCATGCTGAAGAACAAGAACAAAGTATTCCCGGAATTTCATGATTATATCAAAGCACTCACCGCCTTCCCGACCAGCGGAAAATCAACAGAGGATTTTCGGCAGTGGAACGACATGCTGCTGAAAGTCATCGGCGATAAGAAGAACAAGAAATTCCTCCCCGACATGCTCGAGTCCTCTGCCCTGCTCTTTCGCGATCGCACCTTCTTTCAAAACGAAACCATTCAATGGTTGAGCACCAGCAACGATTTTCAATTTGTATTCGATTCCATCCCCGCCGTTGTATTTGGCAAACTTGACCTGAAATGCTATAGCAAAGGCGATAGCAGCATCATCTACAACACGCATGGGGCTTACTTTCCGGGCAATCAGCGCTTCATTGGCTCACAAGGTACCGTCAATTGGCAACGCGCGGGATTCGATGCCACCAAGACGTATGCTGAACTGAAAGACTATTTCATCCGAGTAAAAAGCAGCACTTATAGCGCCGACTCCGTGACCTTCCACACCGAGTTTTTCCAGCAAGCACTGCAAGGCCATTTGACCGATAAAATTCTGGCAGACAAGTCCACCGAAAATGCGACCTACCCGCGATTCGAATCCTACTACAAGCGCCTGCAGATTCAGAACATTGATAAAAACATGGACTACGACGGTGGTTTCACCATGGCCGGCACACAGCTCATTGGCAGTGGTACCATGGAAGAACCAGCGACCATCACCGTTTACCGTAACAACAAAAAGTTCTTTGTCGCCCGCAGTCTGGAGTTCGCGATCAAGCCTGACCGCATCAACACCACCCATGCCGCTATTACCTTTTTAGTTGAGGAATATTACATCACTCACCCTGACGTCAACGTTTCCTTCGATCGCAAAACGCGCAAGATGACCTTGCTGCGCAGCGCAGAAGGAATTTCGAAAGCTCCCTTTCAAAACACGTATCACAACGTCGACATGTACTTCGAATCCATGCTCTGGAACATTGATGATCCACTCATCAAAATGGGGGCACTCGAAGGTGGCGCCCAGCGCTATGCGGCATTTGAATCGAATACGTACTTCAAGAAAAAACGCTACGACTCTATGATGGGGATTTCATTCAGTCATCCGCTGTATGAGCTCAAGCAATACGCCGACCACATCAAAAGCAATCGATTCTCCGCCCGCGAAGTCGCCGTGTATCATCATTACAGTGAAGAGCAACTCAACGCAGTGTTGATCGACCTCAACAACAAGGGCTTCATCAACTACGACATCTTCACGCATGACATCGAAGTGCGTCCCAAGCTGTATTGGTATATCGAGAACAACATTGGTAAGCGCGACTACGACGTGATTCAGTTCAGTTCTGAAGTGGAATCCGGCTACAACGCGCAGTTAAGTCTGCTCAACTATGACCTCATGATGAACGGCGTTGACAATTTCCAGCTGTCGGATTCACAGCAAGTGAATATCATCCCGCTGAAAAAAGAAGTGGTCCTGAAAAAGAACCGCGACTTCATCTTCGGGGGCCGTGTGAACGCGGGTAATTTTGAGTTCAACGGACCGGAGTATTTCTTCTCGTATGAAAAATTTCAGCTCGATCTCATTCAAGTCGACTCATGCCGCATCTATGTGGAAGACGAAACCGCCGGCTATAATGAATATGGCCAGCGTTCTAAAACCCGCGTGAAGAGCGTCATTCGCGATGTTGCCGGTTACCTTAAGGTGGACGCTCCTACCAACAAAGGCGGATTCCACAGCCAGACCTATCCGCAGTACCCCATTTTCACCTGCACGAAAACATCGTATGTGTATTGGAATGCGCCGTCCATTCAAAAGGGTGTGTATGCCAAGGACAAGTTCTATTACCAACTCGAGCCGTTCACGATCGACTCGCTTGACAACTTCTCCAAGAAAGATTTGAAATTCACGGGAACACTGGTGAGCGCGGGCATCTTCCCGGATATCACGGAGCCACTGGTGTTGATGGAGGACAACTCACTGGGATTTGTGCGTAAAACGGGCGCCGACCTTCCCTCCTACGGTGGTAAAGCGAAAGTTACCACCGACCTCAAGCTGGATTACTCCGGCTTGAAAGGCAGTGGTGATTTCAGTTATCTGACGGCATCGGCATCGTCCAAAGAGTTCACCTTCCTACCTGATTCCATGCTGGGTCGAACCTATAAGTTCATCAACCGTGAACTCACCGGCAAGGTGGAAGTGCCCAAAGCGCACAGTGATTCCACGATGCTCGCTTTTTATCCCAAGAAGGATAACCTCGATGTTTCCAGTGTCGCGAAGCCCATTAACTTCTTTAATGATGAAGCAACGCTGGCCGGAACACTGCACCTCAAACCCACGGGTATGACGGGTCAAGGGGAAATGGAATTCAGTGGTGCCAAGCTGACCTCGGATTTGATGCGTTATACGCGACGGAAGATTCTCGCCGATACCTCCTCGTTCCAGATGCGGGGCGTTGGCGAAGAGCTGGGCTCAGGACTTGCGTTTAAAACCGACAACGTGAATGCAGACGTCGACTTCGACCGTCGTGATGGTATCTTCAAAAGTAACGGCGGTGAGACCAAGATTGAGTTCCCTGCGAACCAGTACGTGTGCTACATGGACCAGTTTACCTGGTATATGGACCGCGACGAGCTAGACCTTTCATCGAACCGCAAGCCTATTGGCGATGACCTATTGATTGATACTTCCGAAGACGCCAAGCGGTCGAACTTCTACTCCATCGCAGAAGGTCAGGATTCGCTCAACTTCCTCTCCCCCAAAGCCAAATTCGATTTGCGCGGGGGTAAACTGTTCTGTCAAAAAATCAAATACATCATCGTTGCAGATTCCAAGATTACGCCCGACTCCGGGAAGGTTACCATCGAGCGTTTTGCCAATATGCAGCCACTCACCCGCTCGCAAATCTTGAGTAACTACGTGACGCAATACCACAAGATTTACAACGCCGACATCAAGATTAAAGGACGACGTGAATTCAATGCTGCCGGTGATATCACCTTTGTGGATGAGCAGAAAAAGGAACAGGTCATTCACCTGGAAGACATCCATGTCGATACTTCCTATCAAACGGTCGGTTTTGGTAAAATAGCCGAGGATGCCAAGTTTTTCCTGTCACCTGCGTTTGAGTATTACGGCGACTTCGAGCTGCATGCCAACACCAAATTCCTCACCTTTGATGGTGGTGTGCGGGTGCTTCATAATTGCGAGTTGATGGAGGCCACGTTCTTCAAGTTCCGATCGGAAATCAATCCCGATGAAATCTACATACCGGTGGATTCCTCCCTGCGAGATATGACAATGACCAAGTTGGGTGTGGGTGTGATGATTACGGGCGACTCACCAATGGATGTTTATCCGGCCTTCTTGAGTGACATCCGCGAGAAAGACGACCGCTCGATTATTCAAGCAGAAGGATTCTTGGCGCACGATAAAACTTCCGGCCGCTATGTAATTGGTCCGAAGGAAAAAATCAAGCAGCCCAAACTGGCCGGTAATCTGATCGCCCTCAATACGAGCAACTGCGAATTGAATGGCGATGGCAAGCTCGACTTCAACGTGGATTATGGCATCATGCAATTCGGGAATGTGGGCGATGTCTATTATCGCACTACGGAAGACGCCATCAGCACCAGCGGTGTGGCGCGCATCAATTTCCCCATTGATGAAGGCTCGTTGAAATACGTTTATGAGCAAATCGAAAAATGGCCGAACCTGCAGCCTGTCGATATCACTCGCACCAAGTATGAAAAGAGTTTGATTGAATTCCTGGGCACTGAGAAATCCGATAAACTGATTTCGGAATTGGGACTTAGTGGTCAGATGAAAAAGATTCCCGATGAATTGCTGAGCACGTTCTACCTGGCCGATGTGAAGTTCAAGTGGAATGCGATTGATGAGACTTTCCAAAGTCAAGGTCAATTGGGAATTGCCAGCATCGACAAGAAGCAACTCTTCAAATATGTGAAAGGCAAAGTGGAGATTGAGAAAAAGCGCGGTGCTGATGTCTTCCGCATGTACATCGAACTCGATCCCGGAACGTGGTATTACTTTGAATATAAGCTGGGCATCATGAACATCCTCAGCAGCGACAAGGAATTCGCAGCGAAGATGAGCGAGATTAAGGACGACAAACGCCGCTTTGATGAGGGCCGGAACAAGTACTCTTACCTGTTCATTGCCAATAAGAAAAAACGAGACGACTTTGTAGCACGGTTTAGTGACTTGTAGGAGGCTTAAATCGCGGAGCCATTATTCACTCGGAATTTGCGCATCGAGTAAGTTCTCATACTCGCTGTCGATGGGTTCCCACAGCTCCACTTTGTGTCCTTCGCCATCGAGGATGTGCACGAATTTCCCGTAGTCGGTGACTTCAATTTCATCGAGCACCGTAACGCCATCGCGTTTGAAGTCTGCCACCATGGCTTCGAGGTTTTCGACGCGGTAGTTAATCATGAAGGTTGACACGTTGGGCTGCATGTAAGCGCTACTTTCCGGCATAGCACTCCATTGGGTGCAGCCGCGCTCATTGGGCTTGTCGTCCTTGCGCCAAACGAAATTTACCCCGTACTCATCCGTTGGCATTCCCAGGTGCCGGGCATACCATTCTTTGAGTTGCTTGGGGTCTTTACACGTGAAAAGTATTCCTCCGATGCCGGTTACTTTTTTCATGAGCATGTTGCGTTATAAAATTATCGTTCAATGATTATTCTGCGGTGGATACCATCAACAACCACTGCGTAAACACCGGCGGGCAAGTGTCCGCAATTGAATTTCCACGGATCAACCGACACCCTTTCTTCCCAAACGCACTTGCCGTAAACGTCATAGATGTTAAGTAGGTGAAATCCGGCGTGTTGAAAGGTGATTTGAAGGAGTTGATCAGCAGGAACAGGATAGGTGGAAAATGAAGATTTGTTGAGCACATCTTCGTAAAGCGACAGTGCCTCACAACCTGAGCCGGTTAGTGCATTGTCGGCCAAATCAAAAACCTCCCTTTCCACCGAATAAAACGCCGATCCCGGAAGTGTTGCATAGCCATCGCCGCAGCCATTGGTGATAAAGACCAATCCCACCTTGCGTTCAGGATCGATGTAGGCATCACTGACCAATCCATACGCTTCACCGGGATGACCAATCATGAAATCACTTCCTGTTAAGACAACATCTTGATTGACCGTATTCGTCAAGCGGTGCATTCCAAGTCCCCAACTGCGAAAAAGTCCGTAATAATGATTACCGTTGTTCCCATTATAAGTCCATGAGTCGCTCATCATCAGGGCTGAGGATTCAGGACTTAGAACAGCGATGCCGTTGAGCGTTCCCTCATTCAGAAACAATCGAAACACAGTTGCCAAATCAACGGCTGAAATACGCAAACCGCCTTGCGGAGCAAATCGCAGCGCATTCGTTCCCGGTAGGTAGTTCTCCAGATAAGACTCATTAGGAAATCCATCCTGAAAGTCATCCGCTTGGATGACCCACTGTCCGTTTTGCTTACGGTATAGCGCAGCGAGTTGTTGGAGATTATCGAGATCGGCAATGCGAAAGGAAGCGTCTATTCCCAGCGGATCAAGAATATGCTGCGTACAATACACATCAAAACGCTCATTGCTGACAGCCTCAATGACAGTTCCCAATAAGCCGAAGTTCAGGTTGGAATAATTGAAATAGGTTCCCGGTGACGTGTTGTTGAACAGTGCATCGGAATATGCGGTGCCTGCGGGCGAAACAAGCTCCTCCAGAGATGGAACATTGAGAGCAGTATAGGTCTGACTCAAAAAACTATCGTAATTCCCGCCATCAATAATCGTGGATGTATGACTCAACAGCATATGCGGGGTGATGGGCGTGTCAGGATGATTCGGATTACGGACGGTATATCCCAACAAGACGGATATGTCGTCATCCAGTGAGCACAGACCTGCATCCACCAATTGCATGAACGCTATGGCTGTAATGGTTTTTGAAATACTGGCAATTCGAAATTTAGTTTGGTCCGTGACGGCGATTCCGGCTTCAAAATGGGCACTACCAAAGGGTTCAGAGAGGAGCAGGCTATCCTCACAAAACAAGACAACCGCACCACCTGCGAGGTCGTATTCGTCTTGAATATCGCCCAGCGATACGGCGAAATCTTGCGCCTCGAGCAACAAAGGCGCAGGAAAACACAGCGTAAAACACAGGAGGATTCTCTTGAAATGCATAACCAAATATCGCAGAAGTTCAGACTCGCACCGCATCCATTGCCAACGAGATTATCAAAAACAAATCTTCCGGAGAATTTAACTTCCATCACCTCCTTTGTAAATACCTTACAATCTGCCCATCCTTCTTTGCGCAAAACAAAGAACAATGGCTATCTTAAATCTCTCTCTCATGTACGCGCCACGGGTGGTGCCTGCATACACTGCATCTCAACAGCTTATGGACGTGCTCAAGCTGCATGCCTTTACCGAATTGCCCATGATGGGCGGGCGCAGTATGCATCAGCCGGAGCATTATGTGGCCGGATGCAATTATTACTTCCGCAAGCGCGGTCAGTGCACCATCAACTTTTTGAAAGACGGTCGCGTGCATGTGCTCAATGGTCCTATCGCCATGTGGAATCTACATGATCACTTGAGTCATCACGAATTGGGTGTATTGATGGCCTTTGCTTCCTTGAGCGAAGAACACCAGGAATGCATGCGCAACTTCATGGGGCCGCGTTGCAAAGCCTACAGCGATGTGATGGAACAATTGCCCGGCTTTTCGGTGGATTGGAAAGAAGCGTTTGTGATTGCGCTGAGCGAATTGGCTATTGCTGCGTGAGTCATTATGCAGTCGCGTTAAAGACGTCACACTTTTTAAACGTCACGCATCGGATTTGGATTAAAAACCCTTAACATTGTGAGGTAATTCGAATTCAAAACATCGACCATGAAAAAAACGATACTCTTCGCAGTTGCATTGGCTTGCGGAATTTCTTCGCGCGCAGCCGACGTGAAACTCATTGTGCAGAAAATAGACAATGGCCAAGCTGTTGCAGGACAAACCTACCGCGTGTACGCCAAGCTTCCCGCTGCAGACTACAGTTTGCAGGTGGTCTATGGAGATAGTCAGCACCCGTTGAGCATCAAGTCAGCAGCACCGTTTTTCCAAAGCCCGATTGCCGGACATAGTGCCGCGGGAATATCCACCGTTGCTGAACAAGCGGATGCTTCGGTGCGATTCGACTCCTGGATTACCCTGGGATATGCCAACAATGAAAGCAACAGTATGTGGGATGTCGGCGTTGATTTCGCTACATTCGATAGTGGCGGAGAAATTCGCACTGAAAATGGCGGATGGTTTTTGGTTCCAACCGACGCCATGTGTCAGCCTAATTCACAAGGGCTCGTCCTGATTGGTCAGTTCACCTCTACCGGTGTGATAAAAGGAATGATGAACTTGCAAGGAAAAACACCGACGGGTGAGATCTGGCAGGAGAAAGGTGTTGGATTCATCACCTCCAATGCGGAAGTATTCGGTTGTACCGACCGTGCATCGGCGAACTACAATCCGCAGGCGACGTTCAACGACGGCAGCTGCAATGGCCAGTGCATTCCAAAACCGGAGGCCACTGCCGCACAAGGCGCATGGGAAGTATTTCCGAACCCGCTTCGCAGCAACGTTTTGAGTATTCAGTTGAATGAACTCGAAGTCACCCCCGGTGCGCGATTGGAAATTTTGGACATGAACGGAAAAACTGTGGCTAGCCATACTATCGGCAAAGACACGATGATCAGCGGCAATCGCTTGTCAATCGATCAGTCGCTGGCCGCAGGCACCTATCAAGTGGCGATTCTTCAGAACAACTCCCGAGAGGTGAAGACGCTCGTGGTACAGTAGCCACCTTGGGAAATAAGAAAACAAAAAGAGCCGCTCGCTAGCGGCTCTTTTTCGTGTGCGTCGGTCAGCGCACATGAACTGTAGTAACTAACCTTAACCAACCGAAAGCGTTAACTCCAGATTGGCTTGCTCGCCATGAGCTTTCAACCAGTCGTGAAGTTTCGACTGTATGCGTTGGAGTTCTTTGATGCGTTGTTCGCGCAGCTTGATTTCCTCCATGTTACTTAGTCGACTGATTTTATCTTCATGAAACTTCACCTTCACGTCAATCATTCCGCGAATGATTGAGGCTGCGTCTCCACTATAGAAAACGCCATCAGCCAGTTTCACTTGTATCGATTCTGTTGTTTCTAGCATGTGTTGATTGTTTTATTGTCCTTGTCCAAGTGAATAGGCCGGCTTACCATCGAAAGAGTAAAGGTTCTCCGTCTTGATGGCGTCGATACCATTGCTGAAGGCCTGTTGCAGGAGTGTTATCACTTCCTCGTTCGAAATAGTCTTGCCTTCTTCCGGCTTAAAACGGCAACGCCAGTGGTCTGTGCAGAAAGTCTCCTTGAAGCCCTGCGGCCATACTTTGATTCCACGATTGGTAATCATGGAGAGCTTCACGTTGTTGTTGTTAAGGGCCTTCAGCTTGTCGGCCAACTGATCAGCCTCTTCTCCACTCCAGTGAACGAAAACATCGACACCTACCAACTCCTTTTTCGCGGCAGACTTACGCTTGTATTTTGGCAGGTTTAATTGGGCTCCTTTGGTGTAGGTAACAGGCTTCAATCGCAGTGGCTGTTTGCCCAGATTAGCGATAACCGCTTGTGCGAATTCCTTCGTCCCCACTTTGCGCGAACTCACCCCTTCTTTGAAAATATCGTAGGTGTGAATACCATCCTCAATCGTGCGTAACCAGGCGTTTTGAATCTTCTCGGCTACTTCCGTTTGACCGATGTGGCAAAGCATCATGATGGCGCCTTGAAGAAGGCCTGAAGGATTGGCCACATCCTGCCCTGCGCGGCGCGGCGCCGAGCCGTGGATAGCCTCAAACATCGCGCATTCCTCGCCGATGTTGGCAGAACCGGCCAATCCCACTGAGCCTGCAATCTGGGCGGAGATATCGGACAACACATCGCCATAGAGGTTGAGCGTCACAATGACATCGAATGCCTCCGGCGTATCGGCCATTTTCGCAGCACCGATATCAATGATCCAGTGCTCGTTTTCGATTTCAGGATACTCCTTGGCAATCTCATCAAACACCTGATGGAACAAACCATCAGTCTGCTTCATGATATTGTCTTTGGTGAAACACGTTACTTTCTTGCGACCATTTACACGAGCATATTCGAAGGCGTAACGTACGATCTTCTCACATCCCGGACGGCTTATCAGTTTAAGACATTGAATGACTTCATCGGTTTGCTGGTGTTCGATACCCGCGTATAAATCTTCTTCGTTTTCACGCACAATGACAACATCCATATTCGGATGCTTGGTGGCCACAAACGGATGCAAACTCATACACGGACGCACGTTTGAGTACAGCCCCAAAAATTTGCGCGTTGTTACATTGAGGCTCTTGTAACCTCCACCTTGCGGAGTAGTAATGGGTGCTTTGAGAAACACCTTGTTGCGGCGTATGACATCCCAAGACTCGGCTGCAATGCCGGCAGTGTTGCCTGAGAGATAGACCTTTTCACCTACTTCAATTTCTTCTGTTTCGATTTGGGCACCCGCTGCAGCCAATATGCGCAGCGTTGCTTCCATGATTTCGGGTCCAATGCCGTCACCCTTGGCAATCGTTACTTTTTGTTTCATGTGTTGATTTTGGGTACAAAAATGAAATCACTGAATCGTGATTATTATTTATATTTACCACTCATATCATAAAATAATTTTATGAACTACACGCTCAATCAACTGCGCATATTTACACAAGTCGTAAAATCGGGTAGCATCAGCAAAGCTGCAGAGGTGCTCGATTTAACGCAGCCTGCGGTGTCGATTCAGCTGAAGAATTTACAGAGGCATTTCGATGTTCCGCTCACCGAGAC
>JBKCDO010000167.1:0-24125 GCA_046304755.1 Flavobacteriales bacterium
CTGTAATCACCGCCAAGTCCATGGCAGGATCTTCCAAACGCATACCCCCGGCGATGTTGAGAAACACATCTTTCATCGCTAATCGAAACCCGCATTTTTTTTCCAATACAGCGAGCAGCATGTTGAGGCGGCGCACATCGAAACCCGTTGTGCTGCGTTGAGGAGTTCCGTATACCGCTGTGCTCACCAGCGCTTGAATTTCAACGAGCAACGGTCGCGCTCCTTCAAGTGTAGCTGCTATGGCAGCTCCTGTCAAGTCATCTGTCTGTGAGTGTATGAGTATTTCGGAAGGATTGGCGACCTCGCGCAATCCTGCCCCTTGCATTTCATAAATCCCCAATTCATTGGTACTGCCGAAGCGGTTTTTGGTGGTGCGCATCAGGCGGTAGATGTGATGGCGATCACCTTCGAATTGCAGCACAGTATCCACCATGTGTTCGAGGACCTTCGGTCCGGCGAGTGTTCCTTCTTTGGTGATATGGCCAATGAGAAACACAACCGTATTTGTTTCCTTCGAAAACTTCATCATGCGCGAGGCGCATTCACGTACTTGCGAAACGCTGCCGGGGGAACTTTCTATGCTCTGTGAAGCTAATGTTTGAATGGAGTCGATGATGAGTACATCGGGCTTGATTTCCTCCGCATGAAGTAGAATGTTTTCCAGCGAAGTTTCCATCAACACCAGGCAGCGCGGGTTCTCTAACCCTAAGCGCTCTGCGCGCATGCGTATTTGCTCTTCGCTTTCTTCACCGCTTACATAAAGCACAGACAGATTGAGTTGCTTGAGCGCTAATTGCAGCATCAGTGTGCTCTTGCCAATACCGGGCTCTCCGCCGAAAAGAATTAAACTTCCGGGCACCAATCCTCCACCGAGAACCCGATTCAATTCCTGATCGATAATCGGATAGCGCGGAAGTTGTGCGGACTGCAAATCATGAATAGGTCGTGGCTTGGAAAGTTTTTGCGTGGAACGCACACCGCCCACGCCTGTCTCCTGCTTTTGAACGACCTCTTCAACAAATGAATTCCATTCGCCGCAGTTAGGGCATTTACCCACCCACTTCGGTGATTGCGTGCCACACGACTGGCAGAAGTATGCTGTTTTTACTTTGCTCATGCCGGGCGAAAGTAGAAAAGAAAAAGGCCACGCATGAGCATGGCCTATTTTATAACTGAGAGGAATATTATCGAATAATCTGAATGGCTCCCTTGTATTCAGTGCGAATACCGTAAGGCAGTTTCAAGATGTACCAATACGTTCCGTCCGCAAGGTCCTGCGCGCGCCAGTCATTGCGGTAGTTGGTGTTTTCATAGATGGCATTTCCCCAGCGATCGAAAACGGTCAATTCAGCGCCGGAATATTTTTCTAACCCCTCGATTTTGAAGCTGTCATTGCCTTGACCACCGTTTGGCGTAAAAACGTTCGGAATACGTACTTCGCAGGCATTCGATTGAATCTGCCATGTGGCTGTTGCAGATCCGCAGCCGTTGCTGATGGTAGCGGATAACTCAACAATGTCACCCAAGCAGCTTTGCGGTACATTGTCGGCACAATAGGAAAGTGCAGCGCTCGTCGTATTGATTACCTGACCGGGACAATTGGTCGTCCAGCTGATACTTGGATTTTCTGCCGCCGAAATCACTTCAAGTTCCTTGCATTCGTTTGGACAAAGGGCGAGCACTTCAGCGCTGCCCGATTCGGTTGAAGGTGCAGACGAAATATTGACGTTGACACAACCTTGCGCAGTCGAATTACAATTGAAGTTATCGGTTACGGAGTAGCAGTACTGTCCGTCTTCAGTGGCAATCACAGTGGCGTTGGAAGAATTCACCGGACCTGTCCACGAAGCAGAGTAGTCCGAATCAGAGAATCCGTTGGGAGCAGAGAATTCTACTTGAAGTGTTACCGCATCGTCGTTACACTCTAACACATTCGCAGGAAGTTCACCGGGATTGGTGATAGTGGCTGCTGCAACGCCGGTAACTACCGCGGTGGCAGGGTTGGATTCATCACAAGCATTGGAAACCACAACGGTGTAGGTCCCCGGAGAAGTAACGGTTAACGTCGATCCTGTATTTGTGCCCGGATTCCAGTCGTATTGCAGGGCAGGGTTGTCTTGTGATGATGCAATAGGATCAAGCGTTACACTTCCCGTGTTGCAGAGCGGTACATCTTGTAAAGAGGGCTCCGGCACATCAGGTTGGTACGATACGTTGAAGGAATCACTGTAGGTGCCACACGCGTTGGTGACGTTGGCGGTGATGGTCGTGTTGGTATAATCCGAGTAAGGTCCTATTTGTGCCGACAGTAAATCTCCCGATGGTGTAACCCCGGGACCATCCCACGAAATGGTGGCATTTCCGGAAGGATCGTTGACAATTGCCGTTTGCGCAGAAGTTTCGTCGTTACACAGCGCTACGCTCAAGCCGGGAGATAGTGTGATGCTCGGTGCTTGCGTGTATTCGATATCGTAACAGTAATCGAATGGGCAACTTGCATTGCTAAAGCATAGTTCATAGACGCCGTATTGTGTAGGCGTCCAGACGGTAGTCATTTGTGAGTTGTTGGTAAATGACCAGCCTCCGGGACCATCCACACTCCACGTTCCTGTTAGCTCAGTTGGAACACACGTTGATGCGCCGGACCAAACGGTTCCGGTGGTTAGCGGGGCCGGGATAATGGTTGGGCTTGATTGACCGCAGTTAATTACCCAAAGAGAGTTGCCTTGGAAGTTGTTGCCATTGGCAAAATATTCAATCGACATGCTGTCGCCGGCGCCAATCAAGATATCATCAAAAAGTGTGAGAGGACCGAATGAGGTAAGGAAGTATTCTTCGGTAGGTCCACCATCCGCAGGATAAACGTAGATATTGATGAATGAACCCTGCCAGCCGTTTTGGTTGGTGCTGAGCGCATAAATAATCAGATTGTCTTCCGGAGGCACAGAGTATCCGCAGAAGTCCAGGGGCTCAAAGCCATCGCAACGGATACCGGTGTTGTCGTCATTGGTGAGGCATGGAGTGGCAGGCGAGGTGTTCACCACTTTAATATTGAAGCCTTGACAGCCGGCAGAGTCGGTTACCAGAATTTGGTAGTTACCATTGATGTTTCCGGTCACTTGCGTGCAAGCTTCATCAAGGGGAGCACCGGTAACGAATTCGCCATCGAGGCCGGGATAAATCTGCCATTCGTAAGTAGCGTAATCACCCAACACGCAAATGACAGTATCGATACCCGGGCAGATTTGAATCGGCTCATTACCTCCCACTAATTGCGGGATGAAGTAGGGTGTCACATCGATATCCACCGTAGCGACAGCCGAGCAGAAACCATAGTAACCAACGACCGTAATCTCACCGGGTTGTGAAACTTCGGCAACATTACCGTTGTCGCCGTTGCTCCATTGGTACGAGTCGAACCCTTCAGTGGCGGTCAATTCTGTGACTTGACCCGCACAGATGTTCAACACACCGCTAATTTCAATCGGTGGCGGAATGATGTCTTCTACTAAAAACGTGTACGTGACCGTCGTGGTCGCGGCGGGAATACCGTTGTCCGTTGCGGTAATCGTTACCGTGTTAGTACCAACGTTATCTAAGCTACCAACGAATGTGGCGTTATTCAATACGGCGGCATTTCCTGAAGTGGAAGTGGCACTGAAACCCGTTCCGCTTTGTGTCCAGGTGATGCTGGTGGATTGATTGGATTCAGGGCTGGTGAACGCGAGGTTGAATTCGAATTCTTCCCCAACACACATCGTAATCGTATCGCATGCTTCACCAATAACTACCGGTGGTTGGTTCGGAACAAAGTTGGCGACAGAGGTGTTGAATTCAATCACGCGGCCGTCGAGCCAATCTACACCATCCTGGTTGTTGGTTTGAACGCCGTAAGGACCATCCCACGCCGTTGAATTGCATAAGTTAAAGCGACCGAAAGCATAGTGCTGTGTGCCGCTTGAGCGGTCGGCACCAACGATAGCGAAGTTGTTGTTGGCCTGACATCCACCGGTAGCCCCGCTGATTTGGCTGTTGACAAACTGCATGTCGAGGTACACAAACTGCACGTTATTTCCACCACCGATAACATTGCTGCCATCCGGTGTGATAATCATCTGGAAAGAGTTGGTCTTATCGCCGAAGTTAGGCCAGTAGCCAACGTCGATGTAGTTGATGTAAAGTGCCTCAGGTGTTACCAGGTAGTACAAGTCACCGCTGGCAGCGAAATCGAAATCCGTCCAGAAACCGGCGATGTGGTTGTATTGCTGATTGGTTTCTGTACCCAGAGGATCAGGGAACGCAGATGGTGTAAAGTCGATGTAGCCTTGGTTTCCGAGCACGATCGTTCCTTTGGTGGTTAATACGACCTGGTTGTAGTTCGTTCCATAGAAATTGAAGTTCCATCCGAGATTGATAGCGGCACTGTAGTTATCCGTGCTGTTACCGGGGCTACCGGGCCACTGAATGGTGTTCGGGTGTTCGTAGTCGCTTGTTGGTTCAATCCAGTTACAGTTGGATTCACCCGCAGTTTGGCTGGTGCGCAGTTGTTTGCGTGAAGCTTGATATTCTTCTTTCCACTGTGTTTTTAGCTCTGTAACTCGACGAGCATCGAAGCGTGGATCTTTTTGGAAACGCACCCAATCCTCTTTGGACATCTTTTGAAGGAAGGGTTTGCTGTAGAGTTCTTCCTCGGTCATATTCGGGGAGTAGCGCGCATTGAGCGGCGCCTGGTAGTAACGTTCCTGAGCAAAGCTGAGGGTTGTGACTAGGCAAATAATGGCGGCTACAAGGAGATTCTTCTTCATACGTGTGATAGCGTTAAGGGCTTTTGCTGTTTTGGGTTAAAAACTGCTTCGCGCAAATATACTTCGTGGATTAGCGTCGCAGGTAAACGGTTCCGCTCTTTTCAACGGGTTGTTGTCGAAGGTCTTTTGCTTTGAGGGTATAGATGTAATTACCCTCGGGCAAAGGGTTTCCATGATTGTCTTCGCCATTCCAAACCGTGCTTCCGTCGCCCTCGAAAACGAGCGAACCGGAAGTGTTGAAAACCCGAACCGCTTCAAGGGTGATGTGGCGCGAGAGGGCCATGATGTCGAAACTGTCATTTTTACCATCGGCATTTGGGGTGAAGATGGTTGGTGCCTCTAAAATTGGTGCAGGAATAGCGTTGACTGTTTGACGGAAGACCTGAGATACGCCTTCGATGGTCAACTCAACGGTGTATTCCCCGGGCTCTTCGTAATGATGGGAAGGACTGAGTTCGTCAGAAGTCACACCGTCGCCAAACGACCAGCGATAGTGCGAGGCGCTTGTATGCTGAGGGATAAAGAAAAACGTCAGGCCGGATTTATCGGTTTCCACGACACTGAATCGGGGGTCGGTGGGGGGTGATTGTTGCGCGTTATTCGATGGCAGAATAGGTTCTTCTTCCGCGTAGGTCGCTTCAATTTCGGTAATGGGTTTGTTCGTTATCACCGGTGGATTATCGATAATGGTCGTCGAGGTTGGCTCGTTTTGCGAAACATTACTTGGAACAAGAAGCGTGATTTGTTGCGATGTTGACTCGATGGCCCCACGATTTTCAGTATGCTGTGTTTGTTGAATAACAATGGGCTTTTCAGTAAGATTAACGGCAGTGGTGTCCGTAACAATGGTTTCGGCAGGAGCTTCAGCTGAGCTTTGCGCAGTCCGGGATTTCGATGTGCGCAATAGAATTGCGCCGGTCGTAATTATCGCGCCTGCTACTACGATCGCTGCAATTTTAGTCAGGCCAAACGCGGCACTGTTTCCATTTACCTTCGGAAGTTGTGACGCTACATTTTGCCACAGTGCATCAGGCACAGCGCTTTCGTAATTGTTGAGTTTATTGCGCAGGATGTCGCGCAGATTGTCATCCGTGTTTTTCAAGGTGGTGTGTAGTGTTGGTTTCCAACTTGTGTTTCAGCCAGTTTTTGGCTTTTAAATATTGTGTTTTCGAGGTGCTTTCTGTCACACCCAGCGTATCGGCAATTTCCTGGTGAGAGAATCCTTCAATAGCAAACAGGTTAAAGACTGTTCTATAACCTATAGGCATGGATTGAATCAGTTTAATAACCTCTTCTTCTCCCAGTTGGCTGATAGCATCGGCATTAGGGTCAGAGAGTGTCTCGGCTTCATCAACAGCCCATGTCTTTTGATGGGCTTTGCTTTTGATGAGATTGAGTGAGGTATTCACTGCAATCCGCCGAATCCAGGCTCCCAAAGGTCCCTGTCCGCGCCATTGATCCAAACGACCATAGACTTTGATAAAGCTTTCTTGCAACGCATCTTGAGCATCTTCTTCGTGATCAAAATAGCGCCGGCAAACGGCGTACATCTTGCCGGAGTAGGACTTCCACAAGGCTTGTTGAGCGGTGCGGTCACCCTTCATGCATCGATGCACTAATTCAAGGTCGGTCATAGGACACAGCAAAGAGGATGATGCCTTTTAAAGGATAAAAGTTGCCCGCCCTCAGAAAAAAGGATTTTGGACGCGTGCTATCGAACGATAAACACATTTCCCGAATACGTTTCGAGTTTGCCGGTTTCAAGTGATTCCACCTGCACTTTCCAGAGGTAATAGCCGTCCGGGATATAGTAGGTATTACCATCGTATCCACCGGTCCACGCTTTGCCCACCTCTTCCGTGTAGAACACTGTGTCGCCCCAGCGGTTGTAGACCCAGAAGCGATAAGAGCCATCGAGTTCACCATTGACAACCGGCAAGAATACATCATTCAAACCGTCGCCATCAGGAGAGAAGGTATTCGGAATAAAGACCTGCAGCACGTTTTCCACGAAAATATCCTGGCAAAGAGTATCCAAACAGCCGTACTCATTTCCCGCTGTCAAACACACCACATACGGGGTGGTGGTTTCAATATCAGGGAATGTCCAAAACGGATTGGGGTTTGTGCTTTCACCCGCGCTATAAAAGTCCCAATAGATACTGTCCGCTCCTGCGGTCAGGTTTTGGAAGCGCACCTCGCGATTGAGCACGTCGATTGGCTGAGGAGACCATGTGAAGTCCACTTCGGGATACCCGCGAATGATAATCGGGTTGTTGAGTGTATCCGTTGCTTCGCAGCCGAATTCAGAGGTCATGGTGAAGGTCGGGAAGAATTCACCCGCCGCCGTGTACACTACGTTGGTATCTCCGCAGTATTCTACGAAAGAACCGTTGCCCAAATTCCATACACAGTTTGTAGCATCATTATAGGTGGGATCTAGGAGCGCATAGCTGAATCGAATCGTGTCCGGATAACAATTGCCGGGCTCATCTGCATCCATGACAGGTTCAGGAGTGTCGTGCACATTCACCCAAAGGGTATCAACCAATAAGCTTGTGGCACATCCGCCATCGAGCATGCGTACTTCGAACGCCTCAATTTGATTGATTACGAAGCAACGTTCTACCGTATCCGCAACTACGAATGGCGTGCTGTTGCCGAGTTCATACCATTCCACCGAAAGGTCACCTGTTCCACCGGTGGCATAAGCCGTTAGTTCTTCGCAGTTGTACTGACACGTTTCCAGGGTGTCCAATCCATTTTGAACAAGCAATGCAGGAGGAGACGACAAGCTTCCAATAGCGTTGATGGTGTCGGATGAACATCCAATGGCGTCGGTACTGTAGAGGTAAACGACAGTGTCTTGCGTCAGCACGATATCAATGGATGATCCCGTTGACAAAGGACAAGGTGTAATTTCCGGACAACCGAACCAGTTGTTGGTGAAATTGCCAACACCACCGGAGGGCTGCGCAGTGAAAGTAATTTCCTGGTTGAAACAGCCTAGCTGAGCGGGTGGATCAACGTCAAGGAAAATTTCCGGAGAATCCGCCTCAATAGAGAACGTGGTGTCTTTGGTACATACTTGTCCGTTGGATAGTTGCACATTGATAGTTACATCATATGTTCCAATCGAAAGGTTTTCAAAGAGGAAAGGCGGTTGAGTCAGGACATCAATATTGAATCCGTTTTCGCTGAGAATATAAAGTGTCGCATCCGGATTGTAGCCGAGCACTGTTCCGTCATTATCGGCATAGCAGAAAGGATAGACTTGATCGGTATTGATCATCACAACCTCTTCATCACGAACGGTGATGGTAAAGTCAGCCGTGGCTTCACAACCTTCTGCATCGACAATTAGAAGCTGGTGTTGTTGCGGATCATCGAAGCAAATAGGAACAGACAAACTATTGCCGTCAATAGTGGCCGTAATACCATCAAATTCACCAAGAGGTGCAAACTCAATTTCAGTTCCATCAATGCATTCCCCGGCACACATTTGATCGGGATACATGAGGTTGATGATTTCCAGTTCAGGACCAACGAAGATGGAAATTTCATTTTCGGTAGTACACACGACATTTCCGAAATCTTCTGAGGTTATCAGCGTGAACACTTCGTTTGCAGAGGGGTCAACATCGATTACCGCTTGGTCTATTGCGCTCATTATGGATGGCGAAGGAGTCCATGCGTAGGTATAGGTCGGCTGGCCTGTAGCGGTAAGTGTTGCCACATTATTCGGCGCGTTGTAACAGAGAATATTGTCGCTGGTAGTGAGATTCACAAAAGGAACAGGTTGTATGGTAACCACAACATCGTCCGTATCCTCGCAATCGCCGTTTGAAACGGTGAGCGTGTATGTGTAGGGGCTATTGACAATGTTATTGATGGTCAGGTTTGGTTCCGCCACGGTGCTTTGCCCACCCGGAATGGCCAGCGTTCCTGTCCAGTTGTAGGTTATTCCGGCTATTGCGGGCGTGCCTATTGTTAGGGCTAGACCTGCGCATTGCGCAACGTCTGCGCCGGCATCGGCATCAGGCACGGTGAGTTCAACAGCAGTAAACACATCATTCAGGGCTACAATACAACCGTGTGTATCTTCAATTGACACCAGTGTGTAATCGCCGGGTTGGTTAATCGTGATTTCATTGTTCGTGATCACGGGTGGATTCGCAGGATCCGGACCTTGCAAATCAATCACGAATGGCCCATCACCGGAGGTTACGAATTCAGCAGTGATGGCGGTTTCATTCGGGCAATAGCTTTCAGTGGCAACGACCCAAGAGGCATTAGCTATGGGGTAGACATCAATGGATGCTTCAGCAGTTGGAGTCGATGTGCACCCGAAGTTGTCGGTGATTTGTAGAATTTGATACAACCCTTCCTCATCATCGCAATACTGCGCTGTTGCTGTGAGATTGTTTACGGTTTCATTGGCGGTAACACCGGGCACATTCACTACAATGGTAAACGGCGCTGTGCCGGCGGTAAAATCAAGGTCGAAGCAATGTTGTGCACCACCACAAATAGTGGCATCTGCGCTCATGGTTACAGCAGGGGCGGGATGAATGGTAACGCTTTCTGATCCTGAAACTGTTCCCGGACAGTTATTGGTTGAGTTACTGAGAGAAACAAGCGCGTAGGTTCCACTTTGCCCGACACTCAGCGCATAAGGGTTGGCGAGATTGACAGTTACAGCGGGCTGATTTGTCCCGTCAATACTGTATTCAAACGTCCATGGCGCCGCACCGGTGAAGGCCACTTCCAAAGGCACGGTTTGACCTGAACAGGCATCGGTCGCCGCCGTTGCCGTGAGCGTTGCGGTTCCGGCTTCATACCAAGTCACCGGTTGTTGCGTAGAAGAGAAACGGGTATTGGGATGTGCCTCATCGACGCAGCCTGCTCCGTCGTCATTACCGGCTACGCAGGAGATGTAATAGGTGGTGCCGCTGACAACAGTGCCCGGAGCAGAAGCAGCGCCAAAGCTCAGCGGAGTATTCACATCACCAAATATGGGATCACCGCAGGAGCGTGCGATTTCGCTAGCGAGAATGGCGTTCGGGTTGGAGTGCAACACGAACATCACCTCATCATTGCCGTCAAGATTGTATTGGTCGGTTGCCGGTTGAGTTGCGGTTGCTTGGCCTGGAGTTGTAGTTGAGCAAAGTGCAAGCGGTGTATTCGACATTTCACCGGCGTCAGTAGTTACCGGACAGCTATGCCCCGGATCGATTTCGGTGATTTGATTGCAGTTGTAGGCGTCGCGGAATGTCCAGGTTCCACCAAGTCCCCCCGATAAGAGCGGCCCCGTTGTAAACACACTACCGACGAATGCACCGGCGTCGCTGCCCGCAACAGCGGAATAAGGCGCTACACCATCTGCAAGGGTGTATTCAATAGTATAGGTTTCCGCAAATGCGTCGCAAATAGTGTCAACCGAAAAGAGGGTGATGTTGTTGCGCAAATTGATGTCGATATCCAAATCGACATCTGTTGAACATGCGGGCGCTGCAGACAGGTAAATTTTCTGCAGCGTCAGCGTGAAGTCGGTTGTGGGTATATAAGTGTTATTAGAATAGGCTATAGACTGACTGTTTTCAACACCGAACCCGAGACTCTGATTATCCGCAAACACGTAGGTCACGCTGTTTGCAGAAGCAGCGGGTACATTCGCCACATTGACCTCGATAAGAATAGGGTCTCCTTGACAAACATCCACAGCCCCGGCTCCTGTCGGTGCAGGAGCAATCGTGTTCACGGTGAAGTCGACCAGTGTAGGGGCGTTGTTAATAATGAAGTCAATGCACTCTCCTGCAATAGGATTACTGCAGTTCGCGTCCGTCACTTCAGTGATACAGTAAGTTCCGGCAACGCTTAGAATCATGGTATACGGACTACTCCAAATCCCTGCTATTGGTGCCTGAACAACACCATCGCGGGTATATTCAACCGTCCAAGGTCCTGTTCCGGTGAGGGTTACTTGCACGGGTTGAGAGTTTCCTGAGCAAGCGGAAACAGGTCCAGCCGGAATCGCAGCGGTAGGCTTTTCCTCTACATCAACGGCAACGGTAACCGCGTTTTGCATGTCGGTACTTGGACATTGAGGCGCGGTTAAATAGCTCACAGATTCGATATCGAAGGTGTAGGTCCCTGCAGCACTTGGATCAGCAACATCAATGACACCGCCATCGGCAACAGTAATGGCCGCCTGGTTGACGTTGTTTATGGAGTAAACTACGCTATAGCTGTTATTGTCACTATGGTCTAACACTAACTCCAGCGGGGTATCAATACACTGTTCAATTGGAGCAGTTAGTGCGTTGCCATTTGACGTTGCGCTTAGGGAGGATGTAATAAACGGTCGTGTAACAAAGGTGATGGGAACGGGAACCGTGCCGCTCTCTGAAGTACAGTCATTTGCATCGCGTACGCTTTGAATCTGAATAGCCGAGCTTGTGGACACTTGGAAAACGAATGGGCTATTCTGATTGCTGTAATCAGGTATTGGTGATGAAGCGGGATCTGTAATGGTCCAAACATCAAACGGGCCTTGGCCTGCAGTGAACGTCATGGTAACATCAACGGTCGAACCCTCACAGACAGGATTAGGGTAGGAAAGGGTGAACTCCGGGCCGGTGGTTTCTCCGATGCTTACGGTTTCAGAAATAGAGCAACCGGATAAATTTTCGGTTGCTGTAACGGTGTAGTCTATTTCAGGATCACCGCCTTCCAAAGTCGACTGGTTTTGCGCACCGGCTGCAATTCCACTCCCGCTGGTTGTTGACCAGGTATAACTGAATCCACCCGTATTGGTTCCAATAGGTGTCACGTTCGCACCTCCAAGAGTTCCGCAGGATTCATCAATAGCGGTAATGACCAGTCGATGCAACGGCACGGACACCGTCACCGTTTCCAGGGATGGACAAGCCGGGTCAATTCCGGCTGCCGTGACTTGATACGTTGTGGTGCTATCCGGTGAAATGTTTTGAATAGCGGCACCGGTAAACGCCGCCCCGGGATCGCCGGAAACTACACTCCACGAATACTGCGGCCCGGGAAGCCCGGAGGATTGCAGTGTCATGGGCACATTAGAACAGATGGTAGTGTCGTTATTGAATAGGCGGACGCTTGGAGCAATGATTAAATCGACGGTAATTTCATCAAAAGTTGGCGTCTCACAGGTATTGGCTTCCTCTGCGCGAATGACGAGCTGATAGGGGGTATTGGAAGTCATAGCCGCGGTGGTCAAAAGCGCAAATGTGGCTGTGGTGGGATTCGCCCCGACTTGGGTCATGGTCAGAGCGGAAAGGCCGGGTGCCGGGGGGTTAAAGGAGTAAGTTACATCTAGATTTTGTTGAGAGTATTCACCAAGGACCGCGTCGAAGTTTCCTGCAGTTACACTGAAGATTAACGAGTCCCCCGCACATACCTTTATCTGGTTACCATTTATCAATGTCAGAGGGGATCCCGTAATTAATCCGGAAGCCGCATTTTCGAATTCAGTTGGCATTGCGCCACAGTTACGCAGCACGATTGTCCTGGTTTCGTATATAGTGCCGATGACATTGCCTCCAGAGATTACATCAATTTTGAATGGGAGAATGTAATAACCGGGCGTTGATAATGGAGGGCTCCAATAAAGAGTATCTAATGTGGAAGCGGGAGGTGCAAATAGAAAACCGGCGGGAACCGAGTATCCCGGGACATCTTGAATATTGCCATTGTTTGTGTTGTAGGTCGACGGAGCGGTGGCTAAGGTTACGTCTGCAATAACGCCGGCGGGAACGGCCAATTCAATCGTATCGCGTTCTTGTTCTTCCATGCAGAAATACCGTACAGGTGAGTGTGCCGGATCGATAGTGATTGTTGGCGAATCGGGGATTGATGCAAAACCGGTATTCAATACCGTGCGAATTACGGCGCGCTGATTGAAAACGGTTTGCATATTGAGGTATTGAAGATTCCAGTTAAACTCATTCCAGATGATTGTCCAAGTGCAATTCGGCGCAAGCGTAACTACTGTTCGATAGAGTAGCTGCCGTACACCGGGAATTGAGTTTCCAAGGGAATCACAAGTTGTTTCGCCGATTTCTTCAGGACAAACATCAGAGACTTGCTGAGAAGATAAAAATGCGATGGCGGTTGAGAAAGAACTCGCCGTACCGCAGCCTGAGTTAAAAATGAGATCTAGGCTTGAAGGATATAAACTTGCATCGAAGTTAGGTGGTGTAAGTGTATCAACCACACCATAACAATCCATATAAATGTGAAGTGAAATTTCATACTGGTCACCACCCAGCGTCCGCCACGTTATATTTCCCCCAAGCACGGTAGCTGTCGCATGGGACGAAACCAATAAACCAATCATCGTCGCAAGAGCGATGATGAGCTTGTCAAGTTTGTGCTTTATTCGAATCATCGGTTGTTTTTACCGGGTCAATGGATGTCAAGTATACGATTGGTCAAGCAGCAATTACGCAATCAATCGTGGCAGTAATTAACATGTGTAATTGAACTCTTTCAAAGGTTGAATCGGCTCAACGGACTGTGAAAATAATCAGTATCGCATTGCGCACCGACGCTATTCGACAGAATACATGCAAACACCTACATGGTGAAGACTAGACAATTTACCAAAAGATTGCATCAACCCTGATTTTTTATGAAAAAAGCCGCCCCGAAGGACGGCTTTGTATGGATATTATGAATGAATTAATTTTTTATCAAAGCAATGGAATGGGTTTCATTGCCTTGGAAAATGCGGCATTGGTAGAGCCCGGTAGAGAGATTCTCCAGAGAGATATCCAAGGAGCCTGACCAACTTGTTGATCCGCTCAATACCGTACGTCCGGCAACATCCACAATCGACCACCCATTGGCTGCGCCGGTTGTATTCAGCGTGATGCGATGGGTTGCGGGATTGGGATAGAGATTAAAGGCAGAGGTATTTTCTACTACCGAAAGTTGATAGATGGCGGGTACCGTTAAAGACGCCACATCCGTGCACCCGTTAATGGTTGTGCTGAGGGATACAGTCACATCCGAATTAGCCGCAAGAAAATCGTAGCTGTAGGCATGATCGAATGAAGCGTCCGTGGCATTGGTACCATCTCCGAAGTTCCATTCATAGGTTCCCACAGATCCGGTACTTACAAAAGATACTGTAGCTCCATTATCGGTATAGTCAATGGTGCTCGGCATGGTGAAGGAGGATACCACACTGTTCGAGAAGTCGTCCACATAGCGAGGATAAAACAGATAACCAAGGTTGTATGGTGAGGTTTCATCCGATTGTCCGCCAATACCTACCACGGTAAAATGTCCTTCGGGGGCAGGCGAATTGTAGACATCGGTATTGAAGTCGACGCGCATCGTGTTCGTGTTTACACCATCTGTAATATCAACATCAAACCCGCTTCCAACGGGATTCCATTGCGTTGGATCGACTAAGGTCACACACTCGAAAAGAACCATGTGACTTTCATTGTCCTCTCCCAACTCACCCACAGATACAGGTGTTTCCAAAGCATTACCACTATCAATCAGGAACAATGAATCCGGAAAGAATTCAGCCAACCCCTGGAATTGATCTACACGTCCATAGACAACAAGGCTGTCGCCTTCGGCTGGTGTATAGCCTAGGTTGTCGCTTGGTGAGAACACTTTGATTCCATCCGTTGGATCAATCAAGGTGAATTCCAGCCCACTTGGATTAAAGTTGATACCATGCACAATACCGCCAATGGCGCAGTAGGTGTTGATACTATCCAGCACACCCAGTGCATTTTGAGAGGTTATCGTAGCAATCGGATAGAACGGATAGCTTTGATCGTTGTCTATGATGCTGACCGAGATAAATTGATTCACGAATACAGCCTGACCCGTTGCTTCAATCATAGTCAGCGTGAACGTTTCGATATTTTCTTCGATGTCATCATCCACGATTTCAATGAGAATGGTGCCTTGTGTATAATCGGGTGTAAACTCAAATTGCACAGGGAATGCATTGGTAAAATCTACCCCCTCGGTGGCCGTTCCTTGAATCATGTCAACCAGGACGTTGGTCGTTCCGACGATGTTGAAAGCGTCAACCTGTATAGAGAAAACGCTTATCCCCTCATTCACCTGTATGGCTGTTTGAGAGAACGTCAAATACGGCTGTTGCGAGCAGACTTGGGCACTGTGTGTACCGAGGCCGGTAAAGTCGTTGACCGGAAACACTTCCCACTGTCCGGCTGAAAGCTCCCAATTTGTTGTTGGTCCGGTAACTTCAAACTTTCTGCGCAGGGTTTGGTCTTTGGTAGAAGCCAACCCGAAGTTCCATTGGTTTACGGTATCTCCGATAACTCCGATGATGTCAATCGCCTCAAGGTTGTAGGTTAATACTACTGCATCGTTTCCGTTGAAATTGGTCATGGAAGCCGTGCTATTGTCGGCAATAGCCAGCAATTCAGCACTTGCCTGAGAGCTGCATACTACATAGGTTTCACCGGGAGGGAGAGTGCCTGTGGGGGTATCAAGCACGATAAACGCTGTGTCTCCGTTGTTGTAAGAGAATAAATCGTAGTCAGCCAAATCAACAGGGAATGGCGTAGCATTGTAAAGCTCGATGGCTTTGTTGGTTCCGAGGCCTTCAACATATTCAGAGATAATCACGCGATTACAACCGTCACCTGGAATGCAATCCAGGTTGCGGATATCAATGTAATTCTCGGATATCGCGGCGCAACCGCCATCCGCTAACACGCCGAGAATATTGTCGCCCGGCTGAATGGTAAGTGGCTGCAAGTTCCCGAAGTATGAAACACCGTAGAGGTGGTATTCGCCGACGGGGAGATTGTTCACATTGAAAGTTGTTCCGGCAATCTCTTGATAAATCTGGTCATTAGCATTGGTCAAAAAGTAGCGGTATTGATTGGCTGTACCTTCAATCGTATGCTCGAAAGTCAACGTGCCCGGTGCATCCTGAAGGCAATAGCTGATGTATGCCAAGCCATTGTCGAGCGTCACAACGCCGGCATCACAACCGGTGGATAGACAGTCTTGCCGAACGATACTGATAGCGTTAGTAGACAGCGAGAAGCATTCTGATGCAGAAGCACTATCGAGCACGGCACCAACATTTAGCGCCCCACTTTCCAACGTGCCGTTGTAGGAAACACCCCAGATTTCAAAAACACCTTCTGCATAGGTGTTCAAATCAAACACGCCAATATCGTTGGATTCCAGAATGAGGCCTGCCGTATCGGCCAGCACGTAAACGTAGGTGTCACCAAACACACTGTTGGTTGTTACTCCGATTGGCTGATAGGTTGAATCAATACATTGTTCAAGTACTCCACTGTTGAGAATTACCTGAGCCCCTGAGCATGCCGGTTGATTGCTGAAGCCGGGAGTAGGCGCTTGCACGATATAAGACGCCAGATCGGATGGATTACCACCATCCGGCACGCGAGAGAACGATGTGGGAGAGTTACCGATATCATCCAGTTGCGTTTGGCCCGGCGTGAGTAGGGTAATTAAGCTAACGTCTTCCGGGTCAGCCGTGCCATAAACAATGGCATCAACGACACCATCCGAAATCGCAGGGCTATCCAGTGGCCAGCTAGCGGCAGAACCCTCATAGAGAACAATTGCGTCAGGACCGTTTTGGATGGAACCGTTTGCTGATGGATTGAGCAACATGTCTACATTCGGCACATCCGGATTTCCCAAGACGAAGAAACCGCCGTCATCGGTTGTTTGACCGGTTAAATCATAGACGTCATAAGCCAAGTCATCAAAACCACTGAAGAACACCAACACCAACCCATCGAGTGGCAAGTTGGGAGCGCCAAATAATTCAATGAATTCTTGCGTGTCTGCACCCGGTTGATCGGGATCGAGCTCGTTGATTCTTACTTCAGTAATCTGCGCAACAGCCAACGTGCTCAGGCACATCAACAAAAATGATAGCAATTGTTTCATGCGAAAAATGGAAAATGATTTGGCTTGCAATTTCCAACATTTTCCTTCATCGCCGCATGAATTTCATCAACACGGCACTGTGCAGTACGCGGTAGGAATCACTTAGGCTGTGGCCTGCTCGTAAAGTTCCATAGGAGGGCAGGTGCACACAAGGTTGCGGTCTCCGTAAGCATTATCGACGCGACCAACGGATGTCCAGAATTTGTTCTCGCGAAGACCGGCCATTGGATAGGCCGCCTGTGAACGAGAATATGCGTGATTCCATTGGTCTGCGGTCAACTCTGCGGCAGTGTGAGGAGCCATCTTCAGCACGTTATCAGCCTTGTCGGCAAGCCCGGCTTCGATTTGCGCAATCTCCTTGCGTATGCTGATCATGGCATCGCAGAAGCGATCAAGCTCGGCGAGGGGCTCACTTTCTGTTGGCTCAACCATGACGGTGCCCGCAACAGGGAACGATACAGTTGGCGCATGGAAGCCGTAGTCCATTAAGCGCTTCGCAATATCCTCCACTTCAACACCGGCCTTTTTGAAGTCACGGCAATCGAGGATCATCTCGTGTGCAACACGGCCATTGTTGCCGGTGTAGAGCACAGGGTAGTGTCCGTCCAAACGGGCCTTCATGTAGTTTGCATTCAGGATAGCATAGCGCGTTGAATCAGTTACGCCAGCGCCCCCCAACATCTTGATATAGCCATAGGAAATCAAGAGAATCAGCGCGCTGCCAAATGGTGCGCTTGACACACCATTGATTGCCTGTGGTCCGCCGGTTTTGATGTGAACGTTGCCCGGCAAGAAAGGAACAAGCTTCTCGTTCACCCCAATCGGACCCATACCCGGACCACCACCGCCATGCGGAATGGCGAACGTTTTATGCAAATTCAAGTGACACACATCGGCTCCGATATTACCCGGAGAGGTCAATCCCACTTGAGCATTCATATTGGCGCCATCCATATACACAAGGCCGCCATTGTCGTGAACGATGCGCGTAATGTCCTTGATGGCTTCTTCAAACACGCCGTGAGTACTTGGATATGTCACCATCAGCGCCGCCAAGTTGTCTTTGTGTTGTTGCGCTTTCGCCGCCAAATCCACGACGTCAACGTTACCGTTTTCATCGCACTTTACAACAACAACCTGCAAACCGGCCATCACGGCTGACGCAGGATTAGTTCCGTGCGCAGAACTTGGAATCAGGCAGATATTACGATGATGATCGCCACGGTTTTCGTGGTAAGCCATAATCACAAGCAGACCCGCGAGCTCACCTTGAGCGCCTGAATTCGGCTGCAATGACATCCCCTGGAAGCCCGTGCATTTGCACAAATCATCGTGCAACTCGCTGATGATTTCCGCATAACCCTGTGCTTGATTCGATGGCGCGAACGGGTGAATGTCGGCGAACTCTGTCCATGTCAATGGCATCATTTCCGAGGTTGCGTTGAGCTTCATGGTGCATGAACCCAAAGCAATCATTGCGTGGGCCAATGACAAATCTTTATTCTCTAATTTTTTCAGATAACGCAGCATTTCAGTTTCACTGCGATGGGTGTTAAACACCGGGTGTGTCATGTAAGAAGAAGTGCGCTCAAACCCTTTCAATGCATGACCGTTGCTGTTGGTTGCTTTACCGCCAAGGAGCGCAATCAACTCCGCAACATCAGCATCACTAGCGAGTTCGTTGATGGAAATACCGACATGACCATCGTTGAAATAACGCAGGTTGATACCCTTGCTCTCCGCTGATTTGCGAAGGGCTTCGCTATCACTCACCTTGATCTTGAGTGTGTCAAAATAGGCCGTATTGATTTGTGCGTTGCCCAGTGCGGCAGCCAGTTGATTGGCGCGCTCATGAATGCGGGTTGCGATTTTCTTGATACCGTCCGGACCATGATAGACACCATACGATGAGGCCATCACGGCCAGCAGCGCCTGTGCTGTGCAAATGTTGCTGGTTGCTTTTTCACGACGAATATGTTGCTCGCGTGTTTGTAGTGACATGCGCAGCGCCATGTTGCCGTGACGGTCTTTCGATACACCGATGATACGGCCCGGCATGTTGCGCTTGAATTCATCTTTTGCGCAGAAGAACGCAGCGTGCGGCCCACCGAATCCCATCGGCACACCGAAACGTTGTGAGTTTCCGAAGCAAATGTCAGCACCCCATTCGCCCGGAGGCGTGATAAGCGTGAGCGATAGGATATCGGCTGCACAGGAGACAAATCCGCCTACAGCATGCATGCGCTCAGCAAATTGTTTGTAGTCGTTGATTTGACCGCTGTTGTTTGGGTATTGCACCATTCCTCCGATGTAGCTCTGATCGAAAGATGCAGTAGCGTAATCACCAAATACCAACTCGATTTTCAAATGCTTGGCGCGGCCACGCAATACGTCAACGGTTTGTGGGAACACTTCGTGGTCAACAAAAAACTTGTTTGCTCCGGCTTGGTCTTTTTCTTTCGACAAACTGTGCAGAAACAAAATCATGGCCTCGGCTGCCGCTGTGCCCTCGTCGAGCAGCGAAGCGTTGGCGATAGGTAAGCCCGTGAGGTCGCTTACCATGGTTTGGAAGTTGAGCAGCGCTTCCAGACGGCCTTGAGCAATTTCCGCTTGATATGGCGTGTAAGCCGTGTACCAACCCGGATTCTCCAATACGTTGCGCAGAATAACCGATGGAACGATGGTCGGGTGATAACCCAAGCCCATGTAGCTCTTGAACACTTTATTCTTCGAAGCCTTTTCGCGCATGAGGGCTAGAAACTCATGTTCAGCCAATCCACTGCCAATGGCGAGTGGGTTTTGATTGCGAATGATGGCGGGCACGGTTTCGTCGATGAGTTGATCAACAGATGAAACGCCAATGGTCTTTAACATGGAGCTCACTTCGTGCGGACGAGGTCCGATGTGGCGTTGCGCAAAGGTGGTACTTGACATTGTTTTAGGTTTTGCGCCGATAATCGCTTACCGGCGATTGAAATTATGATTGAATTTCGGTTTACAAATTTACCTCTCGGTAGTTCTTGCAGGAACGGTTCAAATATAGCGGTGAGGCTGTCGAACAAACAACGTTCGCAGGTGATAGTTGTCCCATTAAATTCGCACCATGGCAGAAACCCTGGTTTTCAATCGCGAATCCTCACGCGCTGAGCGCTACGAAGCGCTCACGCAGCAAGTGAAGGCGCTCTTTGCGGGTGAAACGGATTTCATTGCCAATGCGGCGAATATGGCAGCGCTTATCCGTGAGGCTTTTGGTTTTCATTGGGTGGGTTTTTACCTTGTAAAAGGGGAAGAACTTGTGCTTGGGCCTTTCCAAGGGCCCATTGCCTGCACGCGCATTGCCCGCGGTAAGGGCGTTTGTGGAGCAGCATGGCAACGCAATGAGCCGTTGCTCGTACCCAACGTAGAGGAGTTTCCGGGGCACATTGCGTGCAGCGCATTGTCGAAATCGGAACTTGTACTGCCCGTGCGCAATACGCATGGCGATGTCATGGCGGTATTGGATATCGATAGTGCCGACCTGAATGATTTCACTCACGACGACGTTGATTATCTCGGCGCTTGGGTTCGATTACTGGAGGAGGCTTCGCATGCTTAATAAGAACCACTTGTGGGTTACTGTTTGTTGTGCACTGTTGGCCGGCTGCGCTCAGGTGCGCTCGGTTTCAGGTGGAACGAAGGACACGCTGCCGCCGCGGGTATTGGACGTAAATCCGGATTCACTTTCGGTGTGGTTTGATCAATCGTCTTTTCAAGTCACCTTTGATGAGTACATCCAGCTGCGCAATGTGCAACAAGAGCTGTTGGTATCGCCGCCTTTGAGCAAGGCTCCGCGCGTGCAGTTGAAGCAGCGTTCGATGGTGGTGAGTTGGGATGACACACTGAGAGCGAATACGACGTATACGTTTCAGTTTGGTAATGCAATCAGTGATTTGAATGAAGGCAACGCGCTGCCTGATTTTGCCTATGTGTTTAGTACAGGCGCAGAAGTTGATTCGCTGCGCTGCAGGGGCAGCGTGAAGGACGCCCTTCTGGATGCGCCCGCCGTGAAAATGAAAGTGCTGCTTTACGATTCTGCAGCGACATTTTGGAACAAAGAGGCACGTCCGGTGTATTCCACGCGCACCGATGACGCAGGAAAGTTTGAGCTGCGCTATTTGCGTCCGGGACATTACACGCTTTGTTGTTTGAGTGATGAAAACGGCAATTATCACTGGGATTCCGGTGAGGCAGTTGTTTGGAAGGATAGTGTTCTAGTCGATGCGCAGAGTGATTCTTTGACGCATCGTTTGTTGCTCAGCGTTCCAAACGATTCAATCCCGGTTATCAAAGAGTACCGCATAGACTCGCTTGGTGGTTTCAGCTGTTATGTTGCGCCTCATCAATTGCCGGTCACCGCTCGCTCGTTAGATGAAATGGCGGTATGTCAATGGATGCGCGGTGACACGCTCTATGTGTCTCCTTCTTCCCCTCAAACCGGGAAGCTGCGCTACGAGGTTGATTTGCGCGGTCTCAAACGGGATACGGTGGAGGTAAATGCGCTGGGTGCTGAACGTACTTTTCTGCGGATGAAATTTACCGGCGATACGAAACAACGCCTGACCGACGCGCTTGTGCTTGAGGCAGACGGTGTTATTGACCGCCTCGATTCAACGCGTATTCAGGTCTATGCCGACAGCGCAAGCATACCGTTTTCTATAAGCCAATCGCATCCTGACAGGTTGGAGATACGCCATGAGCGGAAGCCGGGCAAAACCTACGAGTGCATTGCGATGCCTGGAGCGCTTACCGACATTTACGGCAAAACCAACGACACGCTGCGCGTGAAGTTTTCCATTTACGAGGCGAAAGATTTGGGCGCTGTGCGTGTGAAACTACCACCAATGAAGGGAGCAGGAGTGCTTACGTTAAAGGATCGCTCGAATCGCGTGGTTTGGAGTTCTTCAGCGTTGAATACCGCAGAGCTGTTCATTCCGTCGTTAATTCCGGGAGAATACAGTGCCGTAATTACAGAGGACGTCAATGGTAACGGTCGGGTTGACCCACTAGTCATCCAACCATTTTCACCCACAGAGGTCAATCATGTGTATTCCGGGAAAATTTCTGTGCGCGCCAATTGGGATGTTACGCTGGATTGGCCGGCGTGGGATAGTCCGCGTTAAAACTGGAAGTAGGTGCGCTTTTTATTTTTAAGCTTTCCTTTCTCGGCGCAAACCCGTTTGTGGTTTTGCTGTGCGTCGCGGTCACCCATTCCGGCACTGTCGCTCCAATCGGTGCAGGCTCCGTCCAGATCGTGCAGGTAGTAGAGCGTTTCACCGCGGTAGTAGAGTACTTCAGAAAGGAAGTCAACATTCTCAAGACGCAATTCGGAGAGCATTTCAAGGGCGTTGTCATATTGGCCCATACCGATAAGAATAACGGCCATGTTGAGTTTGGCGCGTTGCAACTTCGAGTTATAATGCAGGGCGCTTTGAAAATCCTCCAGCGCAAGGTTCATCTTCTTGAGTTCAGCCATGTTGGCCGCACGCAAGTAATAGGCATCGGCGTAAGTAGAGTCGATGGCTAGCGCCTCATCGAGGTAGCGGAGGCTCGACTTGTTTTCCATATTCATGTATTCCACGGAAGCAAGCCAGTAATAGGGCCGCGCGTCATCGGGATTGTATTCCAGATAGTGCATGAGGTCGATGCGTGCCGATTCATACATCATGAGTGAAGTTTTGCATATACCGCGGTGCAGGTAGAGTTCATCGCCATTGTAGCCTCCCAGTTTTGCGCGGTCATAATCATCAAGCGCTTCGGTGAAATGTCCCAGTTTGTGATGAATGTTGGCTCGCAGGAAAAGGGCATCGGCAGATCGATCCACGGAAATAGCCACACCAATGGCGGTCAGCGCCTCATCGTATCGACCGGCGTTGTAATGAGTCTGTGCCGTTTCCAACGGCGATTGTGCATCACAGCGTAAAGCGGCGAACAATGAAAGCGCACATAGGAGCAGAATGGATTTCATGACGGACATTATACGGGCCTGCGCACAAAAGGGTTCAATAAAAAAGCCGCTACTGGAGCGGCTCTTTTACAATCAGATTTGCTTGATTTTTATTTTTTGTCCAACAGCGAGTTTGTTTTCTTTCAAACCCTTGTTGAGTGTTTTGATGTCATTCACAGTTACCCCTTTTGCCGAGGCGATTTTCGTAAGCGTATCCCCTTTTTGCACTGTGTAATACTTGAACTTCGGTTCACCTGTTTTGGCGGTTGCGGCTGTCTTTTCTGAAGTCGCAGCTGTAGTTTCGGATGATTCGCGGTAGTTTTCCTCTTCTCCGGACTCTTTGGTTTCAGTGGCTACAGGAGCTTCTTCCTGTGTGGTCGTGACAGGCTTTTTCTCTTCGTAAATAACCTTTTTGGTTTTCGACTGAACCTTCAATGTTTGTCCGGGCACGATGCGAGACGATTTGATTTTATTCCATTTTCTCAGGTCGGCGAGCGACACGTTGTACTTATCAGCAATTGAACCCAGCGACTCCCCTTTTTTCACCTTGTGTGATTTCCAGGTTGTTTCCCAAACCACCTTTCCCTCTGTTCCTTCCTGAACGGTGTTGGAGGTGCTGGCCACTAATTCAGGTTCGTAGCGTTTGATTTCACTTTGGGCATAAACGACATCTTCATTGGCCATGTACAAGCCGATTTTCGAGACGGGTAAAATGAGGTAATGCTTTTGACCATTCTCCGGAATCTCTTTCAGCTTGTAAGTGCCATTGAGAAAAGCAATGTCTTCAACGGGCATATCGATAACCTGGGCCAATGCTTTGAAATCAACGCGTTTTGAAACACCAACGGTATCTGTTTCGAAGAAGGTAATCAGTGGTTTTTTCGGGTAGATATTGTATTCCGAGGCGTAGTTCATCACGTAATTCACGGCGATGAATGCCGGCACGTAGCCTTGTGTTTCTTTGGGAAGAAATGCCTTAATGGCCCAGAAGTCTTTTTTGCCTCCGGAGCGGCGAATGGCTTTGTTTACGTTACCCGGTCCGCTGTTGTAAGCAGCCAGAGCAAGCTCCCAATTACCGAATGTTTTGTAAAGCGATTTCAAGTATCGACAAGCGGCGTCGGTTGATTTGTATGGATCGAAGCGTTCGTCCTGGTAACTGGAAACATCCAGGCCGTACATTTTACCGGTACCCACCATGAATTGCCACAGACCGCCGGCTCCTGCGCGTGAAATAGCCACGGGGTTGAGTGCGGACTCCACGATGGAGAGGTATTTCATTTCCAGCGGGATGTCGTACTTCGCTAAGTACTCTTCCACCATCGGGAAATAAAGCTCCGACATGCCCAATACTTTGGTTGAAATATCAC